>NZ_JAFEJA010000002.1:921624-1226186 GCF_016919245.1 Streptomyces zhihengii | reverse complement strand
GCGGGCGCCGGGTACGGCCGCGGCGATGTCGCGTGCGGCGGACACCCGCAGCAGTGGGTCTCGCAGTCCGTGCAGCACCAGGGTCGGTGCGGTGATCCCGGCGAGCGGACCACCGTGCCACTTCGCACCGATCTGGCGGCTCTGTGCGTTCCGGTCACGGAAGCTGGTGACCTGGTGCGCGGCCTCTTCCTCCACGAACTCACGCACGTCGCCCTCGTCGACGTCCTGGCCGGGTGCGGCCATGACACGGGCGACGGCCACGGCCAGGGCGAGGTCGCCCTGCGGGGTCTCGGGATGACGCAACCTGGCGAAACGGACCAAGGATGCCACGCGAAGGTAGCGCAGGACACGCAGCCCCTTGACGTCGCTGGGCACGGCCGAGGACGTGGCGAGGGTGTGCACGCGGTGCGGGTGACGGATCGCGATGCGCTGCGCCACGAGCCCGCCCATGGAGTGGCCGAACAGGTGGGCTCGTCCCCAGCCGAGCGCGTCGAGGACGGCGATCGCGTCGTCGGTCAGATCCTCGGCACTGTAGGCCGGGGGCGCGTGGCGCAGCAGGGCTGCGACGGGCGCGCCCTCACGCCGGTCCGGCAGGTATGTGGACTGGCCGGCATCGCGGTGGTCGTAGGCCACGACATGGAAGCCGCGGCGGACCAGTTCGGCCACCAGCCCGCCGGGCCACCAGAAGCGCGAGGCTCCCAGCCCCATCACCAGCAGCAGCGGGTCGCCGCCCTCACCGCCGAGATCCTCGAAAGCTATCCGGACATCGTCGTTGCAGGCGAAGCGTGGCATGGCAACTCCCTCGCATCGATCGCGAACATGATTCGCGAACATCATTCGCGAACACCGTACTCGGAACGCTAGAGTGACGGCAACACGGGAGGTGCGGTGGCAGGACAGAAGGAAGAAGTGATCTGGCTGCGGCCGGAACAGGCACCGGTCGGACGGCCTGCCGAGCGCAGCCGCGCCGAGATCACCGCCGCGGCACTGGAACTGGCCGACCAGGAGGGCCTGGACGCCGTCTCCATGCGCCGCCTCGCCGCGACCCTGGGCACCGGCGCCGCATCGCTCTACCGCTATGTGGCCACCCGCGACGATCTGCTCGACCTGATGATCGACAGCACCGCCCGCGAGTACCACCTGCCCGCCCCGAGCGGCGACTGGCAGGCGGACCTCCTGGCGATCGCCCACGAGGCCCGGCGGATCATGCGACGCCATCCCTGGCTGCCCAGCCTGGTCGTCACACGTCCCGGCCTCGGCCCGCACGGGGTCGACCTGCTCGAGCACCTGCTCGACGTACTCGCCGACCACCCGGCCGAGCCCGCCCACAAACTCGAGGCATTCGCCGTACTGAACGCGCTCACCGCGCTGTTCGTCCAGAACGAACTGGCCGCAACGCACTCCGGTGCCCAGCGCCGGTCTTCCTACCTCGGCCACGTGGCCGCCGCCGGCACCCACCCCCGCATCGCGGCAACGCTCGCGGCCACCCAGCCCGAAACCACCGCGCACGACCGGTTCGCCACCGTACTCGCCCGCGCCCTCTCCGGAGTGCTGGGCTGACTCCACCACCGTCTCGGCGCACCACCCAGCCCCCGAGCACCGGCGCCTCGACGGTCCAGGGCTCTGACCACCGCAAGAGCGCCGGAAGCCGGGCACTGCTCTGCTTCACCCGGGAACCTGGCGCCGCAGTCGCCTTCACGCCTGCCCGGACCGGCAAGATCACGATCCACGACTGGAGCAGGGACGTGCTCGACCTTGCGTTCGCGGCTGCGATACAGGCGGCGGGCGTAGCTCCCCACCCTCCAGACCGCCACGGGCAATCGGGGTCGGCGCGTGCGGCATCTCCGATGCTCCGGGGATCGAGCATGCCGTCGACAGCGGTCTGCTGGTCCAGGCTGCCGTTTCGGATCAGTTGTTGCGCCGGTATGTGCCGGGCGCGGTTCCGTGGGTGCGTTTGAACGCGTGGGCGAAGGCGAACTCGGATGTGTAGCCCACCTGCGTGGCGACGGATCTCAGTGGTGCGTCCGATGTCCGAAGAAGTCGCGCCGCGGTGGTCATCCGCCACCAGGTCAGGTAGCCGAGGGGTGGCTGGCCGACCAGTACGGCGAAGCGTCTGGCGAAGGCGGCCCGTGAGAGCCCGGCTTCCGCGGCGAGTTTCGCCACGGTCCAGGGTGCTGCGGGGTCGCGGTGGATGGCGTGGATGGCGGCGGTGACCGGCGGGTCGTTCAGTGCGGCCGCCCATCCGGTGGTGTCCCCGCGGGCGGGCTGTCCGTTGAACCAGATGCGCAGGATGTACAGCAGCAGTGCGTCCAGGAGTCCGGGGACGACTGCGTCCGTGCCCAGGCGCGGGTCGTCCAACTCGGCGGCCAGAAGCTGCACCGCTGAACGCAACTCGGGATGGCGGTCCGGGTGTGCCGGCAGGTGGACAAGATCGGGCAGTGTCTGCAGCAGCGGGTGGGCGCGGGAGAGGTCGAGCTGATAGGCCCCGCAGAGCACCACGGTGGCCGGACCGCCGTCTCCGCTCCGGTCGACGCTGTCCGAGGCGTAGGCCTCGTGCAGCTCGTGGTCGCCGGGGCCGCAGACCGGTGCCGCCACCAGGCGCTCGGGGCTGTCGGCCAGGGTGTGCCCGCTGCCGTGGGGCAGGAACACCACGTCGCCCGCGCGCAGATGGACAGGCGCCGCGCCCGGAGGCAGAAGCCAGCAGGAGCCCTGCAAGATCACCTGGAAGCCCGCCGAACCGGGGACGGAGGCGAACTCCTGTCCCCACGGGGCATGCCACCGCACATGCGCCGACCGGGGCAGGCCGGTCCGCGTGACCGCGAGCACGTCGCTGAGTACATCCATGCGCCGAGGGTATGGGCACACACGAGACGCACGCGCATGAATGAGGCGGCCCGAAGCATGGATCGTCTCGACGTGCGGTCGTAGATTCGCGGCATGCCGATGATGAACACCGCGCGTATCCACGAGTACGGCGATACCTCCGTGATCCGCTTCGAAGCCGTACCCCGACCACAACCCGCGTTCGGCGAAGTCCTCGTCCATGTCGCCGCGACTTCGTTCAATCCCACCGAGGCCGCCCTGCGTGCGGGGAGGCTGCTGGAGTTCTTCCCTGCGCACCTGCCCTACACGCTCGGCTGGGACGTCGCCGGCACGGTGGCCGATGCCTGCAGGGGGACGGAGGGCTTCGCCGTCGGCGACCGGGTCATCGGGCGGCTCGACAGCGGTGGTGCCGCTGCCGAGTACGTCTGTGCGCCCGCAGCCGGGCTGGTCGCCGCGTCGGCGTCCGTGCCTCTCGCGACCGCTGCGGCCCTTCCCGTGGCCGGCCTGGCGGCCTGGCAGGCGGTCTTCGAGCACGGGCAGGTCGCTGCCGGTCAGCGGGTGCTGGTCAACGGCGCGGGTGGCGGCGTCGGAGGCTTCGTGACGCAGCTTGCCAAGCTCGCGGGGGCGGAAGTGATCGCCACGGCCAGTCCTCGGAGCACCGAGGCGGTCCTGCGGCAGGGGGCGGATCACGTGATCGACTACACCGCAGGACCGGTCGGTGCCGCGCTGCACGGGCAGGTGGACGCTCTGCTCAATCTGGTCCCACTGAGCCCGCCGGAGGCGGCTGCTGTGGCGGCTCTCGTGCGCCCGGGCGGAAGGATCGTCTCGATCGCGACGCCGATCGAAGCGGCTGCCGACGCCGGGGTGAACGCGATCCACATGGTCGCTCACAACGATGTGACGCATCTTGCGAGACTCGTGGCACTCGTGGACGCGGCCGCACTCACCATCGACATCAGCGCGTCACGACCACTGGCCGACCTCGCGGACGTCCACCGACTGAGTACGTCCGGACGCATCCGCGGCAAGGTCGTCATCATCCCGTGAACACCGGCGGCTTCACGTGCCGCGCCGGCAGGTCGCCGCGCACGTCGCGGGCACGGGCCGCGCCGCCACAGGTCGCCCCCTCGCAGGGAGCGCATCTCGTGGACCCTCCTGTCACTACGTCGCCGCATCCGCCCGGCTCCGGCCGACCGGAGGCCGGCATCCTCACCGGGATGGACGCCCAGGCCACACGAAGGCCGAAGTCGGCCACGACATGGAGGACTGACCACACCTGGGCGCCTGCCCCGCCGCTCGCCCGACGGGCCCTCGAGGCCGACCGCTCCATCGGCCTGCTCCTGCCCTGGAAGGGTGCCGCCGCCGTGGCGACCACACGCTCGTCCAGGCCCTCAGCCCGGGCACCGTGGCCCGCGTACCGCCCTCGTTGCGGCCCGGAGCGGTTCGTCGGGTACAGGCGTAGCGAGCCGGGCCTCCCGACGGGAGGCTGAGCACTTCAGAGTCGTGCACCTCGCCGGTGAATTCGGCGAACCGGACCAAGAAGGGCTGGTGCGCCTGGCCGGCAGGGGCTGCCCCCTTGCAGCGGCAACTCCAACCCGGAGCAGCTGCGCGCAGGCTCGCGGAAGGAACGTTGCCTGCGCCGCCGCCCCGGGGGTGCTCGCCCCGCGACAGGCGATCGCGGGTACCGGCCACCCGCACCCCGAACGCTGCGACACAGACCCCCACTGACACATCATCAGCTTTCAGCGCATCAAGCCGAACGACGGGCGGATAGGTGCTCGACGTAGCATCCTGCAAGGTTCTCCGGACGGCGTGCGCGACGTGCGCCCCCGACGCGATCCGTGGAAGCGTCCGCAGGGAGCGGGCAGGAGGGGAAGCAGAGAGAATGCGTGTGGAAGAGAGCTGGTCCCGCGTGATGAGTCTGCTCCGGCAGCACGCCCCGGCTGATCACGCCGATCTGCCCGGGCCCGCTACGGAGCAGATGCTCGTGGCCGCCGAGAAGCGGATGGGTATCCCCCTTCCGCAGGACCTGCGGGCTTGGCTGCTGCAGAACAGTCTGGATCTGCCCGAGGAGGAAGTCGACGACGAGGTGATGTGCTGCGGCTTCGCCGGTTTCCCGGATGAGGGAAGCTTCTTCCTCGGCGTCCGAACGATGGAGCGGCTCTACGCGAACCGCTCACGTCCCGGTGGATTCGACCCCCCGGACCAGCCGGACGATCCGTTCTGGCGCAATGAGTGGATCCCGTTCCTCTCGGATCAGGACGCCTGGGCCGGAAAGTTCGTCGACGTTCGGGACGGGCGGGTCGGCAGGTGGTTCGTGGGTGAGGCCACTGTCACGGGTGAGTACGAGTCACTGGCCGACTGCTTCGACGGCCTGGCGGAAAAGCTGACCAGGATCGGCGGTGGGGAGTATCCGGTTTGCGGGGTGAGCGAAGGACGACTCGTCTGGACGTGACCGACGTTCCCGCAGTCAGTGCGGTGGCGGCAGCGGGTCCAGGGCGTTGCCCACCGTGCAGCCGCCCTCGCCGGGCATGCGCTGGGCCCGCGGTGGCGTCCACACGTCGGTGCTGCCGGGCTCCACACGTGCGAGGAGGCAGCTCTGGGGGTCGAAGCCGTTTCCTTCGACCGACAGGAGAAGGCCGACCCGTCCGCCGTCTTCCTTCATCTCGGTGCGGACAGCCGGATCCATGTCGAGGGCAGCGACCGCCCGGCGCACCTCGGCCGCCTCGACGCGGCCGTTCTGCGGCACCCGGGGAAGCTGCGCGCGGAGTTGTGCGACCGGCAGAGGGGGAGGCTCGGGTGGCGGAGCGAACGCCAGTGGAGGGCCGTCCGGGCAGTCAACGCCGTGGGGCGTCCCACCCCTTTCGGTCCCGGATGACACGCGCAGGACGAAACAGCGCCGCACGACGGTCTTCCGGGAGTCGAGCCGGTCGCCGTACGCCGAGCCGGAGGTGCGGATGATCACCTCGATGCCGTCGTCGTGGGTCGAGGTGCCCGTCACACGCAGCACCTCGACGCCGTCGATGTCCGCGGCGGAACGGCCGACTTCCGCTGCCGATCGCGGACGCTGCCCGTACAGCTTTCCACCTGCCTCCACGGCCACGTCCTGTGCGGCGTCCGCCGCACGTTCCTCGGGGAGCTGCACCACCACCCCGCAGCCGACGACGAACGGCAACAGCGGTGCCAG
Organism: Streptomyces zhihengii; assembly: GCF_016919245.1. NCBI lineage: Bacteria > Bacillati > Actinomycetota > Actinomycetes > Kitasatosporales > Streptomycetaceae > Streptomyces > Streptomyces zhihengii. The sequence goes on along the minus strand of NZ_JAFEJA010000002.1, from coordinate 1,220,176 downwards.
CAGCAGGAATCGGCGCATGCCCCACCCCTCCCTGCGCGACGCCCGGCGGACAGCCGCTCACGTACTCGGACCGATGAGGGTGATCGTACTCAGTCGGTCCGAGACAGCCGCGGAAACCGCCCCTGGGGGGGTCGCCCCCGCTTCAGCGCACCCTCCCCCGCGGCTTCAGCGCCACAGGCGGGAGTTCAGGAGCCGACAGACGGTCACCGTCGTAGCCCTTCAATTCACCGAACCGGGTGCTGTTCATCCACTCCTCGCGGGCCTGTGCTACCTCCTCGTGCGAGCGGCCGGTGAAGTTCCACCACATAGCGCACCCTCTGACCATTCATGCAGGTCAGGGCCCTCTTGGAACCGAATTGGTCAGCAAAAGGTCAGCATCGGTCGCAGGAGGGTGGTCGTCACATGGCGGCAGGGACGCTGGTTCGCGGGATGGCGTCGTTCTTCAAGGAGTGCGAGCACCCGCGGCCGCGGTGGTCGAAGTGCCGGCACCCCTACGTGGTGCGATTCCGGAATCATCGGGCCGACAGGTGGAGGAGTCGGGCTTAACGACTAGAGACGTGGCCATCCGCCGGTTGAGGGAGGTCTACAACGCGAAGCAGGTTGCGCCAGGGGGCCGAGCGCGGGCGGACCGGGTGGCGATGTACGGCGCGATGCGGTTCGAGGAGGACGCCACCGAGTGGGCAGCAGGCCAGCGAGACTTGGCCGCCTCGTCGATCCGGCATCTGGACTCGCTCATGCTCCACCACAAGGAACGCCTTGACCAGCCGCAGCACGCGCTTGTCCTTGACTCTCACGCGCGCTCGGTCCATCAGGGCCCGTGTGGTCGACGGAGTCGAAGCACGCCTCGATATCCGCCTCCAGCACCCAGCGATAGCCGCTGGTGCCGTAGCGGTGGATCTCGGCGATCGCGTCGTGTGCGCGCCGCATGGGCCGGAAACCATAGGAGACCGGCAGGAAGTCGGCCTCGAAGATCGGCTCCAGCACCAGCTTGAGGGCGGCCTGGACTACCCGGTCGGTCACGGTCGGGATGCCGAGCTTGCGCACCTTCCCGCTCCCGCCGGGCTTGGGAATCTTGCGCTCGCGCACCGGCAACGGACGGAATTCACCCGCCTTCAGTACGCGTCGCAGGTCCTCCAGGTAGCCCGGGAGGCCGAGTTCCCGCTCGACGTTGACGACCGTGAGGCCGTCGACGCCCGGGGATCCGGCCCCCTTGTTGCCCGCGACCCGTTCGAACGCGACGAGCAGCGTCGCCGGAGCCATAGTCGGACGCTGCCCAACGGTGAAGCTTGGTCTGCATCCCCGATACCCGCTGGCGAGGCCCCACCGGGGCCTCGGGAGCACCGCCGTTCAGCGGTGCGTCTTTCGGCATTGCAGCCTCCTTCCCTTCTCGAAACCGCTGCCGCCCTTCCCCATGTGCCGGGCTCTCCCCCGCTCGGAGTACTACGGCGGCTCCGCCCCGTCCCGGCCCGATAGGCCGACGGTGGACCCAGCCCTCCCACTGCACTGGACGCACGGTTTGAGGGCGAGACCGGGACGGTTCCCGTGTTCACTCACTGTTCGATCGTCGGAGTAGGAGCCCGGCTACGCCCCCGCGGCCTCGCCACGGCTACCCCGCAGCACTTCCCGTGGCCCCCCGCGCGACCGGAATAGACCACGCGGAGAGTTCCCCGCCAGCCGAATATCCAGCAGGGACGCACCGCATCCAGCCCACATCCACCAGGTTCGAGCTGGCGTGCCTTAAGGAGGCGTAGACGCCGGTTCCTCGCGTACTCCTCTCCGTCTCGCTCGCCGGACCCGCACCATCTGGCAGTACTGGCACGTCCCGGCTTTGTCGGGGCTGCTTCCCGCCCTCCCTGGCACTTCCCGGATCAGGCTGCCCCAGCTTCAACCGCCCTGCTGCGACAGGACGATGGTGGTGGCCTGGCCTTTCACCTCCACTCGAACAGCAAGCGCCTCACGGCGCACACTTCGGAAAACACAAGAGACACGGCATGAACGTGCAGGTCCTCGCCGATCCACACGGCCGACTGCTGTGGGCCTCACCAGCGCTGCCTGGCAGCACCCATGACATCAGGGCGGCCCGCACCCACGGCATCATCGACGCACTTACCGACGCGGGCCTGCCCTGCTGGGCGGACACGGGCTACCAGGGTGCCGGCGGTGCCGTCGGAGTCCCCTTCCGCGGCCGATAAACCCAGCTCTCCCCAGGTCAGCAGACCGTCAATCGCTCCCGTGCGCGGATCCGGGCTCTGGGGAAACAAGCCATGGCCACCCTAAAGACCTGGCGCCTCCTGCGAAAGCTGAGATGCAGCACCATCCGCATCACCAGCATCGTTCGAGCCGTCCTCACCCTGCATCTGGTCTGCTCAAAGTAGGGTTGGAAGCGGCTCACTGAGTGAGGGAAACAGAAGGCGTGGGGTGCCGCTCAGTCCAGCGTGACGGCGCGGAGCATGGTGGTGAAGCGGGGTGAGTCGGGGAAGGGCTGCTGAGCGCCAACGGATTGGTAGCCCCAGGCCTCGTAGCGGGCTTGGACGGCGCCGCTTCCGGCCGCGGGGTTGACCAGGAGGGTGACACGCTCTTCAGTGCGGGGGCCGAGCCATGCCTCGTGGAGTTGCCAGGCAATGGATCGGCCCCGCCACTCCTTGCGTACAACGATCTCGTTGAGCGCGACGGTGCGGTGTCCGTCTTCACGGGTGAGCTCGACTGGCTGGGGCTCCAGCATCGAGTCCCACCACTTCGTGTCGGAGGCAAGGGTCGTGCCGAAGCAGAAGCCAGCGGGCTGCTCACCGTCGTAGCCGAGGACTGCAGTCCAGCCAGGGCGGGACGCATAGGCGGCGAGACGCTCGTCGAACCGGTCTCGATCGTAGAAGGGGCCGGTCAGCCCGAAGTCACGATGCCGGACCTCGACGTGGATGTCGAGGATGGTCTCGCGGATCTGGTCCAGGTCCTCGGCCGTGTAATGCCTGACGTCGACGGTCACGCAGTTGCTCCTCGCGGGTAGTGGGCGGCCCAATCAGCGGCAAAGGAGGTGCCGCCGGCCTGGATGGTGAGGTCGCGGTCGAATTGCGCGAACAACGCTCCGGTGCGGCCGGGAAGATCGTGCCCAGGGCTCGGCAGCGAGGCCACGGCAGTGGCGCATGCAGCCTCCGCTTCCCCTTGGCGAAGTTGGGCAGTGGCGAGCAGCGCGGAGTAGTAGACCCGATTGCGATGGAACTCTGGGCGGAGGCAGGCGAGCGCGTGGTGCAGGTGTCCCTCAGCCTCCTCGTGCCGGGCCAGGCGGAGCATGGTGATGCCGGCGAGGCCCTCGAACTCTGCGCGGTCGTAGAAGTCGACGAAGGCGGGGCGCTCCATTGCGTTGATCCGGTGAAAGGCTGCGTCGGCCCGGCTCAGGGCCCTGTGCGCGGCCGCCCGCTCGCCCGCCTGCGCGTGAACTGCGGCCAAGCGGGCGGCGGCGAGTGAACGGAACAAGGGATCGCGGCGACAGACGTGGGTGGTGCTGCTCATCTCTGCTGCGGCCACGGCGTCAGGAAGCTGGCGTTGCTGCACGTAGAGGACAGATGCGTGTCCCCACAGGCGCATCTCCATTGCGGTGTCACCCGAGAGGCGGGCGAGGCGCAGGCCGCGGTCGAGATGGCGGCCCGCGCGGTCCGGTTCCATACGGTCGATGGCAGCCCACAAGGCTGTCCCGGTGAACGCGGCAGCCAGGGCGTAGAGGCGCTTTCGGACACGCTCGGTGGCCGCGCCGATCGCCATGAGATCGAGGGCGTGCTGGGCGTGGGCGAGTGCGCGCGTCTCCAGGTCGACGGAGAGCCCTGCCGTGTTGTCGGCATGGATCAGGCGGGCAAAGTTGGCTTCGAGGCGGTCGGCGTCGGCCATACCGATTCGAGAGGTCCCTGAAGGCGCGCCAGGGGCGAGGGCCGTGGCGGTGAAGGAGGCTGCTGCTGTGGTGAATGTTCGTCGGCGCACGTCGTCGTCCTCTGGTGGCGCTGGGGTGATGCGGGCTCGGGCGATGAAGCCCAATTCCTCGGCGGATGCTCCGAACTCTGCTTCGAGGACGAGCCGTTGTCTCCGCTGCGGCCAGCGAGTCTTTCCGGTCAGCCAGTGACGGATGTGGCGGTCCGACAGGTTGCCTGGAGAGCCGGTCAGTTGCTCGATCCTGAGGTTCAGCCGCTCCGCTAACTCCGCTTGCCCCAGTCCGGCGCGCTCCATGGCCGCCGCGAGGAAGACATTTGCCGTCACTCGTTCACCGTAGCGGGGCTCCAACCGTGGGAAGGTAAAAATTTCCGGTCCCCCGAGCCGCGAGCGCCGCCGCTATTTCCTGTGCGCGTGCTGTGACAGGTCGTTGACTGAGTGACGTCACGACCTGTCGGGAGCGAGGGAATGAGGAGTCGATGATCACGCCCGGAGACGACTACGGCGAGGGGGTCCGTCAGGACCGCTTCGGCCAGCTTCACGCCCGGCGCCGGGACATGCTCGCCACGCTCAACCCGCCCACCTGTGGCTTTCGAGTCGTTCCCTACGCGCTCACCGTTCATCCTGTCGCACCGTCGGCCACGCTCCAGCGCGTCCGCGCCTATGCCGCCTTTCGAGGGTGGCGCGTGGTCCGAGACGGACTCTGGGACAACGGCGGCATGGACCGGCCCGACGCCCGAGACGGGTGGATGGAAGCCCTGAGTCTGGTCCGCAACGGCGTGGCAGATGGGATCGTCACCTTCGACGCTGCCGCAGTGAGCGCCCTGCCCTCCGAGTACGCCGCGGTTCTTGACGAGTTACAGAACAGGGCAGGGTTCCTCGCCCATGTCCCTCCGAACTGGAAGGAGGGGGCTGATGTCGCCGCGCGCCCGTGAAGCGAACACGGCCTTCTCGATTGAATTCGGTGACTGGGCCGAGCAGAAGGCCCGTGTCGAGGCCCGCGCACGGCTCACCGCGATGCACTGGCCCGGGCCCGTTGAGCACGCCACTGCCGTAGTGGGCATCCTGGCCGACAACGCCAACCGACACGGTCGGGGCAGCCAGCGCCGTTTCAGCGTCGGCCTGCGCGTAGGCGCAGGAGAGCTCACGGTTGACGTGACCGATGGGAAAAGTGCCTTCGACGCCTTCGACCAGGTGGTCGGACGGTTCGGCGGAAGTCTGTGGCGGGCCCGCATCATGCATGGCGCCCGTCTAACCTGGCACCTGAACCACGAGAATCCCGGCAAGACCGTGCGCGCCATACTGCAGCCGGGTCCGGTGGCCCTGTGACCGTCACCGCAGCACCTGACACCCAGCTGATGATGCAGTCCCTGTTACAGCGAGCAGGTGCGCCCGGTGAGCCGGCTGCCGATATGGCAGACCTTGCGGAGCTGCTCCGTACCCTCCTGGCAGTCACCGCCCGGCAGAAGACCCGCGTCCGTCTGGGCGGCAATCTCTTCGATGTCGTCGTGACCAGCTCTGGCTTCCAGGCCCGCGCCGCGGCAGCCGTCATGGACGAAGTCCAAGGAGAGGGTGGCTGTGGTCCGGTTGTCGAGGACACCCGTGACCACCTCTTCTACTGGCTCGTCCCGCCCGGGACCACCAGGCGATGGAAGCCGCACACACACGCCGTATGTCTCAGCGAGCCCTTCCGGATAATGCTGCCGTCCCTGGACACCACGGTCTCACCTATCGAGCCGGGCCCGTACTGGTTCCGGCCCTCGGCGAGCGACCGTCTGGTCCCCGCCGGCCCGCTCTGGCGGACTCTGGCCGAGTTCAGGCCGGAGCCGACTCCGCATGCCGCGTTCGCGGCACGCCTCGGCATCACCCCCTAGATTCCCGTGTCGGTCGGTCCCCCCGTAACTGCCCGACACGGGCGCATCCCCTGCTGCCGGAAGCGGCTCTCCGGCGGCAGGGGACCCCTCACTCTCCTGCCCGGCCTCCTGGCTCCCACCATGTGGCAGCCGCCGACCTGGACGTACAGCCGCGGCCGATCTGCCCCGATCCCGGTCTTGAGCGTGAAGTCCGGGCCCGGCGGCCGCCGGGCTCTAAAATCCGAAAACCGGCGCCCTGCCCAACGGCGTCAACTAGAGGCAGGAAGCGAATGCCCTCGCTGACATACACCGCTTCATGCCCGGCTGCTCGCCACCGTCACTGCTCTCCCAACTCCCTCCCGCAGGTCGGGGCACGGTCTTCGGTGCACGGATACAGCAGAGCTGTTGGCCAATCAGAAAGGTCAACAAAGGTCAGCATCAGGTCTGTCAGACATTGCCTAACGCAACCACACATGGCGACGCGTCCGAGCGCTCGCAGCACCGCGTGTGGCAAGCCCCGGGAGCGTTCCGCTTCCACGGAACGGCGTCACCCCCGAGGCTTCGCGCACGCACCTGCGGACCAGGCATCACCGCAGTTCAGCGCACCCTCCCCCGCGGCTTCAGCGCCACAGGCGGGAGTTCAGGAGCCGACAGACGGTCACCGTCGTAGCCCGTCACTTCACCAAACCGGGTGCTGTTCATCCACTCCTCACGGGCCTGTGCTACCTCCTCGTGCGAACGGCCGATGAAGTTCCACCACATCACGATCTCCTCATCGAACGGCTCGCCGCCGAGGAGCATCAGGCCCGCGTCGGATGCGGCGCGCAGGGGGAGATCGGTGCGGCCGCAGCCGAGGTAGAGCATGGAGCCGGGGAGGACCGGGACGCCGTCGACGTGAGCCTCGCCGGACATGGCGAGGACCGCGTACTCGAAGTCGGGGTCGAGGGGCAGACGGGTGTCCGTGCCGGCCGCGAGGGCAAGGTCGGCGCCGACGATCGGGGTGTAGGCCGTGCCCGGCGACTCGGCCCCGTCGAGGGAGCCGAGAATGACCGTGGCCGTGAGGCCGGGGGCCGTGACCTGGGGCAGGTCGGTGTGGTGCTGGAAGTGGGGCTCGACGCCGCGGTGCGCGCCGGGCAGGGCGACCCAGAGCTGGGCGCCGTGCAGATAGCGGGCGTGCTTCTTCGGGCTCTCCTCGGAGTGGCTGATCGCCCGGCCGGAGGTCATCAGTCCGAGTTCGCGCGGACGGATCGTGGCGAGCGAGCCGGTGCTGTCGCGGTGCAGCACCTCGCCGTCGTGGAGCCAGCTCACCGTCTGGAGGCCCATGTGCGGGTGGGGCGGCACCTGCATCCCGGGTTCGTCGGCGATGTCGTCGGGGCCGTAGTGGTCGACGAACGCCCAGGCGCCGACCATGCGCCTGCCGAGGTTGGGCAGCAGCCGGCGGACCTCGGTGGACTCGCCGAGCTGGACGCGGCGGGGGCTGAGGAGTTCACGGACGGGCTCGGCGACGACGAACCCGCGACCGCCGCAGACGGACGGGGCGGGCTGACGATCGAGATTGCTCATGGCGCCCAACCTAATTGCTGAGGCGGCCCGCAGGGGCTCCCGGGGTGCCGTTTCCCGGCGCGGGAATGCACGGCTACGGCGTGGCGTTCACGCGATCGTCCGAGCCCGTCACAGGAAAGGTACGCAGGTGAGCGAGAGCTACTTCGAGTTCGGGACGCCCGCCGAGCGATGGGACCGGGCGCAGATGTTCTTCGAGTCCAAGGAGTACATGACGGCGGCCCGGATCCTCACCGGTCTGGTCGAGGAGGCGCCGGAGCAGGTGGCGCCGCGGCTGCTGCTGGCGCGCGCCTACTACCACTCCGCCCGTCTTGGCAAGGCGGAGACGGAGCTGCGGGCCGTGCTGGAGCGGGACCCGGTCGAGCACTACGCCCGTCTGATGCTCGGCCGCACGCTGGAGCGCCAGGGGCGGGCCGACGAGGCCGCGCCGCATCTGCGGCTGGCCGCCGCGATGGCGGGCGACGTCCCCGCGGTGTGACCCCGGCGGAGCCGGTGTCCGGCACGGACCGGTGTCCGGCACGGAACCGGCGTCCGGCGCGGATTCCGGTGTCGCGGGCTCGTGCCCGTGGCACCGGAATCCGTGGCCGTCGCCCCGCCGGGAACGGACGTCCGAGGGGCGCCCCCGTGGCCCCCGGCGCGTTTCCGGCACCGGGCGCGTGCGCCGGGATCCCTCCCGCCCGGACAGGCCAGCACAGGTCCGTGCAGATGCTTCCCCAGGGCGCCCGCACGCTGCCCGATAACCGCTCTGACCTGGGTTTTCCTCGTCATTCCTCCTAGGCTGGCCGCACTGTCGGACACCGTGGGAGGGGATGTCGTGACGGAGGACTCGGGCAGCTACGAGGCGGCGCACATCGAGGTGCTGGAGGGGGTCGAGGCGATCCGCCGGCGGCCGGGGATGTACGTCGGCTCGACCGGCGGACGCGGTCTCCACCAGATGGTGTGCGAGGCCCTCGGCCCGGCGGTGAACGCGGTCCTGGCCGGGCGGGCGGGTTCCGTCGGTGTGGTGCTCACGGCCGACGGCGGCGTGCGGGTCGAGGACGACGGCCCGGGCGTCCCGCCGGACGCCTCGGGACCTCCGGGCGTCCCCGGCATCGAGTCCCTGCTGACCCGCACGTCCACGGGGCCGGGGCCCGGCGGCCGGGACTCGGTCGCCCTGAGCCTCTTCCACCTGGGGCCCTGTGTCACGAACGCGCTGTCCCGTCGGCTGACCGCGGAGGTGCGGCAGGAGGGCACCCGCTGGGTGCAGGAGTACGTGCGCGGTGTCGCGGTCGCCCCTCCCCGCGCGGCCGGTCCCGCGACGGGAAGCGGAACGAGTCTCGCCTTCCTCCCGGACCCGGATGTCTTCGGCGCGGGCCGGCCCTCGTTCGAGACTCTGGCGGGACTCCTGCGGGAACTGGCCTTCCTCAACCGCGCGCTGACCCTCTCGCTGACCGACGAACGCACACAGGGTGAGCCCGTCGTCGCACGGTTCCGGTTCCCGGGCGGGGCGCGGGACTTCGTCGCCTTCCTCGACGCGGGCACGGCCGGTGCGCCCCTCCCCGAGGACGTCATCGGCTTCGAGCGGGAGGACGCGCGGATGGCGGGGACGGTGGAGGTCGCGCTGCGGTGGCGCGGCAGCCACGAGGGGCGGATCCGCGGCTTCGCCAACAGCCTTCCCACGTCCGGCGGGGGCGTCCACGAGGAGGGTTTCCGCGACGGGGTGACGGCCGCGGTGGACGCCTGCGCGCGCCGGCTGGGCCTGCTGGACGGGGCGGACCCCTGCCTGGACGCGGAGACCGTGCGCGTGGGCCTGACGGCGGTGGTCTCGGTGAAGCTGGACGGCCCCGAGTACCTGGGGGCCACCCGTCGGACGCTGGGCGGCGCCGAGGTGCGCGTCTGTGTCGAGGAGGCCGTCCGGGACCGGCTCGGCGGCTGGCTGGCGGCGCACCCGGGGCCGGCCAGGGAGCTGGTGGGCGGCATCCTCCGGCGCGCCCGGAGGCGGGGTAGGTGAGACGGCGCCGAAGGGGCGCGCGGCCGAGGGGTGCTGACGGGGCGTCGGCCCCTCTCCGGTGACGCGCCGCCCCGGCGCGCGGTGGCGGGCGAACCCGGACTTCCTCCCCGGCTCCCTCCTCTTCGACCCCCTCGCGCCCCGCGGGTCAGGCCAGGAGCCAGGTGATCACCGACAGCGAGGCCGTCGACACCACGGTGGACAGCAGGACGGTGTCCCTGACGAGGCCGGTGTCGAGACGGTACTCGGAGGCGTAGACGAACGCGTTCTGGGCCGTCGGCAGGCCGGCGCACAGGACGACGGCGTAGAGCTCGTGGCCGTCGAGCCGGAAGGCCCAGCGGGCGAGGGCGTAGGCGAGCAGCGGGTGGACGACCGTCTTCAGCAGGACGAGGACGTACCGCTCGCCGCGCCGCGCCCGGACGGGGACAGGGACCTGGGCCGGCGCGGCGCCTTCCCGGCGGCGGTGGAGCGACAGGCCGAGGGCGAAGAGGGCGGCGGGCACGGCCGCCCCGCCGAGCATCTCGACGGGCGCGGTCGCCTCCGGGGGCAGGCGCAGGCCGAGGGCGGCGACGGCGGTGCCGGCCGCGGAGGCGGCGATGACGGGGTTGCGCAGCGGCAGGAGCAGCAGCCGCAGCGGCCGACGGCGTTCGCCGCCCGTGTCGAGCTCGATCAGGGCGATGACCACGGGCGTCACGAACAGCGTCTGGAAGAGCGCGACCGCGATGACGAACGAGGCGTCGCCGAGGAGCTGGACGGCGACCGGGATGCCGAGGTTGGCGGAGTTGACGTAGGAGCCGGCCATCGCGCCGATGGCCCGGTCCGCCGGGCGTCTGCGGAACACCCGGCGCCCGACGACCAGTCCGACGGCGAACATCAGCAGCAGGCTCAGGGCGAAGACCGCGACCCCCGGGGTCGCCAGCCGGGAGAGCCCTGCCCGCGAGAGCGTCAGGAACAGCAGCGCGGGCATGGCAAACGCGAAGGCGAACCGGGCCAGCACGAACTGCGCCTGCCCGCCGAGCACATCGAGGCGCCCGGCCGCCCAGCCGGCCGCGGTGATCGCCCAGATGGGCAGGAAGCCGGAGAGCAGGTTCACCAGGTCAGCATGCCGGAGCGTGATCGGCTTCAGGCGGCCGGGGTCGGACGCGGGTGCCTCCGGCGGCGGGGCGCAGGTACCTCCGGCGGCCGAGGGCGGACGCCGAGACCGCGAGGCTCCGGGTCGGACGCGGGTGCCTCCGGCGGCGGGGCGCAGGTACCTCGGGCGGCCGGGGTCGGACGCAAGCGCCTCCGGCGGTCGGGGTCGGACGCAGCGACCGGGACGCCCCGGGTCGGACGCCGTACGCCCTCCGTGACCGCCGCGCGTGGAGGAGCGTTCGGCCGGTGGGAAAGACTGGGCCCGTGAGAGACGGCACGAGAGACGGACTGGGCCCATGAGAGACATCGTTTTCACGCGCATGAGCGGCTGGATCCCGACCGTGGTCCGCGAGGACGGTGAGCTGAGGCTGATGCTCGGTGCCGGGGCCGACGCCAACCACGAACCCCGCACGTTCACCTTCCCGATCGGCGACGCCCATCTCGCGGTGATCCGCGAGGATCTGGCCAGGCACCTGCTGCTGTGGAGCGCGGTCCTTCCGCTGTGCGACGCCGCCGGGACCCGGGGGCCCCTCGACGAGCGCGCCGCCGCGGCACTCCTGGACCCGATCCTGCTCGCCGCGCCCGCGGACGTCGACGCGTTCTTCCGGGGGATCCCGTGGGACAGGGGCCGGCTCGTCGCCCACGGGGCCGACACCGATCTGCTCCGGCGCGGTCGGGTCTGCGCGGCGATGAGCGCGGCGACGGAGACGTCCGACCCGAAACGGGCCCAGGAGGACCATGCGAACCGCCGCCGAGCCGAGCGCGGGGTGGTGCTCGGTCCGCTCGACACCGCGGTCCTGCGGTACACGGGCCAGTACCTGCACGGCTCGACGGTCCCGAAGCGGACGCCGGGTGCCGTCGAACCGGCGCTGCTGCCCGAGGTGATGCGGGTGATCGCCACCGCGGAGCGGGCGTGCGCCGGGATGCGCATCGGCCGCGATCCGCGGCGGGGAAAGCGGGGCACGGACAAGCGCGACTGGGAACGGATGGCGGCGGCGGTCGACACGGCCATGCGCCGGGCACACCCGGAACTCGTCGACGACGCGGTGCGCACCGTGGGCTTCCTGATGTGCTCGGAGGCCACGGACCGTGCCAGGAACGCGCCCATGGACACCGAGGGGGACGAAGCAGGCTCCGGCGGGAGTGCGCGGCGGACGGGCCTGACGTTCACGGACGACAAGGGCGCCGAGAGGAAGTGGCTCCCGGAGGGTCCCCGCACCGCGGCGGCGGAGTTCTGGGAGTTCGTCGGCGACCGCTCGGCCGCGGACAACGAGGTGTTCACCATCGAGGACGAAGAGCGGGGCGAAGGGGTCCAGCTCCACTTCTACGCGGACTCGCTCGCCCGGATCACGACGGTGCGCGCGGGTGACGGCGGGTCGGATCCGCAGTACCGGGTCGAGTACACCCTGGTCGACGGGATCGGCGGGTACCGGACCCTGGTGAGCGCGTTCGTCCGCGGCGGCTGCTCCGCACTCGACCCGCACGGCCCCTGGATGTCGGACGTCGACGAGTTCGAGCGCGCACGCCGGCGGCGCGGCGCCGGGTAGTCCCCGGCGGCGGGCCCGTGCGCGCCGTCGGAAGGACCCGCCGAGGAACGGGGCCGGAAGTCCGCGCACGGGCCGGTCGGCCGACCGGTGCCGGAACGGCTCGCGCCGCGCCCCCGGCCGCCACCGGAATGCCGCGCGGACTTCCGGTACCGGAACGCCTCGCCCCGCGGGGCCGCCCCGTGGCGGAACCGGCCCCGCGACCGGCCCGCGCACCCGGCGGCGGCCGGCTACCCCCGGTACGCCTCCAGGAGGCGCAGCCACACCTCGCTGATGGTCGGGAACGCGGGGACGGCGTGCCAGAGGCGGTCGATCGGCACCTCGCCCGCGACCGCGACCGTCGCCGAGTGCAGCAGTTCCCCGACGCCGGGGCCGACGAAGGTCACGCCGAGGACGATCTCGCGGTCCAGGTCGACGACCATGCGCGCGTGCCCGCGGTAGTTCTCCGCGTAGAGCCCGGCGCCGGCGACCGAGCCGAGGTCGTAGTCGACGGCGCGCACCCGGTGGCCGGCGCGCTCCGCCTCGGCGAGGGAGAGTCCGACGGCGGCCGCCTCGGGGTCGGTGAAGACGACCTGGGGGACGGCCGCGTGGTCGGCGGTGGCGCTGTGGGCGCCCCAGCGGTCGGTCTCCAGCAGGGGCACCTTCTGCGCCCTCGCCGCGATCGCGGCGCCGGCGATCCGGGCCTGGTACTTGCCCTGGTGGGTGAGGAGGGCGCGGTGGTTGACGTCGCCCACCGCGTACAGCCAGTCGGTGCCCTCGACGCGGCAGCTGTCGTCGACGGTCAGCCAGGAGCCGTCCGTGAGGTTCACCGACTCCAGTCCGATGCCGGCGGTGCGCGGGGCGCGGCCGGTGGCGAAGAGCACCTCGTCCGCCTCCACGCTGCTGCCGTCGCCGAGCACCACGGTGACGGGGCCGGTACTGCCGCCGGGGCGGTCCACGGCGGCGACCGAGGTGTGGAGGCGGACGTCGGCGCCCGCCTCCTTCAGCGCGTCGACGACGTGCTCGCCGACGAAGGGCTCCATGCGGGGCAGTACGCCGCCGTCGCGGACGAGCAGGGTGACCCGGGAGCCGAGGGCCTGCCAGGCGGTGGCCATCTCCACGCCGACGACGCCGCCGCCGACGACGACGAGGCGGTCGGGGACCTCGCGGGCGCTGGTGGCCTCGCGGCTCGTCCAGGGCCGGGCGCCGACGAGGCCGGGCAGGTCGGGGAGGACGGCGCGGCTGCCGGTGGCGACGACGACGGCGTGCCGGGCGGTGAGCAGGTGGTGCTCCTTCTCCGGCCCGTCCACCACGACGCTCCTGGGGCCGTGGAGCCTGCCGTGACCGCGGTAGAGGCGCACGCCGATCGAGTCGAGCCATTCGGCCTGGCCCGCGTCGTTCCAGTCGCCGACGCGTTCGTCGCGGCGGGCGAGGACGGCCTTGGCGTCCAGCGGCCCCTGTACGGAGCCGGCGAGTCCGGGCACCCGGCGGGCGTCGGCGCGGGCGAGCGCCGGGCGCAGCAGCGCCTTGCTGGGGACGCAGGCCCAGTACGAGCACTCGCCGCCGATCAGTTCGCTCTCCACCACGGCGGTGCTCAGGCCCGCGGCCCTGGTCCGATCGGCCACGTTCTCCCCGACGGGACCGGCTCCGAGCACCACGACGTCGTATTCCACAGCTTCGGTCATAGGGTCAGTCTGCTGCGGGGTGTGCGTCATGGCCACATGGGCAGGGGCAGGAATAGCAGCGCCCCGGGCACGGTTGTGCGGGGCGACTCCACCGGACGTCAGCGAGAGGTAGACAGGCCATGAGCACGCTTGAGCTCACCAAGGAAAACTTCGATCAGGTCGTGACGGACAACGACTTCATCCTGATCGACTTCTGGGCGTCCTGGTGTGGCCCCTGCCGGCAGTTCGCCCCGGTCTTCGAGGGCGCGTCCGAGCGGCACCAGGACCTCGTCTTCGCCAAGGTCGACACCGAGGCGCAGCAGGAGCTGGCGGCGGCCTTCGAGATCCGTTCCATCCCGACGCTGATGATCGTCCGCGACAACGTGGCCGTGTTCGCTCAGCCGGGGGCGCTGCCGGAGGCGGCGCTGGAGGACGTGATCGGCCAGGCCCGCGCGCTGGACATGGACGAGGTGCGCAAGTCGATCGAGAAGGCGCAGAAGGACGGCGCGGACGGCACGCCGGGCGGACAGCAGGCGGGCGGCGAGGCCACGGCCTGACCCAGCCCCGCGCGACGGGCCCGGCGGCCGGAGCGACCCCTCAGGGGGTGCTCCGGCCGCCGTCGTGTGTGCGCCCCCGTCGCAGGGGGCGGGTCAGCGTTCGAGGACGAGGGCGAGGCCCTGGCCGACGCCGATGCACAGGGCGGCGAGGCCCGTGCCGGAGCCCGCGGCGGCGAGCTGGTGGGCGACGCTGCCGGCCAGGCGGGCGCCCGACGCGCCCAGCGGGTGGCCGATGGCGATGGCGCCGCCGCGCGGGTTGACGAGCGCCGGGTCGAGCCCGGGCCACTCGGCGAGGCAGCCGAGCGACTGGGCCGCGAAGGCCTCGTTGAGCTCGAAGGTGGTGAGGTCGCCGAACGAGCGCCCCGCCTTGGCCAGCGCCTTCGTCACCGCCTCGACCGGGCCGAGCCCGAAGAGCTGCGGCTCGATGCCGGTGACGGCCGAGGCCCGGATGCGGGCGAGCGGCTCCCGGCCGGTGGCGCGCAGCCCCTCGTCGTCCACCAGGAGCAGGGCGGCGGCGCCGTCGTTGAGGGGGGAGGCGTTGCCCGCGGTCACGGTGCCCTCGGGGCGGAAGGAGGGCTTCAGCTTGGCGAGCGCCTCCATCGAGGTGGCGTCGCGGATGCACTCGTCCCGGGTCAGGGCGACGCCGGGCACGGGCACGACCTCGCCGTCGTAGAGTCCGGCGGCCCAGGCGTCGGCGGCCTTGCGGTGGCTGGCGAGGGCGAAGGCGTCCTGCGCCTCGCGGCCGATGCCGTGCTTGTCGGCGACGAGTTCGGCGCCCTCGCCGAGCTGCACGGTCCACTCGGCGGGCATCCGCGGGTTGGTCATGCGCCAGCCGAGCGTCGTGGAGTGGAGCTGCTGGTGGCCGGCCGGGAAGGCGCGTTCGGGCTTCTGCATCACCCAGGGGGCCCGGGACATGGACTCGACGCCGCCGGCCACGGCCACCGAGGCGTCGCCGAGCGCGATGGCGCGGGCGGCCTGGACGACCGCCTCCAGGCCGGAGCCGCAGAGCCGGTTGACCGTCACGCCGGGCACGCCGACCGGCAGGCCCGCGAGGAGTACGGCCATCCGGGCGACATCGCGGTTGTCCTCGCCCGCGCCGTTGGCGTCGCCGAAGACGACGTCGTCGATACGGGCCGGGTCGAGTTCCGGGGTGCGGTCGACGAGTGCCCGCACGACGTGGGCCGCGAGGTCGTCGGGCCGGACGGAGGAGAGCGCGCCCCCGAACTTCCCGATCGGTGTACGGACGGCGTCGACGATGTAGACGTCGCGGATGCTCATCGAAATCTCTCCCGGCGGCCGGGACCCCTGTTCGCCTGGTGAACAATGGTCCACAAATCGAGTCGCCAGAGTGTGGGCCCGGTGCGGCGGGTTGTCAACGGTCCACCGGGCGTCACCGGGACCGGCCCGGCGGGTCGCCGGGCCACCGGTGTCAGCGGACCCGCCCGGCGGGTCGCCGGCGGGGCCGCCCGGCGGGGGCCGGGAGGTCGTCGGGCCGGGAGGTCGCCGGGCGGAGGTCGTCGGGCGGAGGTCGTCGGGCGGGACGGCCCGCGCGGTCAGACCCGGTCGGCGTCGACGACGCGGACGGTCAGCCCGTAGTCCAGCTCCGCGCCGTCCACCAGCAGCGCCTCCACGGCGCGTGTCGTCGGGTCGATGTCGGCCTCCACGCCGTCGCCGACGTAGCGGGGGTAGCCGGAGGCGCCCCGGCGGCCGGTCGCGTCGACGACGGCCGAGCGGATCGCGCTCTCGGCCGCGGCGACCGGGTCGTCGCCTTCGACGTGCTCGGGGAGGACAAGGATGCCGAAACGCTCCGGTTCGTTGCTCATGGGGCGACGGTAGACACCCGCCCGGTCGGCCGCATGTCGTCACCGCCGGGCAGGACGGGGCGCCCGGGGGTCAGCTCGACTCGCGGTGGACGGCGCGGGCCGCCATGAGGTCGTGGTGCTCCGGTTCGGCGGCCGGTTCCCGGACCATGCGGTCGACGAAGTCGGCGAGCCGGCGCCCGCTGACGGTGTCGACGCGGACGGTGCTCAGCCGCGGGCGCAGCAGTCTGCCGAGCAGCAGGTCGCCGGCGCCGATCACGGCCGTCTCGCGGGGCACGTCGACGCCCTCGTCCTGGAGCGCGCGCATCAGCAGCATCGCGTACTCGTCGTCGAAGGCGAAGACGCCGTCGAGTCCGGTCGCCCGCCAGCGGGCGGCGAGGGCGGCGGCCGACTCCTCCTCGTAGGCCATCGGCAGCGCCACCGTCCGCGCCCCGGCGCCGTCCGCGGCCGCGCGGACTCCCTCCAGGCGGAGCCGGGCGCAGTGCGCCGGGACCGGTTCCCGGGGGACGACCACGCCGATGGCGCGCCGGCCGCGCTGGATCAGGTGCTCCGCGGCGGCGGCGCCGATCCGGCGTTCGTCCAGGGCGAGGAAGTGCGCGCCCTGGGTGGGGTGCGGCCCGAGGGTGACGACGGCGCGCGCCCCGGAGCGCCGGAGCAGGCTGACGCCGTGCGCGGTCGGCTGGGTGCCGCCGGGGCAGACCACGGCGACGGGGCGCAGTTCGGCCCAGGCACGGGCGGCCTCGTCGCCGTCGAGGCCGAGACCGCCGTATTCGACGACGGTGTACTCGAGGCGCCGCAACTCGCCCTGGAACTCGTCGTAGAAGCGCAGGGGCAGCGGGCCGGCCGGCCGGCGGGCCGAGGGCATGACCACCGTCCGGGTGTGCCCGGCGCGCAGGCTGCGGGCGGCCGCGTGGGGGACGTAGCCCAGTTCCTCGGCGGCCGCGCGGACCCGCAGCCGGGTCGGTTCGCTGATGCGCACGGCGGCGGTGTTGTTGAGGACGTACGAGACGGTGGCCCGGGAGACTCCGGCCAGCCGGGCGACGTCGGCGCTGGTCGGGGCGGAGCGGCCCACGGGCGGTCGGGGTGTCTGGCTCATCGCCCTCGTCATCCTTCCAGAGCGCGGGCGGGCCGGGATCCGGGGATGGCCGGAAAAGTCCGGCGCGGAGCGGGGCCCGGCGGGTGCCCCGGGAAGGGTCGCCGCCCGACCCGGCGGGGTCGCTCCGGGGGCACGGCGGGCGGGTGGGGCGAGCGCGTCGTCCCCGGATGGCTGGATCCGGAAGGTGGTGCGGTTCTACCGCTGAGCTTGGCCAGTGCTCCGCCCTTCAGGGCGGGGGTGAAGGCCGTCCTTGACCCGGAGGCGCGAAGCGCCGGAGTCCTCTGTGCCTCCGGGGTGACAGTCAGGCAGACCGCTTCTGGTTTTCGATGTACTGCTTGACCATGGTCAGTGGTGCGCCGCCGCAGCTCCCGGCGAAGTACGAGCCGGACCAGAAGTGTTCTCCCCACAGGTACCGGCGCATGTGGCTGTCGTACTCCGTGCGCAGCATGCGGGCCGAGGCGCCCTGGAGTGAAATGACCAGTTTCGACAGCTGGGTCTTGGGCGGGTAGTGCACCAGCAGATGGACGTGGCGTCCTCGCCGTTGAACTGCTTCAGCTCGGCCTCGAAGTCCGCGCACACCTCCCGCATGATCTCTTCGCACCGCGTCAGCATGGCGTCGGTCATGGCCTGACGCCGGGACTTCGTTACGAAAACCAAGTGGACGTGCAGGTGGTGGACGACCTGACGACCGGTGCGCACATCGGGATCGGGGTTGCATCGTATGGTGATCAACATGCAGCTTCGGTACAGCTTCCGCGTGTACCCGAGCGCCGGGCAACGCACAGCGCTGGCCCGGGCGTTCGGGTGTGCTCGGGTGGTCTTCAACGACGCGCTTCGCGTCCGTGAGACCGCCCGTTCCGCCGGGCTGCCGTTCGTTGCCTCGGGCGAGCTGTCCAAGCGGCTCACCGCCTCGAAGAAAACCCCCGAGCGGGCATGGCTCGGCGAGGTGTCCTCGGTCGTACTGCAGCAGTCCCTCAGAGACCTGGACACGGCCTACAGGAACTTCTTCGACGGCCTCAAGGGCAAGCGCCCGCGCATGGGTGCGCCCCGGTTCAAGTCCCGCAAGGACACCCGTCAGGCGATCCGCTTCACCGCGAACGCCGGGTGGAAGATCACGGCCGGGAGGAAACTCCGGCTTCCGAAGGTCGGCGACGTGTCCGTGAAGTGGTCCAGGTCGCTGCCGCACGTCCCGTCCACGGTGACCGTCATCAAGGACAGCGCGGGCCGGTACTTCGCCTCGTTCGTGGTCGAGACCGAGCCCGAGGCACTGCCCGCCACGGACGCAGCGGTCGGCATCGACCTGGGCCTGACCCACTTCGCGATCCTCTCCGACGGCACGAAAATCGACTCCCCGCGCTTTTTGCGCCGGGCCGAGAAGAAGCTGAAGAAGGCACAGCAGGATCTCAGCCGGAAGGCGAAAGGCAGTAACAACCGGGCGAAGGCCCGGATCAGGGTTGCCCGCGCCCACGCACGGACCGCCGATGCCCGGCGCGAGTTCCACCACCAGCTCTCCACCCGGCTGATCCGCGAGAACCAAGCGGTCGCAGTGGAAGACCTGGCGGTCAAGGGACTCGCCCGTACGCGTCTCGCGAAGTCCGTTCACGACGCCGGATGGTCGGCGTTCACCGCGATGCTGGCGTACAAGGCCGCCCTGTACGGCCGCGCCTTCCACCGCATCAAACGGTTCGAGCCCACGTCTCAGGTCTGCTCGGCCTGCGGCGTCAAGGACGGCCCCAAGCCCCTGCACGTCCGGGTATGGACGTGCAGGGCGTGCGGGACCGTCCTGGACCGGGACATCAACGCGGCCATCAACGTCGCCAAGGCCGCCGGACTGGCGGTCACTGCCTGCGGAGCGCGGGTAAGACCGGGACTCATCCCGGCACAGCGCGAAGAAACAGGAACCCACCCGAAGCCCCAGCCGGTGACCACCGGCAGGCAGACGGGGATCTCCGCCCTCCAAGGCGGAGAGGATGTCAAGGTGTGCCGATGACGATCTCTCCCCGCCCGCCCGGCGCTCCGGCCCCGGGCGGAGCGCCCCAGGACTCCCCGGGGGCCGTACCGGCGCCGGGCCGTGACGGGCCCTTCGCGACGACCGAGGCCGCGCCGGCCGCGGTCGGCCCCGTGCGCACCTCGTACGCGCCGGACCGGGACGGGGCCCCCGACCCGGGCGAGATCGTCTGGACCTGGGTGCCGTACGAGGAGAACGACGGGCGGGGCAAGGACCGGCCCGTGCTCGTGGTGGCACGCGAGGCTGCGGGAACGCTGCTCGCCGTGCAGTTGTCGAGCCGGGCGCACGACGGGGACCGGGAGTGGGTGGCCATCGGCACGGGCCCGTGGGACGGCGCCGGGCGCGAGTCCTGGGTGGACCTGGACCGGGTGCTGCGGGTCCACGAGGCGGGCATGCGGCGGGAGGCAGCGGCGCTGGACCGGCCGCGTTTCGACCGGGTGGTGGGCCGGCTGCGGGAGCGCTACGGCTGGACGTGACCGCTCCCCCGCGGCCCCGCAAGCCCGGTGAGCGGCCGCGGAAGCGCCACAGCCGGACCTGACCGCTCCCCCGCGGCCCGGAAGCGGAGGCGCCACAGCCGGACCTGACCGCTCCCCGGCGGCCCGGAAGCGGAGGCGCCACAGCCGGACCTGACCGCTCCCCCGCGGACCGGAACCCCGCGGCCGGCAGCGGAAGCGCTACGGCCGGACCTGACCCGCGCTCTCGGGCCCCGGGAGCCCGGCGAGCACGCGGCGGAACGCGCCCAGTGTCGACGCGCCCGCCGTGCGGTCGAGCACGGCGAAGACGACCTCGTCGAAGTGGCCGCCGAACCGGCCCTCCGGGCCCAGCAGCCCGCGGAAGGCTCCGGCCACCTCGGCCGGATCGTTGCGGAAGACCCCGCAGCCCCAGGCCCCGAGGACGATCCGGGTGTAGCCGCGGGCGACGGCGGTCTCCAGGACGCGCTCGGCCCGGGCGGCGAGCGCCGCGGGCACCCGGTGCGCCTGCTCGGGCAGGTTCCGGGCGATGACGCTGGCGTTCGGGGCGGGGGAGGTCAGGAACCCGGCGAGGAACGGCTCGTCGAGCAGGGCGCCCCGGTCGTCGCGGAAGACGGGCACGCCCGGGGAGGCGATGACCCGGTCGGAGTAGAAGGGGCTGCGGTCCTCGCGGTGGTGCGCGTAGTAGGCCGGGGCGCACAACAGGGTCGTGTGGAGGGCGGAGGCCCGGCAGAGCGCCTCCTCCTGGGCCTGGGCGCCGTTCAGGTAGCCACCGCCCGGGTTCCTGGCGGAGGCGAAGTTCAGGACGGCGACGGGGCCGGGCGCGGCGGTGGCCAGGCGGCGGGCCGCGGCGGTGCTGGATTCGCCGGTCACCTCGAAGGCCGTGGCGCGGCCGGTGCCGGGGACGGCGGCGACGGGCTCCGGCCCGTACAGCGCGGTGCCCTCCCGCGCGGCGGCCACCGCGTCCCCCAGTTTGACCAGGCGGCCGCCGGGCAGCCGGTATCCGCCGGCCGCCACGATCTCCTCGGTCTGCCGGGCGATCTCCCGTAGTCGTGCGCTCATGGAGGGACATGCTCGGTGACCGGCCAGGACGCGATCAACCGCATTTCCGCCCCCGGGGGCACCCTTGTGCGGACCGGCGGCGGTGGCCTTAGGTTGACAGAGTCCCTTCGCGGGATCCTTCGAGTGGAGGAGTCGCTCATGCATCCGCCAGATTCCGACGGCTTCGGTCCCCGGATATCCGAGGACGAGGCCGAGGACCTGCTCCGATGTATCTGCTTCAAGACCGGCCCGCCCCGGGTGGTGGGTGTCGAGGTCGAATGGCTGATCCATGATCGTCGACGACCCGCCGCCCCGGTGGACGCGGAGCGTCTGCGGGCGGCGTACGACGATGTGCGCGCCCTGTCGCTGACCTCGGCCCTGACCTTCGAGCCGGGCGGCCAGCTCGAACTCAGCTCCGCCCCCGCCTCCTCCCTGATGGAGTGCGTCGACTCCACCGCCGCCGACCTGCGCGCCGTGCGCGCGGCGCTCGCGGCCTCGGATCTGGTCCCCGCCGGATACGGCATCGATCCCTGGCAGTCCCCCCGCCGGATGCTCCACGACCCGCGCTACGACGCGATGGAGCGGCATCTGGACCGCGCCGGCCCCGCGGGGCGCACCATGATGTGCACCTCGGCCTCCGTCCAGGTGTCGCTGGACGCGGGCGAGGAGGAGCCCGGTCCCCTCGGTCACGCAAGGCGCTGGCAGCTCTCCCATCTGCTGGGCGCCGTGCTGCTGGCTGCCTTCGCCAACTCCCCCGCGCGCCGGGGCCGCTTCACGGGCTGGCGGTCGACCCGGCAGGCCGTGTGGGCGGCCATCGACCCCGTCCGGGCGCTGGCGCCCGCACCGTGGGCGGAGCCGCGGGCCGCGTGGGCGGCGCACGCACTGGACGCGCCGGTGATGTGCGTACGGCACGCGCGGGGCCCGTGGGACAGCCCCGCGGGGATGACCTTCCGGCAGTGGCTGCGCTCGGGGGTGCCGCGGCCCCCCACGAGGGAGGATCTGGACTACCACCTGACGACGCTGTTCCCGCCGGTCCGGCCGCGCGGTCATCTGGAGCTGCGCATGCTGGACGCGCAGCCGGGCGACGACGGGTGGATGATCCCCGTCGCCGTGACGACGGCCCTGTTCGACGATCCCGAGGCGGCGGAGCGGGTGTACCGGGCGGTCAAACCGCTCGCCGAGTACGCCGGTTCGCTGCCGGCACCGGTCAACCCGCTGTGGGTGTCGGCGGCCCGCCGGGGTCTCGCCGACCCGGCGGTGCACGCCGCCGCCGTCACCGCCTTCGACGCGGCGCTCGGCGCGCTGGAGCGCATCGGCGCCACACCGGACCTGGTGGCGGCCGTCGCGGCGTTCAACGAGCGGTACGTGCTGCCCGGCCGGTGCCCCGGCGACGACCTCACCCTCCCGCCCGCGGTCAAGGAGCCCGTCCTATGAGCGACCACCAGCCGGCCCGCGCCGCCGGGGCCGCGGCGGCCACCGCCGCCGCCGGCTCCCCGTACGACGGCGGGCCGCTCGGCGATCCGCGCGGCCGGGCCCTCGACGCCCTGGTCGCCGCCCGCGCCCGGACGGCGCTGCTCACCTCGTGCGTCGACGACGGCGAACTGACCGCCCAGCACTCCCCCCTGATGTCGCCGCTGGTGTGGGACCTCGCCCACATCGGCAACCAGGAGGAGCAGTGGCTGCTGCGCACCGTCGGCGGCCGGGAGGCGATGCGGCCCGAGATCGACTCCGTCTACGACGCCTTCGAGCACCCGCGCGCGAGCCGTCCCTCGCTGCCGCTGCTGGCGCCGGCCGAGGCCCGGCTGTACGCGGCGGACGTGCGCGGCCGGGTGCTGGACATCCTGGAGCGGGCGGAGCTGGCGGGCGGGCCGCTGGTCGACGCGGCCTTCGCCTTCGGCATGATCGCGCAGCACGAGCAGCAGCACGACGAGACGATGCTGATCACCCACCAGCTCCGGCGGGGGCCGGCCGCCCTCACCGCGCCCGAGCCGCCGGACGGTCCGGTGGGCGCGCTGCCCGCCGAAGTGCTGGTGCCCGGCGGTCCGTTCACGATGGGCACCTCGACCGAGCCGTGGGCGCTGGACAACGAACGGCCCGCGCACCGGCGGGAGGTGCCGGCGTTCTGGATCGACACCGCACCGGTGACCTGCGGCGCCTACCAGGCGTTCATCGACGACGGCGGCTACGGCGAGCGCCGCTGGTGGGCGGACGAGGGCTGGGACCAGATCCGCCGGCACGACATCGGCGCCCCGCTGTTCTGGCGGCGGGAGGGCGGGGTGTGGCTGCGCCGGCGCTTCGGCGTGACGGAGGAGGTGCCGGCCGACGAGCCGGTGCTGCACGTGAGCTGGTACGAGGCGGACGCGTACGCCCGCTGGGCGGGCCGGCGGCTGCCGACGGAGGCCGAGTGGGAGAAGGCGGCCCGCCACGACCCGGGGTCCGGCCGGTCCCGGCGCTACCCCTGGGGCGACGCCGACCCCGGCCCGGACCACGCCAACCTGGGGCAGCGCCATCTGCGCCCGGCTCGCGCCGGCAGCTATCCGGCGGGCGCCTCGCCGCTCGGGGTGCGGCAGCTGATCGGCGACGTCTGGGAGTGGACGGCGAGCGACTTCCTGCCGTACCCGGGCTTCGTGGCCTTCCCCTACCGGGAGTACTCCGAGGTGTTCTTCGGGCCCGGCCACAAGGTGCTGCGCGGCGGGGCGTTCGGCGTGGACCGGGTGGCCTGCCGGGGCACCTTCCGCAACTGGGACCTGCCGGTGCGCCGGCAGATCTTCTCCGGCTTCCGCACGGCCCGGGACGCCCGCGTCCGGCAGGACGGGGAGGCCTGATGTGCCGGCACATCGCGGCGCTCGGACCGCCGGCCCCGCTGGGCGAGCTGCTCGTCGCGCCCGAGCACGGGCTGCTGAGGCAGTCCTGGGCCCCGCGCCGGCAGCGGTACGGCACGGTCAACGCGGACGGCTTCGGGGTCGGCTGGTACGCCGACGACGACCCGGTGCCCGCCCGCTACCGGCGGGCCGGGCCGGTCTGGGGCGACCTGTCGTTCGCCGACCTCGTCCGGGTGGTGCGCAGCCGGGCGGTGCTCGGCGCCGTCCGGGACGCGACCGCGGCGGGCGCGGACGGGGAGGCGGCGGCGGCGCCGTTCGCCTCCGGGCCGTGGCTGTTCTCGCACAACGGCGCGGTGCGGGGCTGGCCCTCCTCGATGGGGGCCCTGGCGGGCACGCTCCCGGCGGACGACCTGCTGTCGCTGGAGGCGCGCAACGACTCGGCGCTGGTGTGGGCGCTGGTGCTGCACCGGCTGCGGGCGGGTGACGGTCTGGGGCAGGCGCTGGCCGACACCGTGCGGGACACCGCCGCCGCCGCGCCGGACTCCCGGCTGAACCTGCTCCTCACCGACGGCCGCGCCATCGCGGCGACCGCGTGGGGCGACACCCTGTGGTACCTCACGGGCTCCGGCGGCCGCACGGTCGTGGCATCGGAGCCGTACGACGACGATCCGCGCTGGCAGGAGGTGCCCGACCGTACGCTGCTCATGGCGACACGGACGGACCTGCTGCTAACCGAGCTCAAGGAGCCCACCCAGTGAGCCCGTTCCTGCTGACCCGCACGATGCCCGAGGACACCACCGGCGCCGATCTGCGCGCCGATGTGCTCAGCGGGCTGACTCGCACCCCGAAGGTGCTGCCGCCCAAGTGGTTCTACGACGCCCGCGGCAGCGAGCTGTTCGAGGAGATCACCCGGCTGCCCGAGTACTACCCGACCCGTGCGGAGCGCGAGATCCTCGCGGCGCGGGCCGGGGAGATCGCCGCCGCGACCGGTGCCCGCACCCTGGTGGAGCTGGGCTCGGGGTCGTCGGAGAAGACCCGTTTCCTGCTCGACGCCCTGACGGAGCTGCACACCTACGTCCCGGTCGACGTCAGCGAGAGCGCGCTGACCGGGGCGGCCGAGGCGCTGCTCGCGGAGCGTCCGGGGCTCGACGTGCACGCGCTGATCGCGGACTTCACCCGGGGGCTGGCGCTGCCCGGGACGCCGGGGCCGCGTCTGGTGGCGTTCCTGGGCGGCACGATCGGCAATCTGCTGCCCGCCGAGCGCGCCCTGTTCCTGCGCTCGGTGCGCGACCTGCTGGAGCCGGGCGACGCGCTGCTGCTCGGCACGGACCTGGTGAAAGACGAGGAGGTGCTGGTCCGGGCGTACGACGACGCCTCCGGTGTGACGGCGCGTTTCAACAAGAACGTGCTGTCGGTGATCGCCCGGGAGCTGGGTGCGGACGTGGATCCGGCCGACTTCGACCATGTGGCCGTGTGGGACCGGGAGCACGAGTGGATCGAGATGCGGCTGCGCGCCCGGTCCGCGCTGACCGTGAAGATCCGCGAGCTGGATCTGGTGGTGCCCTTCGCCGAGGGCGAGGAGATGCGCACGGAGGTGTCGGCCAAGTTCCGTCAGGACGGCGTGCGCACCGAACTCGCGTCGGCCGGGCTGGAGTTGACGCACTGGTGGACCGACGGAGAGGGGCGGTTCGCGCTGAGCCTGGCGACGGCGAGCTGAGCGGAGCGGGCGAGGGCGCGGCGGTCGGTCCGGGGACCGGGGACGAGGGGCGGCAGCAGCCGTATCTCCGCGGTCAGCCGGGCGGCCGTCGCGACCCGCCACAGGGAGAGGGCCAGCGGGTCGTCGCCGACGAAGGCGGCGGCCCCGGTGGGCCCGTAGGACAGCCGGACGGGCCGCACGACGGCGCCCGCGTCCAGGGCGGCCTGGAAGGCGGCCGGACGGAACCGGCCCTGCCCCCGGCCGCACCAGGTGGAGCCCTCGGGGAAGACGACGACCCGGGAGCCGGCGCGCAGGGCGCCGCTCATGGCGGCGACGGTGCCGGGCAGGGTCCGCAGCCGGTCGCGTTCGACGAACAGGGTGCCGCCGCGGGCGGCGACCGGTCCCAGCACAGGCCAGCGGCGGATCTCGCTCTTGGCGAGCATGCGGCCCGGCAGGACGGCCGCGATCAGCGGGATGTCGAGCCAGGAGACGTGGTTGGCGACGACCAGTTCGCCGGGGCCGGCCGCCGCCCGCGGCACGGGGCGCCCCGGCGGGGCACCGACGACGGTCACCCGTACGCCGAAGGCCCTGAGCACCGCCCGGCACCAGGACGCGGTGAGCCGGTGGCGCGGGCGGGTGCCGAGGAGGGCGGCGGCCGGGGCGAGCAGGATCCCGGCGGCGACGACCGCGGTGCCGGCGGTCAGCCGGAGCACGGCCCGCGCGGCCCCGGCCGCCGGCCCTGCGCCGGTGGCGCACGCCTCGGGGGTGCAGGTCGCCGTGGGCAGCCAGGCGCTCGTCACAGCGGGGCCAGCGACAGGAAGTGGCGCAGGTAGCGGGGGTCGGTGCGGCGCAGCGACAGCAGCACGTAGAGGTCGGCGACGCCGAACTCGGGGTCGTGGGCGGGGGCTCCGCAGACCCAGGCGCCGAGGCGGAGGTAGCCGCGCAGCAGGGGCGGGAGCTCGGTGCGGCTCGCGGGCGCGGGCGCGCCGGCCGCGTTCCACAGCTTGTGCGGGGTCACCCAGTACTCCTCGGGCGCCAGGTGGCGGGTGCGCACGGTCTCCCAGGTCGCCGCGGCGAGGGTGCCGCCGTCGTCGAGCGGCAGCGAGCAGCAGCCGGCGAGCCAGTTGTGGCCGGTGCGGGTCATGTAGCGGGCGAGTCCGGCCCAGATCAGCGCGATGACGGCGCCGTTGCGGTGCAGCGGGTGGACGCAGGAGCGTCCCACCTCGACGAGGTCGTGCCGGATCGGGGCGAGCCGGGTGAGGTCGAACTCGCTCTCGGAGTAGAGGCGTCCGGCGATCCGGGCGCGCTCGGGCGGCAGGATCCGGTAGGTGCCGACGACCTCGCCGGTGACGCTCTCGCGGACCAGGAGGTGGTCGCACCAGGCGTCGAACGCGTCGCTGTCCAGGCCGGGCTCAAGGCCGCTCAGCAGGGCTCCCATCTCACCGGCGAAGACCTGGTGGCGCAGGCGCTGGGCGGCGCGCACCTCGTCCTGGTCACGCGCGAGGGAGACGACGTACCGGTGGTCGCCGCCGGCCGCGGCCTGCGCGGGAGCGGCGGCCGGGGCGGGCGGGACCGCCGCGGGGCCCCGCGGGGCGGCGGGAAGGGGGACCGGGGCGGGCGCGGCGAGGGGGGTTGCGGGCATGGCGGTCTCCTGTGCCGGACGGAGGGGACGGACCGCGGGTGCGGCGGCCCGGCTCCTCGTTTCTTCCGTGACAGGCTGGATTCGACATGACCGCCCGGCGGAGCGCGGATGTGAGAACGCTGAATGCCGGACGTCCGCGCCCCGGGCGTGCGGCCCGGGGCGCCGGGGGGACGGTCAGGGGCGCAGGGCGGCCGTGATCCGGGTGGAGGCGCTGCGGGCGGCGGTGGCCGGGTCCTGGCCCTGGAGGACGGCCGTCATGTAGGGCTTGATCGGGTTCTCGACCTCCACCTCGGCCCACTGCGGGGAGTTGGGGGTGGCCCGGCCCTGTGCGGCTCCCGCGGCCATCGCGGAGGTGCTCTCCACGCCTTCCAGCTCCAGGCCGAGGGTGGCCTTGTTGGGCACGTAGTTCATGGTGCGGGCGAGGTCGAGCTGCCACTCGTCGCCGGCGAGCGCGGACACCACCTCGACGGCCGCGGCGCGCTCCTTGGAGTTCTCGGGCACGATCAGGTCCGAGCCGCCGATGAAGACGGATCCGGGCGCGGCGGCGGTCTTGCCGGGGACGGGGAAGAAGCCGAGCTTGCCCTTGAGTTCGGGGTTGGCCTTCTCGATGACGGTGGCGGCGCTGGGCACGGCGATCATCTGGGCGACGTTGCCCTTGGCGAACACCTCCGCCTGCGGCGGGGTCTCCTCGTCGCCGTCCTTGGGGCCGCTGCCGTGGGCCTGGAGCTCCTCGTAGAACTTCATCCCGCGCAGGGCGGCCTTGGAGTGCAGCGCGCCCTCCCACTCCCCCGCTCTCTCGACGGCGAGTTCACCGCCCTCGTCCCAGATGAAGCCGGCCAGGGTGTACCAGTCCTGGCCGGAGAGGTAGATGCCGTCCTGGCCGGGCTTGTCGAGCTTCTCGGAGATCTCCAGCCATTCGGCGCGGGTCCTCGGCGGCTCGGTGATGCCGGCCTCGGCGAAGAGCTCCTTGTTGTAGATGACGACACGGTTGGCCGCGTACCAGGGGATGCCGTACTGGGAGCCGTTGACGCTGCCCGGCTCGGCGAGGCCCGGCAGCCAGTCCTCGTTGCCCAGGTCGCGCACGGACTCCAGGGTGAGGTCGCGCAGACCGCCGCTCTCCGCGTAGCCGGCGACCTGGGTGTTGCCGACCTCGATGACCTCGGGGGCGTCGTCGCTGCGGAGCGCCTCGGTGACCTTCTTGCCGATGCCCGTCCACTCCTGGAACGTCACCTCCAGCTCGATGCCGGGGTGTTCCTTCTCGAACGTCTCGGTGAAACGGTTCAGCCAGTCCTCCGAGACGCTGTTCTGCATGAGCCAGATGCTGACGGTGCGGGTGTCGGAACCGCCCGGTATCAGACCGCACCCACCGAGGGCGAGCGAACAGGCGAGCACGGTGGACAGAGCGAGGTAGCGGTTCTTCACGAGGTCACCTTCTGCGTCGGGGCACATGAACGGGACCCGACGTGGGGGGAGGAGCTGACGCTCGCACGGGCTGGCTGGATTTTGGTATGGACCATACGTCCGGTCAAGTCCGGAAAGCGGAGTGTGAAGTGGCCGACAGCGGACACCGATGTCATCCGGGACATCATCGGCGCGTCATCCGGTGGCCGAATCACGGTCGTTCGGCCGTGCCGGGCCGTCCCGGCGGGGGCCCCGCCGGCCGACCAGCATGCGGACACCGCGCCCCCGGAGCGGCGGCCGACGCCTCGCGGGACCGTGCGGGGTGCGGCACCGTGGAGAGAACGCATCGAGAGGAGCACGACGCACATGTCGAACCACACCTACCGGGTCACCGAGATCGTGGGGACCTCCCCGGACGGCGTCGACCAGGCCATCCGCAACGGCATCACACGGGCGTCCCAGACCCTGCGGGGCCTCGACTGGTTCGAGGTCACCCAGGTACGCGGGCACATCGCCGACGGGCAGATCGAGCACTACCAGGTGGGGCTGAAGGTCGGGTTCCGGCTGGAGGACGGCGAGTGAGCGGCGCCGGGAGGGCCGAGCCCTCCCGGCACGGGCGCACCCCGCGGGCCCGGGCACGCTCCCGGCCGCGTCAGGTGCGCCCTTCGCGCTCCTGGGCGTCCCGCATGGCCGCACCGGTGCTCTCCACGCCCCAGACGGCGCGCACCACCCGGAAGCCCGCCCGCTCGGCGTCCAGGCACACCAGCTCGTCGTCGTCGACGAGCATCCGGATCCCGCGGCCCGCGCCGAGGCGCCGCAGGATCTCCAGCTTGGTCCTGCGGGCGGGTCGCCGGTCGTCGTCGCGCCGCATGAAGATCCGGCCCTCGGGCAGCTCCCGGGCGGCGAGCCAGTCCACCGTGTCCCGGCGGCACCGCTCCGGGCGGCCGGTGAGATAGACGATCTCGCACTCCCCCGCCGCCTCCCGGCACAGCCGCACGCCCTCGTCGAGCGGCGGGTCGTCGGGCGCCGCGGCGAAGAACGCGTCCCAGTCGCGCGGCGCGCGCCGCAGCAGATGCTGCCGGTGCCCGGCGTCGGCGAGCGTCCCGTCGAGGTCGAATACGGCCAGCGGCCTGCTGTCTCGCGTCGTCACGGCCCTCAGCGTAGGCCCCGCCGCCCGCCGCCCGGCGGGCGCGGGTACCGCCGGGCGGCGCGCGGGAGGCGGTCCCCGGCCCCTCAGGGCTGTCCCGTCATGCCCGGTGGATCAGCGTGCGGCGTCAGATGCGTGGGGCCTCCCCGGGCCCGCAGGGCACAGGGGACGCATCGCAAGGCGGAGAGTCGTCCTCATACCGGGCATATTCGGGCGATTCGACAACGCGGCGAGGTGCCCCAGCTGTCGTCGCGCGCCCGCCGGGGATCGCGGGACAGCCCTTAGATTCGCCTCATGCACACGACGCGCGTCTCCCGCCATGTGAACGCCTCCCCCGCGGCCGTCTACCGGGCGCTGCTCGATCCCGGTGCCGTCGCCCGATGGCGGGTGCCGGACGGGATGAGCGCGCGGGTGCACGAGTTCGACGCCCGGCAGGGGGGCAGGTTCCGGGTCTCGCTGACCTACGACGACACCGGCGCCCCGGGCACGGAGGGCAAGTCGGACGCCCGGACCGACACGTACCACGGCCACTTCGCCGAACTCGTCCCCGACGAGAAGGTGGTCGAGGTGCTCGCCTTCGAGTCGGCGGACCCGGAGTTCGGCGGCACCATGACGATGACGACCTCGCTGGCCGCGGCCGAGGACGGCGGGACGGAGGTGCTCGTCGTGCACGAAGGGCTGCCCGACGCCGTGCGGCCCGAGGACAACGAGGCCGGGACGCGGATGGCGCTGGACAACCTGGCCGGGCTGGTCGAGGGCGGCTGAGGGCCGGGGCGGCCGTGGCCGCCCCGGTGCGGGCGGGTCAGCCGGCCGCGGCGGTCGCGGCGCAGGCGGGGTGGCCCCAGCCGTCGGGGTTCTTGGCGATCGACTCGCCCTTGTCGTAGGGGCGGCCGCACCGGCAGCGGCCGGGGAACTTGGCCTTGAGCGTCCCCCGGGAGCCGCCCTTCGCGCCCCCCTTGGCGCCCGTGCCGCCGCCGGCCGCGGGACGGCGTGAGCGGCCCGCGGCGGGCTTCGACGGCGGCTCGGGCGGCGGGAGTTCGGAGCCCCGGTCCGAGCCGGCGGCCTGCTGGGTGCGGGCGGCCTGGCTGGCGGCGGCGTCGGCGGCCGCGTTCAGCGCGTCCCCGTCGACCTGGTGGGCGGGGGTGTAGACGAAGCGCACGTCCCGGCCGCTGAGCAGGGCGTCGATCGCCATCACCAGGTCCTGGTTGGCGACGGGGGTGCCGGCGGCCGTCTTCCAGCCCTTGCGGCGCCAGCCGGGGAGCCAGGTGGTCACCGCCTTCATCGCGTACTGCGAGTCCATGCGCACTTCCAGCGGGACCTCGGGCCCGGTGCGTCCGAGCAGTTCGCGCAGCGCGGTCAGCTCGGCGACGTTGTTGGTCGCCCGCCCCAGCGGGCCCGCCTCCCACGAGGCCACCTCGCCGTCCGCACCGGCGATCACCCAGGCCCAGGCAGCCGGTCCGGGATTACCCTTCGACGCCCCGTCACACGCGGCGATGATTCGTTCCACCATTCCCCCGATCCTGCCACGCCCGCGGGTGTGCTCCGGCCGCCCCGGCTCCCCGGCCGGGTGCCGGGGAGCCGGGGCGGGGCGGCTCAGCGGCGGGAGAGGACCTCCGCGACCCGGACGAACCCGTCGTCGCCGTGGCCGAGGCCGACGGCACGGCGGGCGAGGCCCTCGGCGGCCCGCATCACGCCGGCGTCGATGCCGTGCGACTCGGAGGCCGCCACGATGTGCGCCATCGACGACACCGCCGAGGTGAGCGGGTTGCCCTCGCCGGAGTAGGTGCCGCTGTCGGCGTCCTCGGCCGTCTCCGCGAAGACGGGCGGCAGGATCGCGCCGATGCCCTGGGCGAACGGCGCCAGCTCCCGGGCGGTGATCCCCTCCGCCCGCGCCACGGCCACGGCGTGCGCCCAGCCCGCCATCGCCGTCCAGAAGATGTCGAGCAGGGCGACGTCGTAGGCCGCCGCCCGGCCGATCTCCTCGCCGAGGTGGGTGTGGGTGCCGCCCAGCGCCGCGAGGACCGGCTCGTACTCGCGGTAGAGGTCCTCGGGACCGCTGTGGATGAGGACCGCGTCGGGCGTGCCGATGGTGGTGGTCGGTGTCATGATCGCGCCGTCGAGGTAGCGGATCCCCTGCCCGGCCGCCCAGCGGGCGGTGTCCCGGGCGCGTTCGGGGGTGTCCGCCGTCAGGTTCACCACGGTGCGGCCGGCGAGGGCCGAGGCCACCGCGTCCGCGCGCAGCACCGCGTCGGCGGCGTCGTAGTTCACCACGCAGACCACGGTCAGCGGGCTCGCGGCGACCGCCTCGGCGGCACAGGCGGCGGGCCGCGCCCCGCGGGCTACCAGTTCGGCGTCCCTGCCGGGGGTCCGGTTCCATACCGTCGTGCCGAGGCCCGCGGCGAGGAAGGCGCCGGCCAGGGCGCGGCCCATGGGGCCGAGTCCGAGTACGGTGACGTCGGACGGCTGGGGGTTCGTGGACATGAGACAACTCCCGTACGAATATGGGTGGATGGCAATAAAAAGGACGGATCGGCGATGACGCGAAGCCGTGCCCTGGATCCGGAGGTGTGCGGAGTGACCGCTGCGGTCGCCGTGATCGACGGCAAGTGGAAGACCGCTCTGCTGTGGCAGTTGGAGGCCGGCCCGCAGCGCCCCGGCGCGCTGCGCCGGGCCCTGCCGGGCCTGAGCGAGAAGGTGCTCACGCAGGCGCTGCGCGAGATGGAGTCGGACGGACTGGTGCACCGGGAGGTGCACGACGTGCTGCCGCTGCGGACGGAGTACTCCCTGACCCCGTTCGGCCGCGACCTCTCCGAGGCGCTGGCGCCCCTGTCCGCGTGGGGGCACCGCCGGCTGGACATGCTGGCCGGACGGTCCGCGGCGGCCGGGGCCTCACCGGTCGCCTGACACCGCGCCACCTCCT
Organism: Streptomyces zhihengii; assembly: GCF_016919245.1. Classification (NCBI taxonomy): domain Bacteria; kingdom Bacillati; phylum Actinomycetota; class Actinomycetes; order Kitasatosporales; family Streptomycetaceae; genus Streptomyces; species Streptomyces zhihengii. The sequence continues at coordinate 1,187,926 of NZ_JAFEJA010000002.1, read as the reverse complement.
TCCCGCCGGGCGGCCGGCCCGGTGCCCGCCTCCCGTCACCAAGACTCGCCGGGCCCCGGGCGTCTGCCAAGTACCCACTAAAAGGTGGCTACCGGCGCGGCTCAGCGCGGGGCGTCGGTCCCGTCGCCGTCCAGCCGTGCGGTCCGCGCCGGCGGGGTGCCGGTGAGGTGGTCCAGGGTGCCGGTGAGCGCGAGCATGCGGTCGAGGAAGGCCGGCCGGTTGTCCAGGCGCAGCGAGGCGCCCGCGGCCGTGACGTCGCGGTGCACCATCAGCAGCGCCGAGAGCCCCGTCGAGTCGCACACCGAGAGCTGGGCGCAGTCGAGGTGCACGGCGGGGCGCGGCCGCGGCTGCCGGCCGAGCTGTTCGCGGGCGGTCTCGACGAGATCGCCCGCGCTCTCCCAGTCGAGTTCGCCCACGAGGCGCAGGCACACCCCGCCGTCGTCCGCGGTGCAGACGGTGAGGTGGAGGATGTCGTCGGGGTGTGTGGTCATACCTGTCCGGATGCTGCTTTCGGGCGGGCCGCGACGGTGGCGCGGCCGTGTGCGAGGTGGCGGAGGGCGCGGGGGAAGTCCTTGAGCTCGTCCGACAGCAGCTCCAGGCCGGGCAGCAGGACGTCCGCCGGGACGCCCCGGGCTTCCAGGATGTCGCCCGTCCAGCCGAGGAAGCCGCCGAACAGCGCGCGGTCGTCGGTGTACAGGGACACGGCCAGGAAGTCGACGATGTGCGCGAGGTCCTCCGAGGTCCGCTCGCGCTGGCGGTCGGTGTAGGCGCGCACGGCCGGGAGGCGCTCCGCCAGGCCGGTGAGGGTGGTGCGCACCAGGTCGGGACGGCCCCGGCTGATCAGGGTGTACTCCTGGTCGGCGAGGTGGGGCAGGTCGTCGATCGGCTGGTGGAAGGCGGTGCGGTCGCCCCCGCCCAGCGTCTGCCCGATGACCTCGACGGCGTCGCGGGCGTCCGCGGCCCAGCCGTCCGCCCCGAGCAGGCGGGCGTAGCGGCCGTCGGTCCCGAAGGCCGCGCCGCCGGCGATCACCGGCAGGCCGATGGCCTGCACGGCGGAGATCGCCGCGTGGGCGGCCGGCAGCCGGGTCGGCAGGGAGGACGAGAGGGCGACGATGTCGGGGCCGGTCTGGTGGAGGTGGGCGATCAGATGGGGGGTCGGCACCTGCGCGCCGAGGAAGTCCACGGTGAATCCGCGGGCGCGCAGCACCTCGGCGAGGATCCGGGCCGGCAGCGCGTGCCATTCGCCGTCGACGCAGGCCACCGCGACCCGGCCGGCGCACGGGGTCCCGGGCGGGGCGGCGCGCAGGGCGAACGCGGCGATGACCCGCTCGTGGATGGCGGTCACGGCGTGCTCCTGGGCGACGCCGATCCGGCCGGCGGCCCATTCCTCGCCCACCCGGGCCTGGACGGGCGCGATGACGTCGAGCAGCACCTGTTCGGTGGTGACACCGCCGTCGAGGGCGTCGAACACGGCGCGGGCGGCGGCCTGTTCGTCCCGTCCGGCCAGGGCGGACCAGAGCAGGTCGCGGGTGTCGCGGCAGGCCCGTGCGGCGTCGGCGGGCGCGGCGCCGCCGGCCTCGGGGGCGGTGGCGCCGTCGCGGGCCGGGGAGCCGTCGGGGCCCGGGGCGCCGTCGGGGGCGGTGGGAGCTGCGGTCATGCGGTGAACCTGCCCCGGGTGCGGCCGTCCACCGCCGTGAGATGCGTCGAGTGCGGAGCCGTGATGGCGACGACGGCCATGTCGTCGTGGGCCCGGTCGCCCACCCACTGGGACGCGAGCATCTGCACCCGTTCGACCACGGCCTCGGCCGGCAGTCCGGCGCACTCGCCGAGCGCCGCCTTCAGCCGGGTCTCGCCGAACATCTCGCCGCCGAGCGGGCCGCCGCGTGCCTCGGTGATCCCGTCGGTGTAGAGCACGCAGGTCTCGCCCGGCGCCAGGTCCACGGCCGCCGAGCGGGCCGTCACCTCGGGCAGGGCGCCGACGAGGGTGCCCGCGGTGTCGGCCTCCTCGACCTCGCCGGTGTTGCGCACGATCAGCGGCGGCGGGTGGCCGGCGCTGGTCAGCCGCAGGCCCGTGCGGCCGCCCTCGCGCCGCACGGAGGCCAGGACCAGTGTGGCGAACCGGGTGTGCCGGGACGTCACCAGCGAGCCGTTGAGCAGTCTCAGCATCTGCTGGTGGTCCCCCGCGAGCGGGATCATCGCCTGGAGGGTGGTGCGGATCCTGCCGGTGAGCACGGCCGCCTCCAGCCCCTTGCCGCAGACGTCGCCGAGCACCACCAGGGACGGGCTGTCGGGCGTCGCCCCCGGATGGACGTCGTAGAAGTCGCCGCCGATGCGTTCGGAGTCGCGGGCGGCGCGGTAGCCGCCGGCGAAGTCGACGCCGTTCACGTGGTGGAGGCGCGGGGGGAGCAGCTCGGCCATCAGGGTCCGGGTGATGGTGGCCTGCTCGCTGTACATCCGGGCGGCGGAGACCGCCGCACCGGCGCGCGCCGCGAACAGGCGGCCGAACAGTTCGTCCGACGCCGTGAAGGCGGCGTGGCCGTCGCGGCGGAGCAGGATCAGCGCCCCCGCCGGCACCCCGTGCCCGGGGAGCGGGGTGACCACCACGGAGCCCACCGGGCCGTCCCAGCCGTCGGGGACCACCCAGCCGGGCAGGGCCAGGGGGTCTATCCACCGGGACGGCACGGGCGGGAAGCCCTGGAGGGCCTCGGCGAGGCCGGGGACGAGGGTGGGGTCCATGGTGGTGGTGTGCCTGCTCGTCCGCCCCTCGGAGGCGGCGATGACGGCGTGGCGGCGGCCGCTGCGCGGGGCGACCACGACCGCCGCGTCGGCGAGGTGCTCCGCGGCGAGCTGGGCGGTCACCTCCATGCAGCGGTCGACGTTCAGCGAGGCCAGGAGCCGGGAGGACGCCTCCGTCAGGAGCAGCGCCCGTTCGCGTTCACCGCGCAGGGCCTCCTCGGCGGCGTGCCGGTCGGTGTCGTCGGCCAGCCACCAGGCCACGTCGCCGCCCGCCGAGGGTGTGGGGTGCGCGGCGAACATCCGTCCCCCGTGGGGGCCCCGGGCGGCCTGCACGGGGAAGACCCCGGCCGGTCCGGGTTCCGCCGGGTGTCCGCCGGGCGGGTCGGCGCGGCGCCGGGCGGCCGCGGTGAACCGGCTGTGCGCGTCGGCCAGCCAGGACGGGGCGACGTCGGCCAGCCATGCGCCGGTGATCATCCCGGGGAAGAGGCGGGTGGCGGCCTCGTTGACCTCCACCACGCCTCCGTCGGCGTCGACCACGAACGACGGGTAGGGCGCCCGCAGCCAGGAAACGGTCACGGTCGGCATGCCTTGCTGTTGAACCGGGGACTCCTCGGGAGCTGTCATAGTGCAGGGCCGGCGGGCCGGCCCTGTCCCTTCCGCTGGACATCACGGGTGGAGCCACCTTCGCCCACCGGGCGAAGCGGCATCAAGCCGAGCCGCCGCAATCACCCCCCGATCGATGCCGTACGGCAACACCCACACACGGGCGGCGCACCGGCTTCACATCGCGGGCACATACGGGCGGCGCACCGGCTTCACATCGCGGGCTCGTACGGCCGCGCCGGTCAGCGGATGAACGGGTACCCCGGGTAGACGTAGCCCGCCCCCCAGTAGGGGGCGTAGCCGTAGTGGCGGTAGACGCCCGCGTAGTACTCGTTCGCGTCGACGAGGTCGGGGTCGTACGCGGGGGCCTCGGCGACCTGTTCGTGGGAGGGCGCGATGTGGACCTGGGTGTCGGTGATCCGCACCACGGCGTCCACGGGGACGAAGGACTTCTTCTCGCCCAGCCCGAGGAAGCCGCCGTGCTCGACCAGCAGGAACCGGACCTTGCGCTCGTCGGCGTCGACGATGAGGTCGCCGACGCGTCCGAGGTCGTTGCCCTCCGCGTCCGTCACCTTCCGGCCGCGTACGTCCTCGTCGGCGTCGGCCACGGTCTGGTCGCAGTCGGTGAGCGTGGTCAGGATCGGGGTGCCGCCTGCCGTCATGGTGCATCGTCCTTTCGTCCGGGGGCAGCCGGGGTCTGTGATCCGTGTGCCGTCCGGCCGCCGTCCTGCCCTTCGCCTGCCCTCGTTCCCGTGCGGCATGCCCGGCCCGTCCCGGCCCCCGCCGGACAGTGACAGTTGCCGCATGACAATGTGTGCCTGGGCGCCGCGCAGGCGTCCGGGCCGGAGCCGGGTCCGTATCCCGGGACGTCCCTACCATCGAAGAGCAGGAGAGCCATGGCCGTTCGAGAAGAGAACCTGGACATCGAGGTCGAGATCCTCGACGACGCGACGGCCGTCCTGACCGTCGGGGGCGAGCTGGACATCGAGTCCGCCACGTTCCTGCACCACCACATGGCGAACCAGTTCACGCACGGCCGCCGTCATCTGGTGCTGGACCTGTCGGCGCTGACGTTCATGGACTCCTCCGGCCTCAACGTCGTGATCAAGGGCTCCCGCGAGGCCCGGGAGAAGGGCGGGGACGTGCATCTGGTGGCCCCGACCCCGGCGGTGCGGCGGCTGCTGGAGATCACCGGTCTGACGGTGACCACTCCCCTGCACACCGATGTCGAGACGGCCGTCGCGGCCATCCGGCAGGCCGGGGAGGAGTAGGCGCCCGCCGGCTCCGCGGCGCGCTCCCCGGCGACGGGGGGTGCCGCGGAGCCCGGGCACGCGGGCCGGTCACGGGACGGGCCCGCGCAGGGCGAGCGGGGCCGGGCGGCCATCGCGTAGCCTTCGATGCGGTATTTTCAGGCCGGGGCGAACGAGGCGGGGGATGTGATGGACGCACAAGGGCACATCTGGCACATCCCGCAGGAGCCGGGCGCGTTCGCCCGTGCCCGCGACCTGACCGCCGCCGCCCTCGGCACCTGGGGCTGGCCGTCCGAGCGGGTCGAGGTGGCCGTCCTGCTGGTGTCGGAGCTGGTGACCAACGCCCACCGCCACGCGGGCACCGACGCCTGGCTGCACGTCGAGCCGCTCCCCGACGGCGTGCGGATCGCCGTGCGCGACGGGAGCCCGGCCCCCCTCGCCCAGCGCACCCCGGGGGTCTCCACCGCGTCCGGCGGTTTCGGTCTGCACCTGCTCGACCATCTGGCCGCGGGGTGGGGAGTGGACAGCCGTGCCGACGGCAAGCGGGTGTGGGCGCACGTGCTGGGCGCCCCCTCGGACGCCTGACGGTGACCGGCCGGTGCGCCCCGGGGAACGGAGCGACGTGCGCCTTCGCTGCCGACCAGGTGAGGTGGCCGGATATGGTGGGGGCGCGGAGCGACCCGCCCGGCCCGCGCCGGGAGCGGCGCCCCGCACACGGCACGTTCCACCACGCGTGCCGCGTAGCCGAACGGTCAACGCTTTCCGGGAGAGGCAAGGGCAGGCGCGCGGAGCGCAGGCGGCGCCACCGGCCGAGGACGTCTGATTTCGGAGTGTCACCAGATATGGACGCGAACAGCACCGCTTCCGACGGCGGACCCGAGGCGACCGCCGAGGCCGCCCGTGAGCTGATCGAGCTCCTGGAGGTGCTCTGGGAACGCGGCAAGGACATGGTGTCGCCCGCGCCGGTCTCGGCGTCCCAACTGCGCGTCCTCTACTGCCTCGACCGTGACGACGGCATCAATCTGCGCACCCTGGGCCAGGTGCTGGGCTCGGCTCCCCCGTCCGTGAGCCGGCTCTGCGACCGCCTGGAGGCGCTGGGCTTCGTGAGGCGGCAGCCGAGCCAGGTCAGCCGGCGCGAACTGGAGCTGCGTCTCACCCCCCGCGGCCGGGCCTATCTGCGTGATCTGCGCGCCCAGCGGCAGGTGGCGCTGCTGGAGGTGATCGCCGCGATGCCGCCGTCCGCGCGTTCCGCGCTGCTGCACGGGCTCTCCAGCTTCCAGGACGCCCTGGACGACGCGGGCACGCTCCCCCGGAGACCCGCGGCGGTCAAGGACGCCCGCTCGGCCTGAACCGGGCGGGGGCGCCCCTTGACGGCCGCCCCCGCCGCCCCGCGGGCTCAGCTCCCGGGCGCCACCGCCGCCCCGGGCGCGTCCCCGGTCCCGGGGCGCCCGTACCAGTCGAGACAGATCACCAGGGCGTCGTCGTCCAGCGGCGACTCCCCGTGGTAGCCCGCGAGTTCCCGCAGCACGGCGTGCGGCACCTGGGCCGGGGGAAGCAGCGTGGTGCCGAGGAGCGAGCGGGCCAGCGCCCGGTCGCCGTACGGCTCCCCGCCCGGGGACGCGGCGTCGTACACCCCGTCGCTGCCGAAGAGCAGCCGGTCGCCGGGCCGCACCGTGAAGCTCTGGGTGGTGTAGACGCTGTCCTCGAACATGCCCAGCGGGAGCTGGTGGTCGAAGGGGACGGCCTCGACGGCGCGGTCCCGCAGGCGCCACATGCGCGGGGAGCCGGCGTCGACCGCCTCGACCTCGCCGGTGCGGCAGTCGAAGCGCAGCAGCAGCACCGAGACGTGCGCACGCCCCTGGTAGTGGGAGTAGACCGCCTGGTCGGCCAGGGTGGCCTGGTCGGCGAGTCCGAGACCGGCGCGACGCGCGTTGCGCAGCGCGTTGATCGCGAGGTTGCTCAGCAGGGCGGCCTCGATGCCCTCCCCCATCCCGTTGGCGATCGCGAGCGTGAGGTGGTCGGCGGACACCGACCAGTCGTAGCTGTCGCCGAAGATCGCGTACGCCGGCTCCAGGTGGGCGCCGAGCGCGAACTCGGTGCGCTCGCAGGAGCGTCCCGGCAGGAGCTGCCACTGCATCTCCGCGGCGAGGGTCAGCCGGGCCGCGCGGCGGGCGAGGATGTAGAGGTCGGTGTCGCGCTCGGCGACCAGGATCTCGTGCCCGAGGGCCTGGCAGACGTATTCGAGCTCGGGCACCAGCTCCTGGGAGTTGTGGTCGTCGGGCAGGCGCACGGAGAGCACGCCGAGGCGGTCGCCGCGGATGGTGACGGGCAGATGGACGTCGACGTGTCCCCCGTCCCGGGTGAGGGCCGGCTCCTGGGCGCCGAACGCGCGGCCCTGGGGGGTGCCGTGCACGGCGACCGGCTCGCCGCTGCCCGGCTGGTCGCCGACGGCCTGGAGCGAGCGCATGGCGTAGTCCGCCATGCGCAGCTCGACCTTCTCGGCCCCGTACCGCTCGGTCAGCTCGGCGGTGACCACGTCCAGCAGCGCATGCGGTGCGGCACCGCGCAGTTCCCGCTCGAAAGCGGCAGATCTGTCCACGTCGTCCAGTTTCTCTCGGCGCCGGGGGTCCCGGCGATCGCCCGTGTGTGCCGCCCGGCCATGGTCGTGGGGGCGGGCGGTGTATTGGATCGTCTCTTCGTCCTGATCCGGCCGGTGGGGCAGCCGGGGGGTGCGGTTACCAGCCGTCCTGCCGCCTGCGCAGCGTGAGGGCCAGGGTGTCGTCCGGATGGAGGACCAGGGTGTGCATGTCCCCGGCGATGGCGCCGGGGATCTCGTCGACCGGGCGGCCCGCGTGGCGCGCCGCCGACGCCGCCAGGCGGCGTTCGCCCTCCAGCGGGTCCCGGCGGCTCTCGGTCAGCCCGTCGGTGTAGAGGACCAGCAGGTCGCCGGCGTCGAAGCGGGTGCGCAGGACGTGGTCGCTGCCGGGTTGCGGGTAGCCGACGCCGCGGCCGGTCACGTCCAGGTACTCGGTCGCACCGCCGGCCCGCACCACCAGCGCGGGCGGATGGCTGCCGTTGGCGAGCAGCAGCTCCCCGCCGGCGGTGTCGATCCGGACCAGCAGGAGGGTGGCCATCAGCTCGGGGTCGATGCCGTTGAGTACCTCGCTCGCGCGTCCGACGATCGTCTTCAGCGGGTAGCCGTCCAGGGCGAGCGTCCGGACGGCGTGGGTGACGTCGAGCGCGGCGCGGGTGCTGCCCACGCCGTGGCCGAGGGCGTCCACCACGGTGATGTGGACGCTGCCGTCGGGCAGCACGAACCAGTCGTAGAGGTCGCCGCCGGTGGGGGCGTCGGTGTCCGCGGGCGCGTAGTGCACGGCGAGGTCGAGGCCGGGCACGCTGAGCGGCGGGGGTCGCAGGGCGTCCTCCAGTTCGCGCAGCATCTGGCCGTGGGCCCGGCGCAGCCGTTCGTCGCGCTCCTCGAGCTGGACGTAGAGGGCGAGCACGCCGCTGTTGGTCTCGTCGAGCTCGCTCTTGAGGCGCTGGTGGTCCGCGGCCAGGGAGTCCGTCCCGGCCAGGAGCAGGGCCAGTTCCTCCTCCGCCGCCTCCTCGCAGCCGGCGGGGTGCACGGCCGCCCGGTCCCCGGCGGGGCGGGGCGACGGGAGGGCGAGCCGCCACTCGGTCCGGCGCGCGCCGGACGCCGCGGGCGCGGGCAGCAGCGCCAGGGCGCCCGTGTCGGCCGGCGGGGCGGTGCTCAGCGCGACGGTCAGGATGCCGGCGGCGGGGCCGTCCTCGGGGCCGCGCCGCGCGGTGACGCCGACCGGACGCCCGCGTTCGAGGTCCTGGCGGGCCACCTCGGCGACGGCGGCGGTGAGCCGTGCGCGGGTCTCCACCGGCAGGCCGTGCCGGACGGCGATGGAGCGCACCGCGCGGCGCACGGCGGCGAGGCTCTCCAGCGGACGTCGCCGGCTGGTGTGTTCGGTCATCGCGGCACCGTGAGGGTCAGGGCCGTGGCGTCGTCCCGTGACCTTCGGTGGCGGTGGGCGAGCGCGGCGGGCAGGAGTTCGGCGGGAAGGCTGAGCAGGGCCGGCGGCGGGGAGTGCGCCCACCGGGACTCGATGCCGTCCGAGTGCACGACGACGAGCTGGCCGGCCTCGACGGGGGCGCTGCGCACCTGGGGGGTGGGCAGGTTCCAGCCGACGACGCCGGGGCGGCTCTCCATGCGCTGTCGCGGGGCGTCGGCGGACAGCAGGCACATGCGGATGTTGCCGACGCCGCAGTACTCGGCGCGGCCGGGCAGCAGGCGCAGCAGCCCCACCGCCGCGCCCCGGGTGTGGCGCAGCGCGCGGTGGAGCGTCCGCATGATGTCGGGCAGCGGCGCGGCGCAGGCGGAGTCGAAGGCGCGCAGCGCGGTGCGGGCCGCGCGGGCGGCGGGCTCGCCGTGCCCGAGTCCGTCCACGACGACGGCGGTGCGGCCGCTGTCGGTGTCGCGCACGGCGCAGGCGTCGCCGCACTCGGTCTCGCCGTCGGCGGGCAGGCACACTGCCCCGGTGCCGGCCGCCTCCGTCCCCGCCGCGCGGGCGGTGGCCGCGATGCGGGCCGACGCGGCCGTGCCGTAGCCGGTGCGGCTGCGGATGACGAAGTCGTCGGCGACCCGGCGCACGGCGCCGAGGCCGGTGCCGAGCGTGCCGGTCGTGGTGTAGCCGTCCGCGAGGCACTGTCGCAGGTCGGCCATCCCGGGCCCGCGGTCGACGGCGACGATCTCCAGCCCCTGACCGAGGGTCAGCGGCTGGACGTAGACGGCGCCGTCCCTGGCGTGCTTGTGGAGGTTGCTCGCCAGTTCGCTCGCCACGGCCGCCGCACTGTCCGGACGCGCCCCCTCCAGGCCGCACCGCAGCGCCGTGTCACGGGCGACGGTGGCGGCCAGGTGCACGGCGCTCTCGTGGTCGATGCGCACCTGGGCGGTGGGGAGCGGCTCGGCGGCGGTCACCGGTCGGTCCACCGCACCGCGGTCACGGTGGTGCCCTCGCCCGGTGTGCTGCGCACGTCGAACTCGTGCATCAGCCGGCGTGCTCCGCCGAGGCCGTGCCCGAGTCCGCCGCCGGTGGTGAAGCCGTCGGTGAGGGCGCCTTCGAGGTCGGCGATGCCCGGGCCGTCGTCGCGGACGGTGAGGCGCAGCCCCGCTCCCCCGCCGCGCCGCAGCGGTTCGATGTGCAGCATTCCGCCGCCGCCGTGGACGAAGGCGTTGCGGGCGAGTTCGCTGGCCGCCGTGACGACCCTGGTCTGGTCCACGAGGCTGAACCCGAGCCGCTGGGTGGCGGCGCGCACGGCGTGACGGGCTGTCAGCAGGTCCTCCTCGGTGCGGACCGGGCACTCGGCGGACGTGTCGGCGGCACCCGCGGGGCCGCCGTCGGCGAGGGGCCCGCGCTGGGCGCCGAGTGCGGGCGCGCCGGCCGTCGCGGCCCCCGGCCCGGCCCGGTTCGCTCCGCGGGCGCCGTGGCCCGTCTCGTCGGACCGCATCATCCGGCCGCCCCCTCCACGGCGCGCGGCCGGGGTGGCACGGACGCGGCGGAGCTCTGCGTCCAGCCGAGGGCCGCCATGCCGCGTTCGGCGTCGAGTGCCGTCTCGACGCCGGTGAGTTCGATGCCCAGCTCCACCAGCGTCACGGCCACCGGCGGGCTCATCCCGGCGACGATCACCCGGGCGCCGAGGAGCTGCGCCATGGTGCTGAGTTCCATCAGGGCGCGGGCCACGAAGGAGTCGATGACCTGCACCCGGGAGATGTCGATCAGCACGCCGCGGGCGCCGTCGGACGCGATTCGGGCCGTCAGTTCCTCGGCCAGGGCCATGGCGGAGGTGTCGTCGAGCTCGCTGAGTAGCCCGGTGACCAGGGTGTCCCCCAGGGTGAGGATCGGCACACGGCCGACGTCGGGAAAGCTCATCGCACGCTCCGCACGCCGTCCGCCGCGGCAACCGACTCCTGGACGGACTCCTGCCCGGTGAGCCGGACGGCGGTTGCCAGGGCGTCCGCGAGGGAGGCCCGGGTGAGGATGTCCGAGAGATCGATGCCGAGCTGGACGATGGTCTGGGCGATCGCCGGGCGGATGCCGCTGACGACGCACTCGGCCCCCATCAGGCGCACCGCCTTCACCGTCTGCATCAGGTGCTGCGCGACGGAGGTGTCCACCATCGGGACCCCGGTGATGTCGATGATCGCGACGAGCGCCCCGTGCCGCTGGATGGCCTCCAGGAGGTGCTCCATGACGATCTGGCTGCGGGCGGTGTCCAGGTTGCCGATGAGCGGGACGGCGAGGACGTCCTGCCACAGCTGCACCACGGGCGTGGACGCCTCCAGGAGCTGCCGGGACTGGCGGCGGATGATCTCCTCGCGGCCCTCGGCGTAGGTCTCGAAGCAGAGCGCGGCCGCGGCGTCGAGCAGCCCGTTGAGGAGCAGGGCCGCGTGGAACATCTCCTCGGGCCCGAACGTCTCGTGCCGGACGGCCTCCAGCAGGGCTTCCTTGAGCCCGAGGACGGCCTGCGAGGTGGCCGACGGCACGGCTCCGGCCCTGGCCCTGCGCAGCGACATGTCCACGACGGTGTCGCGGAGTTCGGGGTGTCCGCCGAGCCCGTGGCCGGCCGGTGCCGGGCGTTCCATGGCGGCGGGCAGGGCGGCGACGAGGGCGTCGCCCTCCTCGCGCAGATCGGCCTCGGGGACGGACCGGGCGCCGGGATCGGCGCGGTCGAGCTGGAGCTGCACCCACCGGTCGGCGATCTCGGTGCCCCGTCGTGCCAGTACTTCTGCCAGACGATCCCGTACGGCGGACTCGGTGGAACTCATCATCGCCTCTCCACGACTGCATGGTGTGGTGCCCGGGCGAACCCGGGACCAGCCCGAATAGTAGCCGCCCGGCAACTGTCTCAGCAGCCCCGGGCGTCGGCCCCTCCGGCGGCGTCTTCACCGATCCGGAACGTGATCCGACAGGTTCGTTACGTGTGCAAAGCCCCCTCCGTGGACAGACGAACACCATACGGACTCAGGTCGAGACAGGGGGTTGTGCCCATGACCACGGACGAAACGGCTTCGGTCCGCTCCGAACTCCTCGCGGGTGCACGGGACGTCACGGCGGCCGCCGCGCGTGACGAGGTGCGGCGGCTACTGGACGAGGAGTTCTGCCGGCAGCGGCCGGGCCACGACGAGGACGTGGTCGTCGCCGACGCGCTGCTGGTGACATCGGAGCTCGTGACGAACGCCATCCGGCACGGCGGAGGCGTGAGCACCTTCACGGCGACCGTGTCGGAGGAGGGTCTGTGGATCACGGTCGGCGACCGCAGCCACGACTGGCCCACCACGCGCCACGCCGCGCCGGGGGACATGAGTCCCGGAGGGTTCGGGCTGCGTGTCGTACGCCGTCTCAGCAAGGATGTCACCATCGTCTCCGTGCCCGGCGGGAAGGCCGTCCATGTGCTGGTGCCGCTGAGATGAGACGCACATCGCACCCGAGGGGGTCCCGGACATCACGCCCGGTCCCCCGAAGGAGTGGGCCAGGGGCGCGGTGATCACCGCGCCCCCGGCCTCGCGCGCGGCGGCGCGTCCGGTCCGCGGAGCCGTTCCACGGACCGGACGCGCCGCCGCGCGCCGGTGTCCGTGCCGCCACCGGGACGGCACGGGAGGGCTCAGGAGGTCTTCGGCGCGATCCGCAGGACCCCCGTGACCGTGCCCTGCCAGAGCACGCCCGGGGCGGTGACGTTGCCCGCCATCTGGAGCGTGTCGAAGAGGAAGCCCGTGCCCAGGTGGTGACGGCCCGTGACCCGGCCCGTGGCACTGTCCAGGGACACGGCGTCGAACCGGTCGAGGATGCCCGTCCGGGTGGGATCGATCACCCCGGTCCGCTCCACGGTGTAGAGCCTTCCGTCGGCGACGGAGAGCTTGGGCACGGCGGCCGAGCGCACGGCGCTGGTCCACTTGACCGCGCACCCCTCGCCGTCCGCCTCGATGTCGACCCGGGTGACACCGCCCCGGAACGGCGCCGTGGCCGGGACGGCGTCGCCGGCGCCCTCGGGGACGGCGGGGTAGGGATAGCCGTAGGTGTCGGCGACGTAGACGCTGTTGCCGTGGCCGACGGGCGAGTTCTCGGTGCCGCTGCCGTCCGCGGCGAGGACCGGCAGCTCGCAGATGGTGCGGCCGCCGTCGGCGGTCAGCACGATCAGCTTCTCCTGCGACGCCGCGTTGTCGGTGATCGCCAGGTACTCGGCCCCGGTGCGGGGGCCGAAGAAGGTGGGCGTCGCCCCGGTGCCCCGGCTGAGCCGGCCGGGCTTGCGGGACGGGCCCTGGTCGTACGCGCGGCGCCACTCGGTGCGCGGGGCGCCGTCGGCGCCGGCGGTCAGCAGGTACAGGGCATGGTCGGTGGCGACGGCGGTACCGCCGGGCGCCGTGGAGATGCTGTTGGCGACGCCCTCGCCGAGCGCCCCGTGGCGGACGGCGCCCGTGGCGGTGTCCACCGTGCCGACGACCCCCAGCGCGGTGGCGAACCACACCCGGCCCTGCCAGTCGGGCGCCAGGCCGACCACCGAGTCCCCCTCCGCCAGCGCCGCGCCGAACGGCGTCCGCTCCACGATCCTCAGCTGCCACCGGCCCTCGGCGTCCCGGGTGTGCGCGATCCGCAGCAGATCGCCGGAGCCGTCGGCGACGACGAGCCGGTCGAGGTGGTCGAGGTAGCTGTAGATGCCGCCGAGGATGCTGCTCTTCTCCAGGTCGAGCGTGGTCACGGAGGCGCCGGTCGCCGGGTCGAGGAGATGGACGTGCGGCGCCCGGTCGAACATGCCGGTGCAGACGGCGACGGGGATGCCGTCGGACCCGGCGAGGACGGTGGGGCAGGCCGACTGGAGGGCCGTCCGCCGGGAGGTCAGGGGTCCCGTGCCGGGCCCGGCCAGGGGCGTGGTGTCGGAGGAGGCGCTGTCGCCGTGCATGGCGGCCGCGCCGCCGGGCGCCACATAGGGGTTGGCGGGCGGCGCCGGGGCCGCGGCGGCGGGGGCCGTGGCGGCGGCCGTGCCGGCCGTCAGGGGCGCGGCCGTCACGAGCACGGCGGCCAGGGCGGCGAGACGGGTGCGGCGGCCCGAGGCGCGGCGGACGGGGCTCCGGTCGGCGGGACGGCCGGGGGCGGGGACGGGGCGGGAGGGGATGCTGCGGGCGGGCATGGGGCGGCTCCGTTGGGGTCGGCGGCGCACGCGGACGGCACGCCGGCGGCCCCCGGCACGGCGGGGCGCGCGGGCGCGCGGACGGACGGGCGCGACGCGGGAGGGCGCGGGCAACGCGCGGAAGGGGAGGGAGAGGGTGACCGCAGGACCGGGCGCGGGTGCGCGCCAGGTCAGGGGCGCGGGGTCAGGGGCGCGCGGAACACGCCGCGGACGACGTCCGCGCGAGGTCCAGGAAGAGGCGCCGGCGCAGCCAGGAGTGACCTGTCACGCGGGTATTGCAGCACGGCGGGATGCAACGATCAACGGCTGCCCGCCAGTTGAGATGTCCCGGGCTCCCGGGGCGGAGAGGCGTGGCGCGGGCCGGGGGGCCGGTCCGGGGCCGCGGCCCACGGGCCCCGGCCGGTGCGTGCGCGGGGCCACGGACGCACCGGACGGGTGCGGGCCCGCGGACAGCCGCGGTTACGGGGGCCGGGGCAACAACCGCACGGGGCGGGGCGGATGACGACCGGCGGTACGGGCCGGCGAAGGACCGCGGGTGCGGGAGCGGGCAGCAACCGCGGCTGAGGGAGCGGGAAGCAACCGCAGTTGAGGGGGCCGGGCAGCAAGCTCGCGGTACGGGGCCGCCCGGCGACCGCGCGGTGCGCGGACGCCCCCCGACGACCGCACCCCCCGGAGCGGCTGCTCCGGGGGGCGCGGCGGGTGGTACGCGCGTCAGGCGATGGTGATGTTCTCCGCCTGCGGGCCCTTCTGGCCCTGGGTCACGTCGAACGTGACGGCCTGGCCCTCCTGGAGCTCACGGAAGCCCTGGGCGTTGATGTTGGAGTAGTGGGCGAAGACGTCGGGGCCGCCGCCGTCCTGGGAGATGAAGCCGAAGCCCTTTTCGGAGTTGAACCACTTGACGGTGCCGCTGGCCATGCCGGTGCCTCTCAGTCGATATCGGATCCGCACCGCGCGGACCCGGAGGTGATCGCCCTGGTCCTGCACTGCACAGCAAAGCGCCCACGCCGGAGCGCGGGCAGGGACTGCGAACCACGACATCTGTGAAAGGACGCTACACGGCGAAACCGGCCACCACCAGAGAGCCACGGCCCGAGTCGGTCGAAGGTGGTCCCGGAACGGTCGCGGACCGCGACGTTCCGGAACCACCTCGCGCCCCTGCCGCGGCCCTCAGAGGACCGCCACACCCAGCGGACGGCTGCCCGCCGGCAGACGCCGGGTGTCGCCCGAGTCCAGGTCCACCACGGTGATCCCGTCCCAGTAGCCGTCCCGGGTGAAGCCGCCCGTGACGTAGGCGGTGCGGCCGTCCGCGGAGACGGCCACGTCCTCGTGGGGGCCGTCCAGCGGGATGATCCGCTCACGGCCGTCCGGGGCGCGCACGGTCAGCGAGGGGCCCTCGTCGCTCGACGGGTCGATCGGGCCGGTGCCGACGACCAGCAGGGTGCCGTCGGCGGTGATCGCGGCGCCGTGCTGGTGGGTGTCGGCGGTCATCCGCTCGACGCGCGACTCCCCGCTCGCCGGGTCGAGGACCACCAGCCGCTCGCCCTCGAACGGCAGCAGCAGGCGGCCGTCCGACGGCCGGACCACCGCGTAGTGCGGCTTGAGCCACGAGCCCAGACCGCCCTCGGTGCCGTAGGGCGCGACCTCGATCCGCCGCGTGGCGAGGGTGTCGGCGCGCACCACGGTGACGTCGAAGGAGTCGTGGTCGGTCGCGTACACCTCGCGGCCGTCGCGGGAGACGTCCACGTCGAAGGGGCGGCGGCCCACGTCGGCGGTGCCGGTGACCTCCAGCGAGGCGGTGTCGACGACCTCCACCGTGCCGTCGCCGCCGGGCCGGTTGACGCCGACGTACACATGGCGGCCGTCCGGCGCGAGCGCGATGCCCATGCCCCCGCCCCGGTACTCGCCGTGCTCCGGAGGGCCGATGCCGTCCGTCTCGTAGGGGATCAGGGCGGTCCGGGACCGGCCGGCGGTGTCGACGACGGCGACGCCCTCGGCGGTGGCCACCCAGGCCCGTCCGTCGTCGCCGACGACGAGGCCGTACGGCGCGGTGCCGACCTCGACCGAGTCGAAGGCGCCCCGGGCGGGGTCGACGAAGGTGACGGTGTCCGCGCCGAAGTCGGCCACCAGCAGGCTCCCCGAGGGCGTCCGGCCGGAGGGCGCGGGCGCGGCCGGGGACCCGGCGGCGGCACTCGGCGTGCCGCGCGGCGCGGGGCCGGTGTCCGCCCCGGCGGCGCAGCCGGTCGCCAGGACGACCAGGGCGGCGACGCCGGCGGCGGCGCTCGCTGCCCGCCTCATCGCACGGCCCTCAGCAGTCCGGCGATCCCGGCGAAGCCGCGCCGTTCGGCGTGGCCGAGGGCGGTGACGCCGTCCTGGTCGGCGAGCCCGGGGTCGGCGCCCGCGGTGACGAGCAGTTCGACGATCTCCTCGTGGGCGCGGCCGCCGTCGCCGAGGATCACCGCCTCCAGCAGGGCGGTCCAGCCGAGCTGGTTGACGTGGTCGACGTCGACGTCGCTCTCGCGGAGCACGGCGCGCACGTAGTCGACGTGGCCGCGTTCGGCGGCCGGGATGAGCGAGGCCCCGCCGAAGCGGTTGGTCACCGTCGGGTCGGGGCCCGCGGGCAGCAGGATCCGCATCATCGCGACGCTGCCGGTGACGCCGGTGACCAGCCAGGGGCTGTCGAGCCGGTCGTCCCGGGCGTCGGGGTCGGCTCCGGCGGCGACCAGCACACGGGCGGCGTCGGTGTGGTCGGCGAGCGCGGCGAGCAGCAGCGGTGTGCGGCGGTGCTCGTCGCGGACGTCGACGGCGGCTCCGCCGTCGAGGGCGGCGCGCACGGCGTCGGCGTCACCGTGGGCGGCGGCCTCCAGCAGGGCGCGGTCGGGCGCGTTCATGGCGGTGCTCCTCGTACTCGGTGCGGCCTCGCGCCGGGCCGGTGCGAGCGGCCCGGGGCCGGCGGCGCACGCTTCGGGGGGTGCGTGCGCCGCCGGGGTCGGCGCGGCCCGTGCGGGCCGGCCTCCGTGTCCCATCCTCGCCCTCCGCCCCGGGCGGGCGGGTCGGCACAGCGGATCGGGCGGGAGGGCCGGCCGGCCGACGGCGGTGTCGTCCGATCGGTCGATGCGCCGCGGCCCGGGACGTGCACGCGGGAGCGGGGCGGCGCGGCCCGGGACGTGTACCCGGGAGCCGGGCGACGCGGGGCGGGACGTGTACCCGGGAGCCGGGCGACGCGGGGCGGCGGGCGAGAATGGCGGTCATGGTGATCAGCGCGCGTGCTCTCAACCGGTCCACTCTCGCACGGCAGTTGCTGCTGGAGCGGGAGCCGCTGGACGTGGTGGAGGCGGTGCGGCGGGTGGTCGCCCTCCAGGCGCAGCAGCACGCCTCGCCGTACCTGGCGCTGTGGAACCGGATCGACGGCTTCGACCCGGCGTCCCTGGACGCGGCGCTGGCCGGTCGCCGGCTGGCCAAGTCGACGCTGATGCGGGTCACGCTGCACCTGGTGGACGCCGCGGACTTCGGGGTGTTCCGGGAGGCGATGGAGCCGACGCTGCGGGCCGCGCGGCTCGGCCCCGAGGAGACCGCCGGCCTCGTCGCGGGTCTGCTGGAGTACACGGGCCGGCCGCGTGCGGACGCCGAGGCGCGGGCCTGGGCCGAGGAGCGTCTGGGTGCGCCGCTGGAGGCGCCGGCGTGGCGGATGCTGCGCCAGTACGCACCGCTGTGGCACGCGCCGGTGCCGGGGCCCTGGTCGTTCGGGGCCCGGCACACCTGGGCCGGTCCCGGCACACCGCCCCGCCTGGCCGACCCGCAGGCCGCGGACGCCGGGCTGCGGATGCTGCTGTTGCGGTACCTGGCGGGCTTCGGGCCCGCGTCGGTGGCGGACATGGCCCAGTTCACGATGGCCACCCGGAGCCGGGTGAGGGCCGCGGTGCGGGCGCTGGACGGCGAGGTGGAGGAGCTGGCGGGCCCGGAGGGCACCGTGCTGTTCGACGTCCCCGGGGCGCCGCGGCCGGACGAGGACACCCCGGCGCCGCCGCGGCTGATGGCGATGTGGGACAGCGTGCTGCTGGCCTACGCGGACCGCGGGCGGGTGATACCGCCCGAGTACCGCCGGGAGGTGATCCGGGTGAACGGCGACGTGCTGCCCACGCTGCTGGTGGACGGCCGGGTCGCGGGGGTGTGGCGGGCGGTCGCCGGGGGGATCGAGGCCACGGCCTTCCACGGGCTGCCGGAGGCGGTGTGGGAGGGGCTGGCCGCGGAGGCGGTGTCGCTGACGGCCCTGCTGGCGGACCGGGACCCGCTGGTCTACCGCCGCTACGACCACTGGTGGGCGCGCGGCTTCCCGGCCGCCGGGACCCGGCTGCTCGGCCCCGGCTGACCCCCGGCGCCTCCCCGGTCACCTCGTGCGGTGGGGCCGGCGGGGCGGGACCCGGTCACCTCGCGCGGGTGGAGCCGGCGGGGAGGCGGGCGCCCTGCGGCGCCGGGCAGCGGTTCAGCACCATGACCGCGCTGTCGTCGTCCGGCGAGGGCCCCGACCAGGCGCTCACCGCGCGCAGCAGGGCTTCGAGCACCGCGTCGGGGTCACCCGAGTCGCAGTCGCCGAGCGCCGTGAGCGGCGTGAAGAAGGCGCCGTCGTGGTTGCGGGCCTCGGTGATGCCGTCGGTGACGAGGACGAGGCTCGCGCCGTCCGGGAACGGGTACTCGTCGACCGTCCGCGCGGTGTCCGCCAGGGGGCCCATGCCCAGCGGCAGGGAGAAGTCGCCGGGGTCGAGGCTCCGGATGCCGTCCGCGTCCACCGCGTACGGCGCGGGGTGGCCGCAGTTGAGCAGCCGCAAGCGGCCTCCCACCGGCGGGAACTCCGCCAGCAGGGCCGTGGTGAAGCCCTCCGTCTGCTCCAGGCCGCCCCGGCGTCTGCCCTCGCGCTCCAGGCAGCGCTCCAGCCGGTCCGCGACGGCCACCAGGTCGGGCTCCTCCTCGGCCGCCTCGCGGAAGACGGCCAGCAGGACGGCGACCGTCGACACGGCGCCGAGCCCCTTGCCCCGGACGTCGCCGATGAGGGCGCGCACCCCGAAGGGGGTCTCCTGGACGCCGTAGACGTCGCCGCCGATCCGGGCGTCGGACTGGGCGGTGCGGTAGACGGCGGCGATCCTGAGGTCGCCGACCTCGCGGGGCGGGACGGGCAGCAGGGCGAGCTGGGCGGCCCTGGCCACCGTCTCCGCGGCCTCGATGCGGTGGCCGTAGCGGTTCAGCAGGCGGTTCAGGTCCACCGCGAGGAGCCCGGCCAGCGCGACGAAGAGGTTCTCGACGACCTCGTGCGCCTCGAAGACGCCCTGGTTGACGCCGGAGAGGACCTCGAAGACGACCGCGACGACCGACACGTGGACGGTGGTCCGCAGCGAGGCGGTGCTGCCGGCGAAGACGCAGGCCAGGGCGAGCAGCGGGCTGGCGCTGACGCGTTCCGGCGTGGAGAACTCCAGCACCACCCCGGCGACGAGCAGTGTCCAGGGCACGACGAGGGTGTATCTGGGCCATTTCCTGCCGATGCGGTCCATTCGCCTATCAGTACCGCACCTCCCGCCGCGACCGCCCGGCCCGCCGAACCGGCGCGCCGGTTCGGCGGGCGGTGCGGGCGGTCGGATGTGCGCGGGCGGGGCACCGGGGCGGGGCCGGATGCTAGAAAGGGACCATGGTCGGGCTGTACGGGCGGTCCAGGAACGCCGACCCCGCCACCGGCGGTGGCGGGCCCGCCCCGCGCGGGCGCGGCACGGGCCCGGGGCCGTGAAGGGGCGGGCGCCCCGGGGCGCGCGGACGTCGCGGATGTCCTGGTGGCAGCGGACCAGGGCCGCGCTGGACGCCCGCAGCGTCGCCGGCCAGGTGCTGTTCCTCCAGGTGGTCGTCGCCGTCCTGCTGATCACGGCCGCCCTGGTCGTCCTGGTCATCCAGGCACGCAACGAGAGCGAGCAGGCCGCCCGGGAGCGCTCGCTGGCGGCGGCCGCCTCCTTCGCCCACTCCCCCGGCATCGTCGCGGCGCTGCGGTCCGGCGATCCGGGCGACGCGCTCCAGCCGCTGATGGCGGAGGCGGGGTCGGAGGCGGGCGTCGACTTCATCAACGTCATGGCGACCGACGGAACGCGCCTGGCCGACACCGACCCGCGGCTGGTCGGCGAGGTGAACGAAGGTGTGGAGCGGGCTCTGCGGGAGGGGGCGTTCACCGAGATCTTCAAGGGCGCCCCGACGGACGCGGCGCGGGCCATCGCCCCCGTCACGGGGGCCGACGGGGCGGTGATCGGTCTGGTCGGCGCCGGGGTGCAGATCGGCACCGTCGGCGACGAGGTCGACCGGCAGCTTCCGGTGTTCCTGACGTCGGCGGGCGCCGCGCTGGCCCTGGCGACCGTCAGCGCCGCGCTGGTCAGCCGGCGGCTGCGCCGGCAGACGCACGGCATCGGGCCGAGCGAGATGACCCGCATGTACGAGCACCACGACGCGGTGCTGCACGCGGTGCGCGAGGGCGTGCTGATCGTCGGCGACGACAACCGGCTGGTGCTGGCCAACGACGAGGCCCGCCGGCTGCTGGAGATCACCCGGGAGGCGGACGGGCGTCCGGTCACCGAGCTGGGCCTCGACGAGGGCATCGCCGCCCTGCTCGTGTCCGGCCGGTCGGTGACCGACGAGGTGCACCTGGCCGGTGACCGGCTGCTGGCGGTGAACACCCGGCCGACGGCGCCGTACGGCGGCAGCTCGGGCTGCGTGGCCACCCTGCGCGACACCACGGAGCTGCGGTCGCTCGCGGGCACGGCCGAGGTGGCCCGGGAGCGGCTGAAGATCCTCTACGAGGCGGGCGTGCGGATCGGGACCACCCTGGACGTGGTACGGACGGCCGAGGAGCTGTCGGGCGTGGCGGTGCCGCGGTTCGCCGACTTCGTCACCGTCGAGCTGCCGGACGCCGTGCTGAGCGGCGACGACCCGCCGGATCCGCCGACGACGATGCGGCGTGCCGCGCTCAGCGGCGTGGATCCGGACCATCCGTTCCAGCCCGTGGGCGACCCGGTACGGTTCGTCGCCCACGCGACACCGATGGCGCGGGCGATGGCCGGCGGCCACGCGGTGCTGGAGGCGAATCTGGGGAGCGCGGAGGCGTGGCGGGCGCAGGACCCGCAGGGCGCCGCGGGGGCGCTCGCCTACGGGGTGCACTCGCTGGTCACCGTGCCGCTCCAGGCCAGCGGGGTGGTGCTCGGGATGGTCAGCTTCTGGCGGGCGCAGCGGGCGGAGCCGTTCGGGGAGGAGGACCTGTCGTTCGCCGAGGAACTGGCGGCGCGGGCCGCCGTCGCCATCGACAACGCCCGCCGCTTCACCCGTGAGCACACCATGGCCGAGACGCTCCAGCGCAGCCTGCTCCCGCATGTGCTGCCGAGCCAGCCGGCGCTCGACACCGCGTACCGGTACCTGCCCGCGCAGGCGCGGGTGGGCGGCGACTGGTTCGACATCATCCCGCTGCCCGGCCTGCGGGTGGCCCTGGTCGTCGGGGACGTGGTCGGGCACGGTCTGCACGCCGCGGCGACCATGGGCCGGCTGCGGACCGGGGTGCACAACTTCTCCACCCTCGACCTGCCGCCGGACGAGCTGCTGACCCGGCTCGACGACCTGGTGGGCCACCTCGACCGGGAGGAGCGCCGAGCGGGTGAGGGCACCACCGGGGCAACCTGCCTGTACGCGGTCTACGACCCGGTCTCCGGGCGGTGCACCCTGGCGTCCGCCGGGCACCTGGCGCCCGCGCTGGTGCACCCCGACGGCACGGTGGAGTTCGTCGGGGTGCCGGTGTCGCCGCCGCTGGGCGTCGGCTCGCTGCCGGTGGAGTCCACGGAGCTGGTGCTGCCCGAGGGCAGCCGGCTGGTGCTGTACACGGACGGGCTGGTCGAGGACCGGGTGCGGGACATCGACGTCGGCCTGGAGGAGCTGCGCTCGGTGCTGGCGGCCCATGCGCACGGCACGGTGGAGGAGATCTGCGAGGGCGTGTTCGCCGGGATGGTGCCCGCCCGCCGGCGGGACGACATCGCGCTGCTGGTGGCCCGCACGCGGCGGCTGGACCCCTCGCTGGTCGCCTCCTGGGAGGTGCCGCAGGAGCCGTCGGCCGTCGGTCCGGTGCGCGCGGCGTGCAGCCGCCGGCTCGCCGAATGGGGGCTGGAGGACATCGCGTTCACCACCGAGCTGGTGCTGAGCGAGCTGATCACCAACGCCGTCCGGTACGGCAGCGGGCCGATCGGCGTGCGGCTGCTGCACGATCCGGGCCGCACGCTGGTGTGCGAGGTGTCGGACGGCAGCAGCACCTCGCCGCACCTGCGGCGGGCCACGGCGACGGACGAGGGCGGCCGGGGACTGTTCCTGGTGGCGCAGCTCGCCTCCCGGTGGGGGACGCGCTACCTGCCGGCCGGGAAGGTGATCTGGGCCGAGCAGTCGCTGGCCGAGGGCGGACAGCCGCCGGGCGAGGCGCTGTTCGAGGGCATCGGGAACTGGTGACCGCGGGCGCCCGCGGCCCCGGGCGGCTCACCGGGCCGGCGGCGCGGGCGGGCGGACGGTGACCCGTTCGCGCAGCAGCAGCCACTGCTCCTCGTCGTCCAGGGCGGCCCGGACGAGCTGGTAGAAGCTGCGTTCGCACAGCTCCTCCAGGCTCCGGCGGTCCGTGGTGGGCTCGTCGAGCCAGGCGAGGACGATCTCCTCCATGCAGGCGAGCCATCCGGTGACCGCGAGGGTGACGGCGGGGGTGGCCGGCGCCCCGGCGCCGGCGAGCGCGGTGTGCAGCCAGCCGGCGAGCGTGGAGCGGGCCGACCGGTGCAGGGTGCGCACGCCGGCGGCGGCGCCGAGACGGGTGACGGCGCGGTAGACCGCCGGGTAGCGGGTGACGTGGTCGGTGAACGTCGTGATGCCGGCGCGCAGTTGCTCGGCGGGGCTGAGCGCGGGGTCGGGGCGGACATGGGCGAGCAGTTCGTCGGCAGCCGCCTCCAGGACGGCCTGACGGAACCTCCGCTGGGATCCGAAGTAGTGGAAGAGCAGCCCGGGGGAGACGCCCGCCTCGCGGGCGACGGACTCCACGGACAGTTCGTCGACGGGGCGGAACTCCAGGAGCCGGCGGGCGGCTTCGAGGATCTGCGTCCGGCGGTCGGCCGGGAGCATCCGCGACGGGCGGGCGGCGGGGGTGCGTCGTGCCATGCGGTCCATCCTATTGACAGAAAGTCTATAACTTCTACTGTTGAGTAATCCTCAACAGGGCGCGTCCCGCGGCGGGCGGTCCCCCGCCCGGGCGCCCGTGTCCGGCCCCCTCATCCTCGTGACGGAGGAGTGTGTCCATGAGCAGCACGGAAGACCACGACGACCTGGTCCTGCGGGCCCGCGACGTCCATTTCGACTGGGGTGCGCTGCCCCTGCACTGGATCCCCGGCCGCCCGATGGCCACCCATGTGGTCAATGTGCTGCACCTGCTGCTGCCGGAGGGCGAGCGCTGGTTCGTGCGCACCTTCCGGGAGGCGGTGCCGATGATCACCGACGAGAAGCTGCGCGAGGAGGTGCTCGGGTTCATCGGCCAGGAGGCCGTGCACGCCGAAGCCCACCAGGGCGTGCTGGACCACCTCCTGACGCAGGGTCTGGACCCGGGGCCCTACATCCGCCAGGTCGAGTTCGTCTTCCGGCGCGTCCTGGGCGAACGGCCGGGGCTGCCGGCCGCCCGGGCGCGCGAGCACGTCGTCGAACGGGTGGCGATCATCGCGGCCGTCGAGCACTTCACGGCCTTCCTCGGCGACTGGGTGCTCAACGCGGACGGTCTCGACCGCGCCGGGGCGGACCCGGTGATGCTCGACCTGCTGCGCTGGCACGGCGCGGAGGAGGTCGAGCACCGCAGTGTGGCGTACGACCTGCTGCGGCACCTCGACCCCGGCTACCGCAGGCGGATCCGCACCCTGTTCGTCGCCGGTCCCGTCCTGTTCCACCTGTGGATCCGCGGCGCCCGCTTCCTGATGGCCGCCGACCCCTCGCTGCCGCGCGGCGCGAAGCCCACCTGGCGCGGGTACGCCGACGGGGCGCGGCGCGGTGTGCTGCCGGGGCTCGGCAGGCTGACGCGCTCCGCCTCCCGCTACCTGAGCCCGGCCTACCACCCCACGCAGGAGGGCTCGACCCGGCAGGCGGTGGCCTATCTCGCCGCCTCCCCCGCCGCCCGCGCGGCAGCGCACTGACCGCTTCCGCGAGCGGTCCCGGGCGCCCGCCCGGGGCCCCGCCGAGGCCGTGCCCGCCCGAGACCCCGCCCCGAGACCCTCCCCGAGACGAGGACCCGCCCCGATGAGCCGCCGACGCGCCACCGCGCCACCCGATCCCGCCGCCGGGCCGCCACCGGACCACCCCGCACCGCCGCGGGTCGACCCCGCGCGGCCGGCACCGGACGACGCCCGGGCAGCTCCGGGGGCCGGAGCGGCGGAAGAGCTGCCGCCCGACCTCTACGGCCGCGAGCGCGGCGACCGGCTGATGCGGTTCCTGGCCGCCTTCTCCGACCGGTATCTGCCGCTGGTCACCGCCGGCGGGCGCCGCACACCGCCCCGGCCCGCGCCGCGCCCCGCCTCCCTCGCCCTCGTGGTCGCCTCCCGCGAGCACCCGGCCGACGGAGTCGTGGCCCTGCGGCTGACGGCCCCGGACGGCGCCCCGCTCCCCCGCTGGCAGCCCGGCGCCCACCTCGACCTGCTGCTGCCGTCGGGCCGCACCCGCCAGTACTCGCTGTGCGGCGACCCCGGCGACCGGTACGCCTACCGGATAGCCGTCCGCCGCACCGGCGGCCCCGGCGGAGGCTCCGACGAGGTGCACGACGCGCTGCCGGCCGGCACCCGGGTGGGCGTCAAGGGACCGCGCAACGCGTTCCCGTTCGCCGCCGAGCCGTCGGTGCTGTTCCTCGCGGGCGGCATCGGCATCACCCCCGTGCTGCCCATGGCCCGCGAGGCGGCCCGGCGCGGTCTCGACTGGCACCTGGTGCACACCGGCCGCTCCCGGGCGTCCATGCCGTTCGCCGGCGAACTCGGCGAACTCGCGGGCGCAAAGGGCCGGGTGGAGCTGCTGGCGGACGACGAGCACGGCGTCCCCGACGGCGCGGCCCTGCTGCGCCGGGCCGCCGGCCGCGCGGTCTACTGCTGCGGCCCCGGCCCGATGCTCGACGCCGTGCGCGCCGCCTTCGACGCCGGCGGCGCGCGCTCGCTCCACGCCGAGCGCTTCACCGCCGCGCCCGTCAGGGACGGGCGGCCGTTCGAGATCGCGCTGCGCCGCAGCGGCGAGGTCCTCGCCGTACCGGCGGACAGGTCCGTCCTCGACGTGCTGCTGAAGCGCGACCCGGCGACGCCGTACTCCTGCCGGCAGGGCTTCTGCGGCGTCTGCACCGTGCGGGTGGGCGCCGGACCGGTCGAGCACCGCGACGGACGGCTCACCGATCAGGAGCGCGCGGAGGGCCGGATGCGGGTGTGCGTCTCCCGCGCGCCCGAGGGCGCCCGCCTCGAACTGGACCTGTAGGGCCGCCCGTCCGGATCCCGGCCCCCGCATCCGTGCCGGGACGGCAGGCCCCTCCCCCGCTGTCGCGTCCCCGCCCTTCCCCGACCGAAGGCACGAACATGAGCACCCACGCACCCGTCCGCGGGACACGCTCCGCGCGCGTCCCCTCCTTCCCCTACGACGACACCGATCTGAGCCGCTTCCGCGAACTCCAGCAGCTCGCCTACGCCTGCGCGCAGCGGGTCGGCGACTGGCTCGGGCCCGGTGTCACCGAGCGCCAGGCGGCCGCGAGGCTGCGGCGGGAACTGGTCGCCGAGGGCGTCCGGGACTTCTTCCACATCCCGTTCGCCTGGTTCGGCGACCGGACGGCGTTCCGGAACTTCCGCACCCCGCTGCAGTTCTTCGCCGGCGGCCGTCCGCTGGCCGAGGGCATGCCGTACGTGCTCGACTGCGCCCCCGTGGCCGACGGCTACACCGCCGACATCGGCTACGCGGGCAAGCTCGGCGACAACCCCGTCTGGGACCGGATCGCCCTCGACCTCGGCGAGTACCGGGAGCTGATCGTCCGTGAGGTGCGGGCCCGCAGGACGCTCGCCGAGGTGTACGCCGCCGTCGACGCCCTGATCGCCCGCCACGGGTACGACAACCGCCACCGGGTCTACCCCGGCCGGGTGATCGGCCACCAGGTCACCCGGACCACCTCCCGGGGGCCGGCGGGCGTGAACGTCCTCGGCTTCGGCGTGCGCACCCTCCAGACGCTCGGGCGGGAGCTGGTGGGCGAGCGCCTGCACGGCCGTTCCCCGCTGTGGGCGGACGGCCGCTCCTCCCGGCACGCGCCCACGCCGGGGCTGTGGGCCGTCGAACCGCACATCGCTTTCCGCGACGTGGGCCTGAAGTTCGAGGAGCTGCTGGTCGTCACCGAGGACGACGCCTACTGGCTCGACGACGACCTGCCGCACGTGCGCCGCCTGAAGCCGGGGGCCGCCCGATGAGCGCCGCCACGCCGGCCCCGCGCCGGCGCGAGGTCACCGGCCGCGGCGTCCGGCTCGCGGTGTGGGAGCAGGGCGCCGAGGACCGGCCCACCGTGCTGCTGGTGCACGGCTACCCGGACACCCACCGGGTGTGGGACGACGTCGCGGCGGCCCTCGCCGCGGACCACCACGTGGTCCGCTACGACGTGCGCGGCGCCGGCGCGTCCGGCCGTCCGGCACGGCGCCGCGACTACCGGCTGGAGCTGCTGGCCGACGACCTGTTCGCGGTGGCCGACGCGGTCAGCCCCGGCCGCCCCGTGCACCTGGTCGCCCACGACTGGGGATCCATCCAGTCCTGGGAGGCCGTGACCCGGCCCGACGCCCGGCGGCGGATCGCCTCGTACACCTCGCTGTCCGGGCCCTGCCTCGACCACGTCGGGCACTGGATACGCCGCCGGATGGCGAACCCGACGCCCCGTCACATCGGGCAGCTGCTCAACCAGCTGGGGCACTCCTGGTACATCGGCGCCTTCCATCTGCCGGTGGTGGCGCCGGCCGCCTGGCGCCACGGGCTGGCCGGCCGCTGGGACACGGTGCTGCGGGTCGCCGAGGGCGTCACGCCCCGCCCGGAGCACCCGCAGCCGACGCTGGCCGACGACGCCGTGCACGGCATCAGCCTGTACCGGGCCAACATGCTGCCCCGGCTGCTGCGTCCGCGGCACCGGCCGACGGACGTGCCCGTGCAGCTCGTCGGGCTCCGGCGGGACCACTACGTCGGCGCCGCCCTCGCCGAGGACCTCGGGCGCTGGGTGCCCGACCTGCGACAGCACACACTCGACGCCGGACACTGGTCGGCGCTCCTGGAGAAAGGACCCGTCGTGGCCCGTCTGGTCGGGGAATTCGTCGCCGAACGCGAGGGCCGTCCGCTCCCGGCGGGGCCGCCCGCCGGACAGGACGGCCGCCGGGGGCCGTTCGCGGGCAAGCTCGCGGTGGTCACCGGGGCGGGCGGCGGGATCGGCCGGGCGACCGCGCTGGCCTTCGCCGAACAGGGCGCCGATCTGGCCCTGTGCGATCTCGACCTGGCGGCCGCGGAGCGGACGGCCGAGCTGGCCGGGCTGCTGGGGGCGACGGCGCACGCCTGGCGGGTGGACGTCTCCGACGGTCCCGCCGTGGACGCCTTCGCCGCCGAGGTCGCCGCCCGCCAGGGCGTGCCCGACATCGTGGTCAACAACGCGGGCATCGGCCACTCCGGCACCTTCCTGGAGACCACGGAGAAGGAGTGGCAGCGCGTCCTCGACGTCAACCTCTGGGGCGTGATCCACGGCTGCCGGGCCTTCGGCGCCCTGATGACGGAGCGGGGCCGGGGCGGACACATCGTCAACCTCGCATCCGCGGCCGCCTATCTGCCCTCCAAGGTGCTGGCCGCCTACGCGACCAGCAAGGCGGCGGTGCTGATGCTCTCGGACTGCCTGCGCGCCGAGATGGCCGGGCACGGGATCGGGGTCTCCGCGATCTGCCCGGGCGTGGTGAGGACCGGGATCACCGCGACGACGACGTTCTCCGGCCTGGACGCCGCGCAGCAGGCGGCCCGGCAGAAGCGCGTCTCGAAGATGTACGCCCGGCGCAACTACCCGCCGGAGAAGGTCGCCGACCAGATCCTGCGCGCCGTCGCCGGCCGCCGCGCCGTCGTCCCCGTGACGTTCGAGGCACGGGCGGCGCGGGTGCTCAGCCGTCTCGCGCCCGGAGTGCTGCGGGCCGCGGCCCGGCTCGACATCGGCCGCTGAGGCCGGGCCCGCCGCCGCCCCGGGGCGGCGGCGGGCCGTGTTCCGGCGCCGGGGTCCGTGTTCCGGCGCGCGGGCCGGTGTTCGGCGCGGGGCCGGTGGTCAGGCGCCGTACGGGGCGGCGCGCGCGTACCCGGGGTCGCGGCCCTCGGGCAGGAACAGGACCGAGTTGACGTACCGCTCCCGCCGCGCGGCGGTGCCGGAGCGGGCGCCGCCCGGGGACAGGGTGCGGCGCAGCATGCCGCGGTGCACCAGGTGCTCGGTGCGCTCCTGGTGGGCGGCGAGGTCGAAGTCCGCCAGCGCCACCCAGGCCCGGTCCGGGAGCACCCAGCCCTGGTAGCCGAGCCCGGCCAGCAGACCGACCACCGGGGCGGGCTCCTGGATGCGGGCCTCCAGCTCGATCAGCAGCGCGGGCCGCTGCCGGGCCAGGGTGCCCTCCGCGC
The DNA here is from genome assembly GCF_016919245.1 of Streptomyces zhihengii. Lineage (NCBI taxonomy): Bacteria > Bacillati > Actinomycetota > Actinomycetes > Kitasatosporales > Streptomycetaceae > Streptomyces > Streptomyces zhihengii. Next base: position 1,159,451 of record NZ_JAFEJA010000002.1, on the reverse strand, counting down.
CGCGCAGCGCCGGGAGTTCGCCGCCGTCCACGTCCATCTTGACGAACACCACGTCGCCGAGGCCCAGGGCGTCGACGGTGAGCGCGGGCACCTCCACGCTGTGCGCGTGCACCCCGCTGCGGGTCAGCGACGACAGCCCGCGGTCGCCCTGGTCCCCCTCGGGCAGCCAGAGCCTGGCCGTGCCCTCGCGGTCGCAGGCGGCGCCGTGCACGACCCGGACGTTGCCCGGCAGGGACGTCCGCAGATAGCCCGCCAGATGGGCCACGGGCTCGACGGCGACCACCCGGTCGCAGCGGTCCGCGAGCCGTCGTGCCCAGGGGCCGTACCAGCTCCCCACGTCGACGGCCGTGCCCCCGGCCGGGCAGTAGTCGGCGAGCCGGGCCAGCTCCGGTTCCAGGCGCGGGTAGAGCGCGCGGGCCGCCGCGCCGACCCAGCGGACCGGCAGCCGGGCGGCGAGCGCCGCCGCGGGCGTGGTCACTCCCCCGCCGTCCCGTCACGGGGCCCGGAGACGGCCTCGGTGCGCGCGGTCCCGTCAGGGGGCTGCGGGCCGTCCGCCGTGCGCGCGGCGGCGTCACGGGGCTCCGGGCCGTCCGCCGTGATCCGGACGCCGGAGGACGGGAGCAGCTGGGGTATGCCGTCCACCACCGGATATCTGAGCTGGAGGCGGGGGTTGAGGAGGGCGTCCCGGTCGGGGAGCAGGGTCAGCGGGCCCTTGTCGAGCGGGCAGGCCAGGATCTTCAGCAGCGGGTCGTCGGGCTTCATGGACGGTCTCCAGTCGGAAGGGGCGGTTGGGGCTCGGGTACGGATGCGGGTGCGGCGCCGGCGGGCGGTGCGGTCCGGGGCGCGCGGGCGGCAGGGGTGCCGCCGCCGGGCGGCGGCGCGCTGCGGCAGGGGCGCGGGCCAGGGCGGCACGGGCGCGGCGGGCGCCGCGGGGGCGTCGCCGGGCGCCGCGGCGGCCCGGACGGGCGGGGCTTCGGGAGCGTCCGGGGCCGCGTCGTGGCGGGGCATGGCCAGCAGCACCGACAGGGCCAGCGCCGTGCCCGCCACCCGCAGGATCAGCGCCGACGGGTCGTCGGGCAGCGTCTCGCCGAAGGTGAACGTCCCGAGGACCGCCGTGAACACGCAGCTCACCGTCGTGCACACCGGCACGATCAGCGAGGCGCGGCACCGCTGGAGCGCCGTCTGGGACATCACGAGCCCGGCGCCCGCCGTCACCAGCAGCAGGTACGGGTACGGGGAGGCCGGCAGCGAACGCGCCGCCGCTGCCGGACCCTCGCTCGCCAGCAGGCCCGAGGCGCCCTTGACGGCCAGCGAACTCACGCCGTACAGCAGGCCGACCGCCACCCCGTAGCCGATGCCGTTGGTCGGCACCCGGTGGCGTTTGCGGGAGCGCCGTTCGACCTGCCGGTAGAGCCACACCCCGGCGCCCAGCGTGGGCACGCTCACCAGGAGCACCAGGGCCGCGGGCGCGCCGGTGCCCACGGTGTCCTCGCCCTCCCGGACGGAGCCGACCACCATGAACAGCGCGACCAGCACCGCCCCGAGGGCCCACCGCTCCCGGCCGGACGGCTTCTCCCCGAGGACGGCCGACGACAGCAGCAGGAGCAGCACCATGCCGGAGACGAAGATGCCCTGCGCGGCCGCGATCGGCAGGGACCGGTACACGACGAGCTGGGCGGCGAACCCGGCGGCCAGGGCGAGGGATCCGGCGATCCACGCCGGGCTCGTGGCGAGGATCAGCACGGTGCGCAGGGGGCGCCCGGCGGACAGCGCGGGAAGCCCGCCGAGCGCCCGCTTCTCCAGGACGAACCCGACGCTGTACAGCAGATTGGCGGCCAGTGCCGCCCCCACCCCCCACCACATGGCTACCTCCGCCGGGCATGCGCCAGCAGGATCGACGCGGCCGACGGCACGGCGCACGCGGCCCGGTCCAGCAGGCGCAGCCCGCGCGGCACGCCGTGGAACGGGGCGCCGCTGATCCTGACGTCCGTGAAGCCGGAGGCGGTGAGGAGGGAGCGCAGCGCACGGGCGGTGCAGAGCCGCAGGTGCCCGACGACCTCGCTCCCCGGCCGGCCGTGGATGCCGCGCAGGCTCACCTCGGAGAACACGGGCTGCACCCCGGCGAGCAGCAGGCCGCGGTTGTACCAGGCCGCCAGGTTGGGCGTGGACAGCATCAGATGGCCGCCGGGCCGCAGCACCCGCCGCAGTTCGTCCAGCGCGCCGTCCGGGTCCACCAGGTGCTCGATCACCTCGCTGAACAGCACGGCGTCGGCGCAGCCGTCCGCGAGGGGCAGTCCGCCCTGCTCGAACTCGCCGCGCACGACGTGGTCGACCCGGGTGCGGGCCCGGCGCAGCGCGTCCTGCGACCAGTCGACGCCCACCAGCCGGTGGCCCGCGAGATGGGGTGCGGCGGTGGCGGCGGCGGTCCCGTCGCCGCAGCCCACGTCGAGGACGAGGGCGCCGGTGGTGCCGCGCAGCGCGGCGGCGAGCAGCCTGGCCTGGCGGCTGCTGCGGGCGTCGCCGGAGGCCACGGGCACGGCGGGGTTCTCGTAGAAGTCCCGCAGGCCGGCGGGCCGCCCGGTGCTCACCGGGCCCCCTGGTCCACGGCGGCCAGCCGCTGCGCGAACAGGTCGCGCAGCCGGGCGCCGTCCTCGTCGCCGAGCAGCGCCCGGGACCAGCGCAGCGCGAGGTGCAGCCGCCCGCCGGTGGACGCCGTGGTGAAGGTGAGCCCGCGGGGCATCCGCGCGGGGGCGGAGAACCAGACGGCGCTCGCCCGGCCCGCGTCGCCGAAGTCCAGCGGGTACGGGATGCGTCCGATGTTGCTGAGCAGGGTGGTGGACGTCCAGGGCCCTGCGGCGCGGCGCAGCGCGCGGGTCGCCCGCGCGCGGACGGACACCGGGACGACGGGGGCGGTCAGCAGCGCCGCCGGGGCGCCGAGCGGCGGGCGGGGGACGGCCTTCAGCGCCCGGGTGCGCTCCGCCGTGCGGCGCAGCAGTTCCCGGGGGTCGGCGCCGGGAGCCGTCTCCTCGGCGGCGAACGGGACCTCGACGAGCCGGGTGCCGTTGCCGATCGGCATCTCCGGGCCGCGGGGCCGGTCGTCGACGGGCATGGTGATCCGCAACGGCCGTCCCCGCGGGGCGCCGTGGAGCCGGTTCCACTCGGCGACGGTCAGCGCCGTGGCCACCATGAGCTGGTCGTTCACCGTCCAGGGCACACCGGGTCCCCTTGCGGGGACGGGGAGTTCGCACAGGTCCATCCCGTTGCCGGGGGCGGGCGGGCCGGGGGCGCCGGCGGCCACCCGGGCCACACGGGCGTACGCGCTCCCCCGCGCCGGGGGCGGCGGCGCGGGAGGGCCGGCGGCGGCACGGGCGGCGGGCGCCGGCCGCGCCGCGGTCGTGCCGCTGTACAGGTCGGCCGCCGTCGCCGCGATCCGCAGGCACGCGGGGCCGTCCAGGGCGGCGTGGTGCAGCGTGAACAGCAGCACCGAGCCCTCCCGGCCGGGCTCCCGGACGACCTCCAGGCGCAGCGGCGGCGAGGCGGTCAGCGGCGGGGGCTCGGCCAGCGCCCGGGCCCGGGCGGCCTCCAGCGCGCCGGGCTCGGCGGGCGGGAACGACACCACGCCGGTGTCCGGTGTGCCGGTCAGCTCCCAGACGTAGCGCAGCGCGTACCGCCGGGCGGCCCGTTCCCGCACCAGCACCCGCGGATGGCGTCCGAGCGCCCCGTCGACCGCCGCCCGCAGCCGTGCGGGGTCGGGCCGTCCCGGGAGGTGGATCTCGATGTGCACGGTGTCCGGCTCGGCCGGGTCCGCGCAGTGGCGCGCGATCTCGTCCACGACGGAGAACGGCACGGCCCCCGTCGGCGGTGCCCCCGCTCCGCCTCCGGCGCGCGCCCCGGCGATCTCGTGTGCTGCGGTCATCGCTCGGCCCCTCTCCTGCTTCCGTGCTGACATCCCGTCCGGGCCCGGCCCGGGGGCCGTGCCCGTACCCGCCACCGGGCGCCGTTCCGGCGGGCCGCGGCGGCCCCGGCTCCGGTCCGGGCGCCGGTGGCGGCCCCGAAGCCGGCCCGGGCGGCGGTCGCGGCCCTCACCGCGGGTCCCCGCCGGGGGCGGGTGGGGGCTTGCGCAGGCCGATGGTGCGTCCGCTGCCGGGTCCCCCGGGCTCCGGTGGTCCGGAGGGAGCCGGGTCGTGGCGCTCCGGGTCCGGGTGCGCGCGGCCGGCGGGAGGCGGGTCGTACCGCTCGCGCTCCTGTTCCGGGTCCCCGGAGCCGGCCGGTGCCAGGGGGTCGCCCGCGCGGTGGGCCGCCCGGGGGCGGCGGTCGGCGGTGACGGTCACCAGGGCGGCGAACAGCGCGGTGAGGGCGAGGAGTTGCGCGAGGGCGCCGTACGCCCCGCGTCCCGCCGCCGGTCCGTCCGTGCCGCCGGCCAGGGCCACCGCGCCCGCCGCCGTCATGGCGGCGAACGCCACCGGCACCAGCAGGCCGGGCCGCAGCCGGGCCACCAGCGCGAGGACCGGCACCACCAGGGCGACCGGCCCGGCGACCGCCACGGCGACCAGGGTGAGCGCCACCGTGCCCAGCAGCAGCCCCGGAGCGGGCGCCCTCACATGGTCCGCATCCGGCCCGGCGTCCGGACCCGCCCGGCGGCGGCCCACCGCGAGGGCTCCCAGGATCAGGAGCAGCACTCCGGCGGCGGCCAGTCCGGCGGTGTAGACGCGGGACGGCTCGTAGCTCAGGGTCACCGTGCCGCCGTCGCCCTCGGGGACCAGCCAGCCCTGCTGCCAGCCGTCGATCCGCAGCGGTTCGAGCTCCTCGCCGTCGAGTTCGGCCTTCCAGCCGGCGTTGTGGTTCTCGTGGATCTGGAGGTAGGCGGCCTCGCCCGCGCCGACGCGGACCGTGCGCCGGTCCCCGTCGCCGGACAGGGTGCCCGCGCCGCGCGGGGCGGCCACGGCGCCGGGGTCCCCGGTGGAGAGGGTGACGGAGTCGACCGCGAGCGGCCCGGCGTCACCCGCCTCCACGGTGTGGCTGCGGCGGCCGAGTTCCACCCCGCCGCCCTCGGTGCAGAGCGACACCTTCACCGGCCTGCGCTCGGTCAGGTCCCGTACCCGGCCCTCGGCGCGGGTCTCGAGGAACTGTCCGTCCACGGAGACGACCGGGCCCTTGCCGCACGGCAGGCTGAACGTCTTCTCCGGGGCGGGCCGCGGTGTGCGGTACTTCTCCAGGGCCGGGATGTGGAGTTCGCTGAGGCCCACCGGGAGCTGCAACTGGTCGTCGGCGACGGGGTTGTGCAGCGTCAGCGGGGCCTGCTCGGAGATGGTGATGTCCATCCGGTCGGTGGTGATGGGCGCGAAGCGGGCCATGCCGTTCTCGTCGACCGCCGCGACGGCCGTCCCGTCGGGTGAGCTGATCTGCACCTGCTCCGGACGGGTCGACAGTCCGCCCGCCCCGGCGAAGACCATCTCGCCCACCGAGGTCTTCTCCGGCCAGCGCAGGTGCAGCACCGGCCGTTCCCCGGCGATCCACGCCGTGGTGAGGTCGCCGTCGGTGAGGTTGCGCGGGCTCAGGCCGGTGCCGAGACGCGCGGTGGAGTCGGCCGACACGGAGATCCGCTCCCGCTGCCCGGTGAGGGAGAACAGCAGCTCGTCCAGGGCTTCGCCGGGCACCGGCAGCGCGGTCGCGTCCAGTGTGTACGTGCCGGCCCGGGCGGCCTCGAACTGCCGGTGCAGTCCGGGCTCCGAGGGGGCGGCGGACAGTCCGCCCGGGTCGCTGCCGCGCCGCAGCGAGTAGACCACCGCGTCGCCGGTGTCCTTCGGCGCGTCCGTGGGCAGCCGCAGCATCCGGGTCACCTGGACGCCCGGGATCGCGATGTCGGTGAACCCGGCGCCGGTGAGGCCCGGGCGGCCCTGCTGGGAGTCGAGGACGGTGACCTTGAGCCAGGCGGCCGGTCCGTCCGGCGCGGCCACGTCCTGTGCGGTGCCGTCGGGGCGCAGCGGGCTGACCCGGCTGCCCCGGTCGGTCTCGACGCGCACCGAGGTCGGGGCGGCGCGCACGTTGCCGCTGGGCAGCGGGGTGAGCTTCAGGGTGGGCGGGATCGCGGTGGGCGCGGTGAAGTCGACGCGCACCCACTCGCCCTCCGGCGAGCCCGGCGAGCCCTCGGCCCAGCCCGTCTCCGGGTCGCCGTCGAAGGCGTTCACCGGGTCGTACTGCGGCAGGTGGAACAGCCAGTTGCCCACGGAGGACGCGGTCACCTCCGCCGCGCCGCGGAGCACGGCGGTCGTCTGGTGTTCCTCGCCCTCCACCGGCAGGATCCGGCGCGGTGCGGCGCCGGGGTCCTGGACGGACTCGGCCGGATTGCGCTCGTCGGCCGTATAGGTGTGCGAGGTATTGGAGTTGACCAGTCCGAAGCGGGTGTCGGCGCGCCGCATGCCGTCGCCCGCCGCGTACAGCGACGGCTGCCGGACACCGGGGTGCCCGTCGCCCGCGAGGACGGTGGGGCGGCCGTCGAGGGTGCCGCCGGCGCCCAGCGGCAGGAGGCTCTCGGGGCCGCCGCTGACGACGGCGGTCCGGGCGACCGGGGAGATGGCGGACCGGCCGGGGCGGTCGACGTCGGCGGGCGGTTCGTAGATCTCCACCGCGCGCCGGCGCGGGAACAGCGCCTCCACCTGGATGGGCGTGTCGTCGGCGATCCGCCCGGCGGTGGTGACGGGGCCGAAGCCGGTCACCCGCTTGTAGCCGGAGGCCTCCAGGGTGCGCACCACGGTGGCCGTGGGGACGTACCCGAGCTGGTCCGGGTCGAGGTCGCCCCGCACCACGACGTAGTGCAGACCGGCCCGGTTGAGGTAACCGGCGAGGCCCGGCACCTCGCCGCCCGTCGTGAGGGCCTGCTCGACCGCGTCCATCGCCCGCCGGTTGCCCGGCGTGCCGAACGGCACGTAGTCGCGCTGGGCCCAGGGCGAGCCGGCGAGCACGTCGAGCGGCTGGTCGACGGGCGAGCCCCAGGTGTAGATGCCGTGCGCGGTCGCGGGCACCACCAGGGCCCGGTCGTCGGCGGAGTTCTCCGCCAGCCAGTCCGCGGTGGTGTCCCAGTAGGCGGGCAGCTTCTGGAAGGAGCCGGGCTGGAGGATCGCGCCCGTCAGGTACGGCAGGGCGAGGCCCGGCAGCACGGCGAACGCGGCCAGCGCCGGGGCGAGGCGCCGCGCCCGCGCCCGCGCCGGGGCCGCGTGGGCCAGCAGGTGCGCCAGGCCCAGCGCCAGCACCAGCGCGAGCCCGGTCTGGAACTTGTAGACGTTGCGGAAGGGGACCAGCGGTCCGTTCAGCAGGTCCTGGACCACGCCGTGGAACGGGCCGCCGAGCGCGCCGCCGTAGCCGGCCAGGGTGATCAGCGCGGCGGTGAGGGCGGTGAGCACCAGCCAGCGGCGCTCCGGCAGGTCCCGGCGGGCGAGCCCGGCGAGGCCCAGGGCGGCGGCGAGCACGGAGCACAGGACCACGGGGGCGGAGGTCGCCACGGCCCAGCCGGCCGGCAGCCACGCCTCCCCGAAGTTGAGGTAGCCGACCCAGTTGCCCGCGCCGCGCAGCACCTCGGTCGCCGACATGGTGGCGGTGGTGGTGTGCGAGGTCTCCACGTACGGCATGAAGTTCTCGCCGTAGGTGCCCAGCAGCAGCAGCGGGACGATCCACCAGGCCGTCGCCATCACCACGAACGGCGCCCACCAGGCGATCAGCGGCCACTTGCGCGGACCGGCCGGTCTGCTGAGCAGGTAGAGGCCGACCGGCAGCAGGGAGGCGAGGGTGGAGGCGGCGTTCACCCCGCCCATCAGCGGCACGATCAGGGCCGAGCGCGCGGCGGTCACCCGGGGCGAGTACCGCGCGCCGGTGAGCGGGAGCAGCACCCACGGGAGCACCGCGCCGGGCAGCGCGGCGGCCGAGGTCGAGCCGACGACGACGGTGTACGTCGGCCAGAGCGCGTAGACCGCGGCGCCGAGCAGCCGGGTGCGGTCCGAGCCGGTGCCCAGGCGTTCCGCGAGACGCAGCGCGCCCCAGAAGGCACAGGTCACCACGAGGGAGAGCCAGAGGCGTTCCGCCAGCCAGACCGGCAGCCCGGCCAGGTCGGCCGCCGCGTGGAAGGGCAGCATCGGAATCGCGTAGCCGACGTACTGGTCGGCGATGCCGCCGAACCCGGCCCGGTCGTGCCAGAGGTGGCCGAGGTCGCCGATGAAGCGCCAGGGGTCGGTGACCACGCCGAGTTTGGTCTCGAACGTCATCCGTCCGGGTGCCGCGGCGAGGAACGCCGCGAACACGGCGGCCCAGAAGCCGAGCAGCCACCGCCGCGACCGGGGACGGGACCCCGGGGCGGCCGCGGCCGCGGGCTCGGGACCCGGGGGCGCGGCGGGCGGACGGGCGGGGAGCGTGCTGGTCATGGACACCGCCGGAGGATGAGGAGAAGGTTCCAGGTGGCGACTTCGCGCAGGTACGGGACCCGGGGCACCAGCTCCGGGACGACCGGCCAGTAGCGCGAGCGGGCCGAGACGATCCGCACGTCGTCCCGTGCGCGGACGTCGCGCAGCGTCTGCCCGACGCCGATGGGGAAGAGGTTCTCGCCGAGCCGGTGCTTGGCCGGCCGGCCGGTGCGCCGCTCGTAGCGCTCCCGCGCCCGTTCGGCGCCGAGGTAGTGCCAGGGCGCCCACTCGTGACCGCCCCACGGGGAGAGCCAGTTGGTGAACGACACGTAGATCAGGCCGCCGGGACGGGTGACCCGGGCCATCTCGCTGAGGAAGGTGTGCGGGTCGGCGACGTGCTCCAGCACGTTGGAGGAGAAGCAGAGGTCGGCGGCGCCGTCGGCGAGCGGCAGCAGATAGCCGTCGGCCAGCACCGTCACCGCGCCCGGGGCGCCGGCCAGTTCCGCCGGGTCGGGCTCGAACAGGTAGCTCTGCGCGCCGCGCCGGCGGAACTCGCGGGTGAAGTGGCCCGCGCCGCCGCCCACGTCGGCGACCACCCGGCCGTCGAGGCACATGTACCGCTCGACCTGGTCGGCCGCGTCCCGGGCCAGCAGGGTGTAGGCGGTCGCCGGGTCGTCCTGCTCCCGCATGAAGGCCCGGAACAGGGAGAGCGAGCGGCGGAACGAGGGGTCCTTCACGTGCGTGCACCGCCGCTGCGGGGAGCGCGCCCGGGGTGCGCCCCGGACCCGCCGGGGGCGCGCCGGGCGCCGCCCGCCGGGTCCTGACCGGCGGAGCGGACCGGTCCGGCCGCCGGGGCCGGTCCGGCGCCCTGGGCGCCTCCCGCCGCCGGGGCGCGCCGGGCGCCGCGGGCGGGGGTGGGGGGCCGGGGCGCCCCCGGCGTCCCGGTCCGGGCCACCGCCTCCGCCGCGACCGCCCGGAAGCCGGCGACCGTGGCGCTCCAGCGGTAGGCGGCGGCCCGCTCGGCCGCGGCCTTGCCCATCTCCTCGCGGCGGGCGTCGTCCAGCGCCAGCGTGCACCAGGCCGCGGCGAACGAGGACTCGCCGCGGGCGAGGACGCCGGTGACGCCGTCCGCGACGGAGTCCCGCAGCCCCGGTACGTCGAAGCCGATCGCCGGGGTGCCGCGCGCGGCGGCCTCGGTGATCACCAGGCCCCAGCCCTCGACCGACGCGGGGTGCAGCAGCAGCCAGGACTCGCACAGCAGCCGGTGCTTCTCCTCCTCCGACACCCGGCCGGTGAACACCACGCCGGGGCCGGCCAGCCGCTCCAGGCGGGCGCGTTCGGGGCCGTCCCCGACGACGACGAGACGGCCACCGGTCACCGGACGGACCCGTTCCCACAGCCGCAGCAGCATGTCGACGCGCTTGTAGTCGACCAGCCGGCCCAGCGCGGTGAACAGCGGGGTCGCCGATCGCGGGGTGCGCATCGGAGGCTCGTCGACCCCGTTGTGCACCACCCGGACGCGGTCGGGCGGCACACCGAGCGCGTGCAGTTCCGCGGCCGTCGAGGGCGACACGGCGACCAGCAGGTTGCCGCGGTGCGCGCCGGACAGCGCCCAGTGCTCCAGCCTGCGGCCGAACCGGGCGACCGGTGCCGGGAAGCGCATGCCCCACAGGTCGGTGTGGACGTGGTTGACCAGGCACAGGGTGGGCCCCCGGTGCCAGAGCGGGGCCAGGTACGGCATTCCGTTGCACACCTCGACCAGCAGGTCGCAGGCGCCGACCTGGCGGGCGAACGCGGACCGGGCGGCGAGGAAGTGGCCGAACTCGGAGCCCGCCGACACCACCCGGTAGGGACGGTGCGCGGCCGGGCCGCCGCAGAGCAGGGTGACCTCGTGCCCGGCGGCGGTGAGCCCCGTGGCGAGCTGGTCGACGAGGAGTTCGGAGCCGCCCGCGGACCGGTTGCCGAGGTCGCGGTGGGCGAGGAAGACGATCCGGCGCGGTGCGGCGCCGAGTGGCCCGAGCGCGCCGGCGAGGGGCGGCGGCGCGGGGCGTGGGGGATGGACGTGCTGGGGCATTGCGTGCTCCAACTCGCTTCGGTGTGCGGAGGGTTGACGGACCGCCGGCGGTCGGCGGAGGCGTGCGGCAGTCCGGTGGCGCGGTGGGCGCGACAGGGATCGGGATGCCGGCGGACGAAGGACGGGGGCGACCGGTGGGGAGCGTGCTGTGGTGGGGAACGTCAGTTTTCGTCAGGTGATCGACGTGCGGCTACTCACCGGTATGACAACTTCCCGCGAACTCGGGTGAGCGAATTCGTCATCAGGTGAGTACCGCGGGCTCGTCATCGGGTGAGGACCGCGGGTTCGTCATCGGGTGAGGACCGCGGGCTCCCGCTCGCCGCGGCGTCCGCGCACCAGCAGCACGACGCCCGCCACCGCGAGCAGCGCCCCGAGGGCCCCGGCACCGACCGGCACCGGGCCCGCGAGCAGGGCGAGTTTCCGGCTGTCCGCGGCGGCGAGCTCCACCTGCCGGCGCTGGGTGGGCTCGGTGAACGCGATCCGGTCGCTCTCCAGCAGCACGACGGCGTCCTTGTCCGAGCCCGGGGCGCGCAGCGTCTTCCGCGGGCCGATCGCCGCGTACAGGATCCGGCCGGTGCGCCGGTCCACCACCAGCTCGATGCCGCTGTTGGAGTACCACTCCTCGGCCAGCACCTGCGGGGTCCGCGGCTTGCCGACGAGCCTCCCGGGCACCTGCCGCACGCCGGTGCGGGTGGGCTCGACGGTGCCCGTGAAGCGCAGCCCCTCGTGGCCCTGGATGCTCCGGCGGCCGTCGTGGCGGAGCTGCACGACGCCGCCGAGCGTGCCGTCCCACCAGCGGTAGCCGCGTTCCTCCACGTCGAAGGGGAACTTCAGGTACGCCTCGCCGTCGAAGACGGGCGACTCCTCGCAGCAGTGCACCGGTTCGTTGGTCTCGCGGTCGGTCACCCAGCGCTCCAGCGTCCACTGGAGGGAGTCGCGCACATCGGCGGCGGGCAGGGTGGCGTCGTTGTCGACCGAGGTGGACACGTCCCAGACGGCGTTGCCGCTGCGCAGGCCCTCGGACACGTCGCCGCGCACCTGCCGGGTGATGGTGATCCGCCGGTCGTCGACGGTCTTCAGCCGTGCGGTGTCGAAGTAACTGCCGGTGCCGGTGAAGACGGTGGTCGTGTCGATGTCGAGGGGTGTCCGCTTCGCCTGCGGCAGCACATGGGCGAACAGCAGGGGCGCGAGGACGAGCAGGAACGTCCCGGCGCCCAGCAGGGCGAGGGACAACGGTGAGGCGGTGCGGCGCATCCGGGCTCTCCTGAATCGAGGCGTTGGAGATGGGAGCGCACGGACCCCGGGCCGGTCAGCCCTTCGGGCGCCGACGGTAGGTCCGCCCTTGACGGATTGTCAATGTCATGTCGACACTGTGCGTTCAGCCGGTGGGGGCCGGCGACCGGTGGGATCGCCTCCAGCAAGGAGCTGACCCGACTATGCGCAGAACGCTCGCAGCCGCGATCACCGTGGTGGTCGCTGCCGCACTCGCCGTCGCCGCCGCGTTCGGTACCGTCACGCTGCTGAACGCCCCGCCCGAGCAGCCGAACACGCCGCTCATCAGCTACGACACCGCTCCACCCGCCCGATGACCCGGTCCGCGTGGAGCGAGGTGCCGCAGTCCCAGGTCGACCGTTTCTCCTCACGGGTGCTCGCCGAGTCCGGAGCGCTGGCGGACTCGATCCTGCGGGAGATCCGCCAGGCGTTCCCGCATCTGCGCCTCGTCGAGGACGAGTCCGGGACGCCGCTGGCACTGCTCGGCATCCGGCGCGCCATCGAGAGCTTCGTGCACAACCTCGCGGCCGACGCCCGCACCCCCCGCGTCCCGCCGGTGATGTTCCAGGAGTTCGGCCGGGGCGAGGTGCGCGGCGGCCGGAGCCTGGACTCGCTCCAGGCCGTCTACCGGCTCGGCATGCGCCTGGCCTGGCGGCGCTTCGCGGAGATCGGCCAGCAGGTCGACATCGCCCCGCCCGCCATGTACGAGGTCGCCGAGTCCGGTTTCGCGTACCTCGACGGCCTGGTCGAGCAGTCGGTGCGCGGCTACGCCGAGGCCGAGGCGCGGCGCGCCGGGGAACGTCTGCGGCTCCAGCGCCGGCTCATCGACCTGATGCTGGCCGAGCACCTCGGCGACCCGGCCGCCGTGCTCGGCGAACGCGCCGCCCGGATCGGCTGGGAGCTGCCGGGGGTGGTCGCGGTGGGCCTGCTGATCCGGCCGGCGCGCGAGGCCGTCGCGCCGGCCGTCGAGGAGGGGGTGCTCCTCGACATGGAGAGCGAACGCCCCCGGCTGGTCATCCCGGAGCCAGACACCGGCGGCCGGGCCGAACTGGTGCGCCGCGCCACCGCCGGCTGGTCCGGTGCGATCGGGCCCTCGGTGCCGCTGGCGTCCGCCGCGATCTCGCTGCGCTGGGCGGAGACGGCCGTCCGGCTGGTGGAGAGCGGTCAGTTGCCGCCGGGCGAGGTGCTGCACTGCACGGAGCGCACCGAGGAACTGGTCCTGCTCCCCTCCCAGGAGCTGATCGACGCGGCCTCCGTGCGCTGCCTCGCCCCGCTCGACGGCATGAGCCAGACCCAGGCGCGCCGCCTCGCCGCGACGCTGCTGGCCTGGATCGAGACCTCGGGCGGGGCGCCGGAGGTGGCCCAGCGTCTCGGGATCCATCCGCAGACGGCGCGCTCCCGGCTGCGCCAGATCCGCGAGCTCTGGGGCCCGGTGCTGGACGACGCCGACCGCCGCTTCGAGATGCTGCTCGTGCTGCGCGCCCGGCGGCTGCGCGGCGAACTCACCGAGGGGGCGGGCTGAGCAAGGCCGCACGGCCGCTGCGGGAGCGGGCTGAGCCGGCGTCCCGCTGCGGGAGCGGGCCCACCGCTCCGGGAGCCGCCCGGCCGGAATCCGCCCGACCGGGGCTGACCGTCGACCCGGGAGCGGGCCGAGTGGAGCGCGACTGCTCCGGGAGCCGCCCGACCGGGAAGAACGCACGGCCGGGGCGCGAACTGCCGGGGCGTAACCGGGCTGGGCGTGACCGGAAGCCGCCCGTCCGCTACAGGAGCCGCCCGGCCGGGGCGCGGCCGGTCGCTCAGCGGGCGGGCCCTCAGCCCGGGGGGCCGGTGACGCCGACGAGCCCGGTCTCGTAGGCGACGATCACCGCCTGGACGCGGTCGCGCAGGCCGAGCTTGGCGAGGATACGGGCGACGTGCATCTTGACGGTCGCCTCGGCGAGGTGGAGGCGGGCCGCGAGTTCGGCGTTGCTCAGACCCCGGGCCAGCAGGCCGAGGACCTCCAGCTCGCGCGGGGTGAGCGGGGCGAGGTCGCGGTGGAGGGCCGCCGAGTCGGCGCCGTGCCGGGTGAAGCGCTGCACCAGGCGGCGGGTGACGGCGGGCGCGAGGAGGGCGTCGCCGGTGCGGACGGTACGGACGGCGGCGGTGAGCTGCTCGGGGGTGACGTCCTTGAGGAGGAAGCCGCTCGCCCCGGCGGACAGCGCCGCGTAGACGTACCGGTCGAGGTCGAAGGTGGTCAGGATGATCACCCGCGGCTCCCCGGGGGCGCCGGTGAGGATGCGGCGGGTGGCCTCCAGCCCGTCCGTGCCGGGCATCCGGACGTCCATCAGGACGACGTCGGGACGGGTGCGGCGGACCGCCTCGACCGCCTCGGCCCCGTCGGTGGCCTCGGCCACCACGTCGATGCCGTCGGCGCCGAGGATCAGCCGGAATCCGGTGCGGACCAGGGTCTGGTCGTCGGCGAGCAGGACGCGCGGCGGCTCGGTCACAAGGTCTCCAGGGGGATGAGTGCCCGCACACGGTAACCGCCGGTCAGGCGCGGGCCGTTGGCGAGGGTGCCGTCGTGCACGGCGAGGCGCTCCCGCAGGCCGATCAGGCCCCGGCCGCTGCCCGCGCCCGCGGCGGCCGGCCGCCCCCCGCTGTCGGTGACCTCCACCCGCAGCCGCTCGGGCCCGTAGTCGACCTTCACGTCGGCCGTGGCGCCCGAGGCGTGCTTCACGGTGTTGGTCAGCGCCTCCTGGACCACGCGGTAGGCGGCGAGTTCGAGTCCGGGCGGCAGGGGGCGGGGCCGCCCCGTCACGGTCAGGCCGACGGGCAGTCCGGCGTCCCTGACCCGTCCGACGAGCGCTTCGAGCTGGTCGAGGCCGGGCTGCGGGGCGAGTTCGGCGGCCGGGTCCGCCGCAGCCGGCCCGCCGTCGGTGTCCCCGCCGTCGGCGGCCATGGTGAGCAGCCCCATCACATGGCGGAGTTCGGTCATGGCCGCCCGGCCGCCCGCCTCGACGGCGAGCAGCGCCTCGCCCGCCCGCTCGGGCGAGGTGGGCATGATCTTGCGGGCCGCGCCCGCCTGGATGATCATCACGCTGACGTTGTGGGTGACCACGTCGTGGAGTTCGCGGGCGATCCTGGCCCGTTCCTGCTCGACGGCCCGGCGCAGCGCGTCGGCCTGTTCGCGTTCCAGGGCGGAGAGCAGGGTGCGGCCCTCGGCGGTCCGCAGCTTCCAGGTGCGCAGACCGACGGCGGCCACGGCCATCGGGACGAGGATCAGCAGGGCGATGTACTCGTTGGGGACGATCGGGGTCAGCGAGTTGCCCGCGGTGCCGACGAGGAGCACCGACACCGGGAGCGCCGCGAGCGTGGCCACCCGGTAGGGGCTGTACACGGCGGCGCTGTAGACGGCGACGACGAACGCGTAGAACGTCAGCCGCAGGACGCTGTGGGGCGTCGCCAGGGTCGCCGCCGTCACCACGCACATCACGGCGAGCGGGTAGCGGCGGCGCAGCGCCAGGGCGCCCGACGCGACGACGGCGAGGGTCACCATCAGCACCAGGCCGCCGGGCCCGGCGGGCCGTGCCAGCACGACCTCCACCCCGGGGGCGATCTCCCGCAGCACGACGACGCCGGTGTTGTCGATGCCGTAATGGACGGTGGCGACGGTGAACACCAGGGCGATCAGCGCGTCGGACAGCCGGGCCCGCCGGGTGGGCCGCGGCGGCGGGCCGCTCGCGACCGCCGCGTCGCGGACCGTGCGGCGGGCGGCATCGCGCAGCCGCCCGGGCAGGGTGCGTGTCTGCGTCACCGGTCCATTGTGGCGGCCGTGCGGAACGGCGGGATCCGCCGTGGTGGCGATGTCTCCCGCACCGGATACACCTGGCGCCTACATCGCAGGGATGACGTCCGCGTCCGTCGTCCGCACGCAGTAACGCACGTGGTCCGGGCGGCCGACGCGGGAGCGGCCGCCCCGCTCCTAGCGTTCGGGGAGCCCGACCAGCCCGTACCCGAAGGAGCGCCTCATGACCGTGCCGGTGATCGAACTGAGCGGGGTGAGCCGGCGGTACGACGACGGCCCGCCCGCCCTGCGGGAGGTGTCGCTGACCGTGCGGCGGGGCGAGGCCGTCGCGATTCTCGGCCCCTCCGGCAGCGGCAAGTCCACGCTGCTCAACCTGATCGCGGGCCTGGACCGGCCGGACGCGGGGACCGTCACCGTGGACGGGGTGCGGGTGGACCTGCTGGGCGAGGCCGGTTCGGCGCTCCACCGGCGGTCCAGGATCGGGATGGTCTTCCAGTTCTTCAACCTGCTCGACGACCTGACCGTCACCGAGAACGTCGTCCTGCCCGCCCGCCTCGCCGGCACGGCGCGCGGCGAGGCGGAGCGCCGGGCCGCGGAGCTCCTGGAGCTGCTGGGCGTCGCCCGGCACGCCCGCGCCCACCCGGGCAGGCTCTCCGGCGGCGAGCGGCAGCGCGTCGCGGTGGCCCGGGCGTTGATGAACCGGCCGGCGCTGCTGCTGGCCGACGAGCCGACCGGGGCCCTGGACACGGCCGCCGGACAGGACGTCAGCGAGCTGCTCGCAGCCCTGGGCGCCGAGGGCCAGACGGTCGTGCTGGTCACCCACGACCTGGCCCTGGCGCGGTCCTGCACACGCCGCACGGTCCGGATCGCCGACGGCAGGATCACCGAGGACCTCCCCACGGGGACGGGCGCCCCGGAGGCCGTCCGATGAGCGGGCTCGGCACGGTGGTGCGCTCGGGGACCGGCCGGCGCCGGGTGCAGACGCTGGTGATCGGCCTGGCGACGATGATGGCCGTGGCGGCCTCCGTCCTCGGCGGAACCCTGCTGGTGATCTCCGGCGCGCCGTTCGACGACGCGTTCGCCCGGCAGCACGGCGCGCATCTGTCCCTCCAGTTCGACGCGGCGAAGGTGAGCGCGGGACGGCTGGCGGCGTCCCGGGACGCCGAGGGCGTGAGCGCCGCCGCCGGGCCGTTCCCCACGGCGGTGCTGACCCCGCGGGGGGACGCGGGCCCCGCGTGGCCGGTCACCGTGGCCGGCCGGGGCGATCCCGGCGGCGTGGACCGGGTGGCGCTGGCCGACGGCCGGTGGCCCGCGCGCCCCGGCGAGATCGCGCTCTCCGCAGACGCCCCGCTCTTCGCCGCACCCGGCACCCGGATCGGCTTCGCGGGCCCCGCCGGCGCCCAGGAGCTGACGGTGGTCGGTGTCGGCCGCTCGGTCACGGGGACCGCCGACGCCTGGGTGGTGCCGTCCCAGATGCCGGCGCTCACCGCGCCCGGCACCGGCGGCCACCAGATGCTCTACCGTCTCGCCGACTCCGGTACGGCCGCGGGGATCGCCGCGGGCGGCCGGGCCGTCACCCGGGGGCTGCCGGCGGGCGCGGTGGCCGGCGAGCAGTCCTGGCTCACCGTCAGGAAGAACGCGGAACGCGACACCGCCCTCTACGTTCCGTTCCTGATGGCGTTCGGCCTGCTGGGCCTCGTGATGTCGGTGCTCGTCGTCGGCAACGTCGTCGCGTCGGCCGTGGGCACCGGGACGCGCCGCATCGGCATCCTCAAGGCCGTCGGCCTCACCCCCGCCCAGGTCGTACGGGCCTATGCGGCGCAGGCGCTGATCCCGGCCGCCGCCGGGACGGTGCTCGGTGTCCTCGCCGGACATCTGCTCGCCGTGCCCGTGCTGGCCGAGGCGGGGGAGGTCTACGGCACCTCGTCGCCGGCCGTCGCCCCCTGGGTCGACGCGGCGGTGGTCGCCGGGGTGCTCGCTCTGGTGGCCGCGACGGCGTGGGCGAGTGCCCGGCGGGCCGGGCGGCTGCGCACCGTCGACGCCCTCGCCGTGGGGCGGCACACCCCGGCGGGGCACGGCCGGTGGGCGGCCCGCGTCGCCGGGCGGCTGCCGCTGCCGCTGCCGGTCGCCCTGGGGGTGGTCCGCCCCTTCGCGCGGCCGGCGCGGGCGCTGGCCATGGGTACGGCGGTGCTGTTCGGCACCGTGGCCGTCACCTTCACGGTGGGGATGGGCGCCTCGCTCGGCGAGGTCATGGCGGCCAGGGCCCACGACGCCGCGGATGTCGTGGTGCCCGCTCCCCCGCCGGACTTCGGCTCCCGGGGGCCGGGCGCCGGCGGCCCCGGCACGGACGGGGGCGCCGGTGTGCCGCCCCGGGCCGCGCCCGCCGCCGTCGCCGCGGCCGTGGAGGCCGCCGCCGGGACGGGCAGGCACTACAGCGCGGCGACGGTACGGGCGACCGTCGCCGGCCTGACCGGCACCGTCGACGTGCACGCCTTCACCGGCGACGCCTCCTGGGGCGGCTACACGATGGTCTCGGGCCGCTGGATCGAGGGGCCCGGCGAAGCCGTCGTCCCGACCCCCCTGCTGGCCGCCACCGGCACCCGGATCGGCGGGAGCCTCACCCTGGGCGGCCTGGCCGAGCCGGTCACCGTCCGGATCGTCGGCGAGCTCCTCGACCCCCGCAAGGAGGGCATGCAGGTCTTCACCGACGCCTCGACGCTCGCGGCGGCCCGCCCCGATCTGACGGAGACCAGCCATCACATCGCCGTCGCACCGGGCACCGACGTCGACGCCTACGTCGACGCGCTCGGCGCCGACCTCGCGCCGCTCGGGGCGACCGCGCGGGCGGGCGGGCTCGACGGCGGCAGCGACATGGTGGTGACGCTCAACGCGCTCTCCGCGGTCCTCACCCTGATGCTCGTCGCCGTCGCCGCGCTCGGTGTGCTCAACGGCGTGCTCCTCGACACCCGGGAGCGGATCCGGGAGATCGGCGTCCACAAGGCGCTGGGCATGACGCCCCGTCAGACCGTCGCGATGGTCCTCACCTCGGTCGCCGTGACCGGCCTGGCGGCGGGCGTGCTGGGGGTGCCGCTCGGCGTCGCCCTGCACGGCCGGGTGCTCCCGGCGATGGGCGAGAGCGTGGGCCTGGGCCTCCCCGGTTCCGTGATCGCCGTCTACGACTGGGCGGCCCTGGTCCCGCTCGCCCTCGGCGGCCTGCTCATCGCCGGCCTGGGCGCCCTGCTGCCCGCCGGCTGGGCCGCCAGGACCAGGACGGCGACGGCCCTGCGCACGGAGTAGGCGGACGCCGGCCGCCCGCGTCCTCGCGGGGGCGCGGCCGGCCGCGTCCGGTGACGGGCCGGCGCCGCACTGTCGGTGGCGGGGTGTGTACTGGTGTCCGATCAGCTGCGACCCGGAGGTGGCGATGGCACGCCTGTACGTGCGTACCGGTCTGGACCCGGACGAGCCCGGCGTGCCCGCCGCCGTCCTCGTCGTCGATCCCGGGGGCACGCCCGGGGAGCGCGCGGTGGCCCTGCTCGGCGTCCACTGCCACGAGACCGACGGGTGGGCCTGCCTGGCGCGCACCGACGGATGGGCCGAGCACACCCGCGACGGGGAGGGGCTGGAGGTCGCCGTCGTCGCCTACCCGCGCGTCCTGCGGGCGGTTGACGTGGACCCGGCCGGCTTCTCCGGCCGTTCGGCCGCCGACGGGGAGGCAGTGGTGATCCTGCGGGTGCGGACGGCGGACGTGCCGGAGGCCGCCGTCGGGCTCTCCGAGGGGACCGCCGTCTGGACCACCGGCTCGGACGCGCCGCTCGACGAGGTGATCGCGGCCTGCGACGACTGGCCGATGGTGCTGGCGTCCCCGCCCGCCGGGGTGACGGGCGGGGCCCGGCCGGCCGGGACGCGGGAGGCGCCGGCCCCGGCGCACGGGGCTCCGGGCTGATCGCGGCCGTCCGGCGCCGCGGACACGAGCGGAGCCGACGGGACGAGGTGACCGGCCGGGACGCCCGCCGCCACGGTGCCGTCGACGACGGTGGCCACCACGCCGTGGCCGCGTCCCGGGACCGTCAGGCCAGGGCGCCCGCCGCCACCGTGCCGTCGACGACGGTGGCCACCACCTCGATCGCGGCGATGCGCGAGACGTCCACCCGCCGGGGGTCGTCGCCGAGGACCACGAGGTCGGCGCGCTTGCCGGGGGCCAGGGTGCCGGCGCTGTCCTCCCAGTGGCAGGCGTACGCCCCCGCGACCGTGCAGGCGCGCAGCGCCTCCTCGACGGTGAGCGCCTCCGCGGGGCCGACCGGCAGGCCCGACGACGAGGCCCGCTCGACCATGAACTGCACGGCCCGCAGCGGCGCCCCGTCGGTGACCGGGCGGTCGGAGCTGCTCACCAGGGGGATCCCGTGGTCCAGGAAGGCGCGGCCCCGGTACATCCACGGGGCCCGTTTTGCACCCATCACGGCGGAGTAGTCGTCGCCGAAGGAGTACAGGAAGGCGGGCTGGACCACGGCGGTCACCCCGAGCGCGGCGAAGCGGGGCAACTGGTCGGGGCGGACCAGTCCGGCGTGTTCGATGCGGTGGCGGGCGCCCGGGCGGGTCAGCACGCGCTGGGCGCGTTCCAGGGCGTCCAGGGCGAGGTCGACCGCGCGGTCGCCGATCGCGTGGACGGCGAGCTGCCATCCGGCGAGATGACCGGCGAGGACGGTGGCCGCGATGCGCTCGGGGTCGTCCTGGAACTCCCCCGTCAGACCGGTGCCGCTGTAGGGCTCGGTGAGCGCGGCGGTGCGGGCCATCATCCCGCCGTCGGTGTAGATCTTCAGCGCGCCGACCGAGAGCCAGTCGTCGCCGAAGCCGGTGCGCAGGCCGAGGCCGAGGGCGTGGGTCATGCCGTCGGCCTCGTGCGCGGTCACCGGCAGCAGGGTGTCGCCCGCGGCCATGAGCTGGACGCGCAGCGGCAGCCGGCCCCGGTCGCGCAGGAGTTGGTACGCGCCGAGCTCGACGGGACTGTGTCCGAGCAGGCCGCCGCCGATGCCCGCCTCGGCGACCGCGGTGACGCCCTCGGCGAGACAGGTCCTGGCCGCGCGTTCCACGGCGTCCGCCAGCTCGCCTTGGGCGTAGGGCAGGCGCAGCCGGCGGGCGGCGGTCATGGCGCTCTCGGCGAGGAAGCCGTCGGACGCCGGGGCCCCGGCGGGGAGCAGGTCGAGCACGGCGGTGCTGACGACGCAGCCGTGTCCCGAGTCGTGCATCAGGAACACCTTGCGTCCGCCGGCCGCCGCGTCGAGTTCGGCCGCCGTCAGATGGCGGCCGAGAGCGCGCTGGTCGTAACCGGCGACGTCGACCCAGGCGTGGGGCGGCAGCCCCGCGGCCGCGCGGGCGACGACGGCCAGCACGTCCTGGGCGCGCTCGCAGGGCGCGACGCTCGGGGTGGCGGCCTTCAGCCCCGTCCAGGCCATGTGCACATGGCTGTCGATGAAGCCCGGCAGCACGGTGGCGCCCTGGAGGTCGATCACCTCCCGTGCGGGCAGCGAGGTGACCTCCTCGTCCAGACCCACGATCCGGCCGCGCCAGACGCCGAGGTCGCGGGCGGTGGGCCGGGCGGGATCCATGGTCAGGAAGCGGGCGTTGGTCAGCCTCGTGTCGAGCACGGGCGCTCCTCTCCGAGGACCACGGCGGCCGTGCCGGCGGTGGTGGGCACCCCGCGACCAAGGCAAGCCTAAGCGCAGCCGATGTCCATGGTCAACGAGCCCGCGGAACCGGTCGGCGACGGGTGCCCGGGAGGCGGATGAGCAGCCAACACACCTGCTGGGTGGCCTGGTTGCAGTAGTCTTGGCCGACCCACCGATGCCCTTGTGGAGGTGCCGCATGCCCGGGGAACGAGGCGCCGGACGCGCCGTGCTGCGCGCCGCGGTCGCGGGCCAGCGGCGGCGGGTGGTGACGGCGTCACTGCTCGGCATGGGACACCAGGCGTGCGAGGTGCTGGTGCCCGTCGTCATCGGCCTGGTCATCGACGAGGCGGTCGCCACCGGCGACACGGCGGTCCTGCTGCGCTGGCTGCTGGTCCTCGGGGTGCTCTTCCTCGCCCTCTCCACCTGCTACCGGACCTCCGCGCGGATCACCGACGCGGCGGGCGAGCACGCGGCGCACCGGCTGCGCGGGGAGCTGGGCGCCCGGGTGCTCGACCCGCGCGGCGGGGCCGACACCGGGCGGCTGCCCGGTGCGCTGACCGCCCTGGCCACCGGGGACGCCGCCCGGGTGGGCGCGGTCGCGGCGGCCGTGCCGTACGCGGCCGCCGCGCTGGCCGGGCTCGCCGTCAGCGCGGTCGCGCTGCTGCGGATCTCGGTGCCGCTCGGTCTGCTCATCCTGCTCGGTGTGCCGCCGCTGCTGTGGGCGGGGCACCGGATCAGCCGGCCGCTGGAGCGCCGCAGCGAGGTGGAGCAGGAACGCGCCGCGCACGCCTCCGGGGTGGCGGCGGACCTGGTCGCCGGGCTGCGGGTCCTCAAGGGCA
The DNA here is from genome assembly GCF_016919245.1 of Streptomyces zhihengii. Taxonomy (NCBI): domain Bacteria; kingdom Bacillati; phylum Actinomycetota; class Actinomycetes; order Kitasatosporales; family Streptomycetaceae; genus Streptomyces; species Streptomyces zhihengii. Next base: position 1,137,429 of record NZ_JAFEJA010000002.1, on the reverse strand, counting down.
TCGGCGCGGAGGCGGCCGCGGTCGCCCGCTACCGCGACACCAGCCGCGAGTCGCTGGCGGCCGCGCTGCGGTCCGCGGTCAGCCGCGCCTGGCACGACGGGGCGATCCTCGTCCTGACGGGCCTGTTCATCGCCGCGATCGGACTGGTCGGCGCGCATCTGGCGATGCGCGGGTCGATCAGCGTGGGCGAGCTGGTCGCCGCCGTCGGCCTCGCCCAGTTCCTGCTGGGCCCCTTCCAGCTCCTGACGTACGTCAGCGGGGAGTTCGCCCAGGGCCGCGCGTCCGCCGACCGGATCGCCGAGGTGCTGTCCGCGCCGCCCGCGGTGGGCGCGGGCGCCGCGATGCCCGCGGGGCCGGTCGCGGGGCGGCTCACGCTGCGCGGTGTCGTCCACGGCACGCTGCGCGGCGTGGACCTGGACACCGCTCCCGGCGAACTCCTCGGCGTGGTCGCCCGGGACCCGGCGGCGGCAGCGGACCTGCTGCGCTGCCTGGGACGTGAACTCGACCCGGACGCGGGAGAGATCAGCGTCGACGGACAGCCGCTGACCGCGCTGGACCCGGACGCCGTCCGCCGGGCCGTCCTCGTGGCGCACCACGACGCGGACCTCTTCGAGAGCAGCCTGCTCGACAACGTGCGCGCCGGCACCGGGCGTGCGGACGCCGCGCTCGGACCGGCTCTGGAGGCCGCCTCGGCGGACGACGTGGCGCGGACGCTGCCGCACGGCGGCGCCACCCTGCTCACCGAGCGGGGCCGTTCGCTCTCCGGCGGCCAGCGCCAGCGGGTCGCGCTGGCCCGGGCGCTCGCCGCCGATCCGCCGGTGCTGGTGCTCCACGACCCGACGACCGCCGTCGACGCCGTCACCGAGGCGCGGATCGCGTCCCGGCTGCGGGAGTTGCGCCGGGGCCGCACCACGCTCCTGGTGACCACCAGTCCCGCGCTGCTCGCCGTGACGGACCGGGTGGTCGTGCTCGACGGCGGCACCGTCACCGCCGAGGGCGGCCACCGCGACCTCGTCGCCGCGGACGCGGGCTACCGGGCGGCGGTGCTGGCATGACCCGGGCCCCCTCGGCACGGCCGGCCGGGCCGGCCGCCACACCGACGCAGGAGGAACGATGACCGAGGAGGCCGCACCCCGGGCGGATCCGCCCGGGCGGGAGCTGCTGCCCACCGCGACGGCCCGCCAGACCCTGGCGGCGCTGCGGGAGCTGCTGCGCGGGCACCGGCTGCTGGCCGTGTCGGCGGCGGTCGTGCTGGTCGCCGGCACGGCGGTCGGGCTGCTGACCGCCCCGCTGCTCGGCCGGATCGTGGACCTGGTCGTCGACCGGCGCGGCACCGCCGCGCTGACGGTGCCGATGATCCTGCTGCTCGCCGTCGCCGTGGCCCGGGGCGCCCTGACCGCGGTCGGCAACGCGCTCGTCGCGCGGCTCGGCGAGACCGTCCTCGCCGGCCTGCGCGAGAAGTTCGTCGCCCGGGCCCTGCACCTGCCGCTCGACCGGGTCGAGCACGCCGGCTCGGGCGATCTGACCTCGCGGGTGACCGGCGACGTGACGGTGACGACGAAGGCGGTGCGCCAGGCACTCCCCGAGTTCAGCGGCGCGCTCCTCACCATCGTGCTGACGACGGCCGGACTCGCCGTGCTGGACTGGCGGTTCCTGCTCGCCGTGCTCCCCGTGGTGCCGGTCCACGTGCTCACGGTGCGCTGGTACATCCCGCGCGCCGGACGCGTGTACGCGGCGCACCGGGTGGCGGCGGGGGCCCTCCAGCACCAGTTGCTGGACAGCATCGGCGGGGTGCGCACCGTGCGGGCGTTCCGGCTGGGCGACGCGCACGCCGGGCTGCTGCGGGAGCGGTCCGACACGGCCGTCGGGCTCGCGCTGCGCGGCAGCAGGCTCGTCTCGGGGTTCTTCTCCCGGCTCAACGCGGCCGAGTTCGTCGGGCTGACCTCGGTGCTGGCCACCGGCTTCCTGCTGGTGCGCGCCGACTCCGTGAGCATCGGCACCGCGACGGCGGCGGCGCTCTACTTCCACGGCCTCTTCAACCCCCTGAACGCCGCGCTCTTCCTGATCGACGAGGCCCAGTCCGCGGGCGCCTCGCTCGCCCGGCTCGTCGGTGTGTCGCGGCTGCCGGCCGAACGCGCGCCGGACGGGCGGGCCGTGCCGGTCGACGGCTCCGTCAAGGTCGGCGCGCTCAGCCACGCCTACACCCCCGGGCACCCGGTGCTGCACGAGGTGGACCTGGAGGTGCGCAGCGGGGAGCGGGTCGCCCTGGTCGGGGCGAGCGGGGCCGGCAAGACGACGCTGGCGAAGCTGATCGCCGGGGTGCACGAGCCGTCGGGCGGGGTGATCGTGCTGGGCGGTGTGGACACCCGGGAGCTGGGGCCCGCCGGTGTGCGGCAAGCCGTGACGCTGATCAGCCAGGAGGTCCATGTCTTCGCCGGCCCGCTCGCCGACGACCTGCGGCTGGCGCGGCCCGGTGCGTCCGGGGCCGAGGTGCGGGACGCGCTGGCGCGGGTCGGGGCGCTGGAGTGGGCCGAGGCGCTGCCGGAGGGGACGGCGACGGTCGTCGGCGAGGGCGGGCACCGGCTGACGGTGACCCAGGCGCAGCAGCTCGCGCTGGCCCGGCTGGTGCTCGCGGGCCTCCCCGTCGCGATCCTGGACGAGGCGACCGCCGACGCGGGCAGCGCGGGGGCGCGGGTGCTGGAGAGCGCGGCGAACAGCGCGCTCCAGGGCCGTACGGGGCTGCTCGTCGCCCACCGGCTCCCCCAGGCGGCCACCGCGGACAGGATCGTCGTGCTCGACGAGGGCCGGGTCGTGGAGACGGGCACCCATGCGGAGCTGCTGGCGGCGGGCGGGCGCTACGCGGCGCTGTGGGCGGCGTGGTCGGCCGGCCGGGGTACGCCGGAGCCTCCCGCCGAACCGTGATCCCGCCCGCCCCCGGGAGCGGCGGGTGCGGGGCGGGCGGGGGGCGGCGGGTCAGTAGTAGCGGCTCATCAGCCGGGTGCTCCACGCGGGCTGGGTGACGTCCTCGGCCGGCGCGAACTCCGCCATGTACGGCTTGATGTCGAGCACCGGCGAGCCGGAGAGCGCGTCCAGGCCCGTGACGTGCAGGTCGAGCCCGTCGACCCGGAGCAGCCGGCACCGCGAGACGCCGAGGCGGTTGGGCCGGTACGGCCCCCGGTGGGCGAAGACGCCCACCGGCGCGCCGTCCGGCTGCCCGCGCGGCGGGATGGGGCCGGTGCGCACGGCGCCGGGGTCGATCCGGTCGAAGACGAAGACGACCTCCAGGTGCGAGAAGTGCTCCAGCCCGAGCACCGGCGACTCCTCGCGGAAGGCGTCGTCCAGGCGGATCACGGCCCGGACGTCGCCCCAGCCGTCCTCGACGGCCTCGGCGCGGCCCCCGACCACCCGCCCGACGGGGGTGAGGGCGACGGGCTCCGCGCTCATGCCGCCACCCCCCGCTCCCGGTTCGTACAGGGGGTGTCGCGCGGCACGGTCGTCATCGGCGTCTCCCGGGTGGCGTCGGATCGTCGGGCACCCGGGCGACGTTACCCGCGGCCGTCAGGACATGCGGGCGATCAGGCTCGCGGGCCGCAGGTCCGTCCAGTGGCTCTCCACGTACGCCAGGCACGCCTCACGCGTGTCCTCGCCGAACACGGTGCGCCAGCCGGCCGGGATCTCGGCGAAGGAGGGCCACAGGGAGTGCTGGTTCTCGTCGTTGACGAGGACCAGGAACCGGCCCTGCGGGTCCTCGAACGGGTTGGGGGTGCCGGTGCTCATGCGTCGTCGCTCCTCGGTGTGGTGGTGACGGACAGTTCGGACAGCGGTCGGCCGGGGGCGTCCACGGCGCGCCGCAGCAGTGCCACGAACTCCGCCGCGAGCCGCGGGGCGTCGTGCGGGCCGTGGAGTTCGCAGGAGACCGGTCCGGTGCCGCGCGGCTCGTAGAAGCCGAGGACCAGTTCCGCCTTGGGCCCGCCCGTGGGCACGGCGTGGAACGTGCCCGCGCCGCCCTCCAGTTCGGCCAGGTCGGCCTGCTCGTGGTGGATCAGCAGGACCTGCGGCCCCTCGGGGGGCAGGCCGGTCGCCCGGACGACCTCGTCGAAGGGGACGTCCTGGTGGTCCAGGGCGCCGAGGGTGGTCTCGCGGACGCGTTCCAGCAGCCGGGCGAAGCTCGGGTCGCCGTCGGTGTCGGTGCGCAGGACCACGGTGCCGAGGAAGCAGCCGACCAGATCGCCCAGCCGTTCGTCGTGCCGGCCCGCGACCATGGTGCCGACGGGCAGGTCGGTGCCCGCGCCGTGTGCGGTGAGCAGCGCGGACAGGGCGGCGTGCAGGACCATGAACATGCTGGTGCCGGTGGCGTGGGCGAGCCGGTCGACGGCCCCGTGCAGTTCCTCGTCGAGGACGAAGGGGTGCGGGTCGCCGGGGCCGTCGGCGCGGGCGGGCCCGGTCGGCAGACCGATGCGCCCGGGCACGTCCCGCAGGGTCTCCCGCCACCAGGCGAGCTGGCGCGCGCCGGTGCTGCCGGGGTCGGCAGGATCGCCGAGGACCTCGTGCGCCCAGGCGGTCCAGTCGGTGTAGGTCACCGGCAGCGGCGCCCAGGCGGGCGGGCCGCCCGCGGCTCGCGCGGTGTAGGCGGTGGTGAGGTCGCGGAAGAGCGGTACGACCGACCATTCGTCCACGGCGAGGTGGTGCGCGGTCAGCAGCAGGGACTGGGCGCCGTCCGGCCCGGTGAGCAGCCGGGCCGCGAAGGGCGCCCGGCGGGACGGGTCCGTCGTGCCGGCGGCGAGTTCACGGATGCGGGCGTCGGGGTCGGGGCAGTTCTCGTGCTCCAGCACGGGCGGCGCCGCGGGGCGCTGCCGCGGGGCGCCGGCCGCGTCGGGGGTGAGGGCGGTGCGCAGGGGTTCGTGGCGGGCGACGAGGTCGGCCACGGCCGCGGTGAGCGCCCCGGTGTCGAATCCTCCGCCGGGGGCGCGCAGCACCAGGGCGTGGTCGTGGGCGGGGTGGCGGTGCCAGGACGTCCACGGCCACCGCTGCGTCGGGGCCGCGGGCAGGTCGGCGCCCGGCGGCCGGCGGTCGCCGGAGGGACGGAGCGCGGGCCGGGCGGTGGCGGCCGTGTCGAGCGCGGCGGCGATCCGGGCCACGGTCGGGGCGTCGAAGACGTCCCGGACGGCGAGTTCGGCGCCGAACTCGGTGCGGATCCGGGCGAGCAGCCGCATCACCGCCATCGAATGGCCGCCGAGGGCGAAGAAGTTGTCGTGGGCGCCGACGTCGGGGAGTCGCAGGATCTCGCCGAAGAGCGCCGCCAGGCGCTGTTCGGTGGCGGTGGCGGGGCGGTCGGCGCCGGTGAGGGCCGCCCAGTCGGGTGCGGGCAGGGCCTTGCGGTCCAGCTTGCCGTTGGGTGTCAGCGGGAGCGGGCCGTCCAGGGCGACGACCAGCGCCGGCACCATGTACTCGGGCAGCAGCCCGGCCGCGTGGGCGCGCAGTTCCTGCGCGTCGGCCGGGGTCCCGCCGTCGCCGGGCCCGCGGTCGGCGACGGTGTAGGCGACGAGGCGGACGATGTCGCCGTCGCGTTCGGGCACCACGGCGGCCTGGGCGACGGCCGGGTGGGCGGCGAGCGCGGCCTCGATCTCGCCGAGTTCGACGCGGAAGCCGCGGATCTTCACCTGGTCGTCGACGCGGCCGAGGAAGTCGAGGTTGCCGTCCGTGCGCCAGCGGGCCCGGTCCCCGGTGCGGTACATCCGCCCGCCGGGGGGCCCGTACGGGTCGGCGACGAACCGTTCGGCGGTGAGCGCGGTCCTGCCGAGGTAGCCGCGGGCGAGGCCGCGCCCGGCGACGTAGAGCTCCCCGACGACGCCGGGCGGGACGGGGCGCAGGGCCTCGTCGAGCACGTAGCAGACGGTGTTGGGGTCGGGGCGGCCGATGGGGACGCGGCCGGCGGGCCGGGCGCCGGCCTCCCGGGCGTGCCACAGCGTGGAGTTGACGGTGGCCTCGGTGAGCCCGTACGCGCAGATCAGGTCGGCGGTCGCGAAGCGGGTGAAGAGGTCCGGCGGCACGGTCTCGGTGCCGACCAGGACCGTCGATCCCGCGGGCAGTTCGCAGCCCGCGGGCAGCGCGGAGACCAGGGACGGCGGCAGGATCATGTGGGTGACGCGCTGTGCGGCGAGGAAGTCGGTGAGGGCGGGCCCGGCGACGCGTGCCTCGTCGGGGACGAGGACGAGACCGCCGCCGTGGCACAGCGCCATCACGAGTTCGAAGACGAAGACGTCGAAGCCGACGGAGGCGAACTGGAGCACCCTGCTGTCCGGGCGCAGCCCCATCCGGTCGACGGCGGTGGCGACGAGGCTGGCGATGCCCTCGTGCGGCACGGCCACGCCCTTGGGCCGGCCGGTGGAGCCGGAGGTGTAGATGACGTAGGCCGTCTGGTCGAGCGCGATCGGCCCTGTCCCCGGCGCCGCCGCGGACAGGGCGCCGAGCGCGTCCCGTGTCCCGGGCGCGTCGAGCAGCACGACGGGGGTGCCGGCCACGGCGGGGATCTTCCCGGCGACCTGTTCGGTGGCGACGACGAGCGCGGCCCCGCTGTCGCCGATCATCCAGGCCAGCCGGTCGGCCGGGTGGACCAGGTCGAGCGGCAGGAACGCGGCGCCGAGCTTGAGGACGGCGAGGACGGTCGCGATCATGTCGGCGGACCGGGGCACGGCCACGCCCACGATGTCCTCGGCGCCCACGCCGCGATCGGCGAGCAGCCGGGCGATCCGGTTGGAGCGGGCGTCGAGCTCCGCGTAGTCGAGCTGCCCGGAGCGCTCGACGACGGCGACCGCGCCGGGCTGCTCCGCCGCGCGTGCCGCGAAGAGGGCGGGCAGCGGGGCCTCGTCGACCGGGCGGGCGGTGGCGTTGAACTCCGTGAGCACCTGGTCGCGTTCGCCGGGTGCGAGGATCCCGGCCCGGGAGAGGGGTCGGCCGGGCTCCGCGGCAAGCGCGGCGGCCAGGCGCCGGAGCCGGTCGCCGATCCGTTCGGCGGTGTCCCGGTCGAACAGCTCGGTCGCGTACTCCAGCCGGCAGCTCAGGGAGCCGGGGCCGCCGTCCCCCGGGTGGTGCTCGGTGAAGCTGAAGACGAGGTCGAACTTGGCGGACCGGATGCGGAACGGCACGTCCTCGACGGCGAGTCCGGGCAGCGCGGCCGCGTCGCCGGTGCGGGTGTGGTGGCCGACCATCACCTGGAAGAGCGGGTTGCGGGCGAGCGAGCGCGTCGGGTTGAGGGCTTCGACGACGGACTCGAAGGGCACGTCGGCGTGCGAGAACGCGGCGAGGTCGGCGTCGCGGACCCGGGCCAGCAGCTCGGTGAAGGAGGGATCGCCGGCGAGGTCGGCGCGCAGCACCAGGGTGTTGACGAAGAAGCCGACGAGGTCGTCGAGCGCCTCGTCGCCGCGGCCGGCGATCGGCGCGCCCAGCGGGATGTCGGTGCCGGCCCCGAGGCGGTGCAGCAGGGCGGCGACCACGGCGTGGGTGACCATGAACATGCTGGCGCCGCTCTCGCGGGCGAGCCGCCGCAGGCCGCGGTGGGTGTCCTCGCCGATGCGCACGTCGAGTTCGGCTCCGGTGAACGCGGGCCGGGCGGGCCGGGGCCGGTCGGTGGGGAGTTCGATCTCCTCGGGAGCGCCGTCGAGGGCGGTGCGCCAGAAGGCGAGCTGCCGGGCGGCCCGGCTCGACGGGTCCGCCGGGTCGCCGAGGAGGCGCTGCTGCCACAGGGCGTAGTCGGCGTACTGGACGGGCAGCGGCTGCCAGGCGGGGGCCCCGCCCGCGCGGCGTGCGGCGTAGGCGGTGGCCAGGTCGCGCAGGAAGGGCCGGTCCGACCACTCGTCGGTGGTGATGTGGTGCAGCAGCAGGATCACCACATGGTCCTCGGGGGCGAGTTCCACGACCGTGGCGCGCAGCGGCAGTTCGGCGCGCAGGTCGAAGGGCCGGGCGACGGCGTCGTCGACCAGCGCGCCGAGGTCCCGCCCGGCGCCGTCGACGTGCTCGACCACGGGCCGCGCGTCCTCGGCCGGCAGCACCCGCTGGTGGACCCGGCCGTCGCGTTCCCCGAAGACGGTGCGCAGCGCCTCGTGGCGGGCGGTCACATCGGCGAGGGCGCCGGTGAGGGCGGCGGTGTCCAGCGGGCCCCGCAGCCGCATGACGAGGGGGAAGTTGTACGCGGCGGAGGTGCACTCGATCTGCTGCACGACCCACAGGCGCTGCTGGGCGTGGGACAGGGGCAGTTCGTCCGGCCGCCGGACGGGCACGAGCGCGGGGCGGGAGGCGTCGCCCGGGGAGACGCGCCGGGCGAGCGCGGCGACGGTGGGCGCCTCGAACAGGTCCCGGATCGCCAGGTCGGCGCCGAGCAGGGTGCGGGCCCGGCCGATCAGCCGGGTGGCGAGCAGGGAGTGGCCGCCGAGGTCGAAGAAGCCGGCGTCGGTGCCGACGCTCCCCTCGGGCAGGGACAGGACGTCGGCGAAGAGGGCGCAGAGCACCTCCTCGGCCGGGGTGCGCGGGGCGCGGCCCGCGCTCGCCGGGGCGAACTCGGGTGCGGGCAGGGCCTGCACGTCGAGTTTGCCGTTGACGGTGAGCGGCAGGGTGGGGGCCGTGACGAGGGCGGCGGGGACCATGTAGTCGGGGAGCAGCGCCTTCAGGTGGTCGCGCACGGCGGCCGTGAGGGCCGTCGCGTCGGCGGCGGGGTCCTCGGGGACGACGTAGCCGACCAGCCGCCTGGTCTCGGCGGCCGTGTCCACGACGACGGCGGCGTGGGCGACGCCGGGGTGGGCGGCGAGGGCGGTGGAGATCTCGCCCAGCTCGACGCGGTAGCCGCGGATCTTGACCTGGTCGTCGGTGCGGCCGAGGAAGTCGATCTGGCCGTCGGGGCGTTGCCTGACCAGGTCGCCCGTGCGGTACATCCGCTCGCCGGGCTCGCCGAACGGGTCGGCGACGAAGCGTTCGGCGGTCAGGCCGGGCCGGTCGTGGTAGCCGCGGGCGAGGCCGGTGCCGGCGATGTACAGCTCCCCGGGGCAGCCCGCGGGGACGGGGCGGAGCATCGGGTCGAGGACGTGTGCGCGGGTGTTGCGGATGGCGGTGCCGACCGTCGGTGTGCCGCTGTCCGCGGTGGAGCCGCCGAGGGTGTTGATCGTGTACTCGGTCGGGCCGTAGAGGTTGTAGCCGTAGGTGCCGGGGGTGTCGCGCAGTCTGCTCCACACGGTGTCGGAGACGGCCTCGCCGCCGAGCAGCACCAGGGCGGGACGGTGCCCGCCCGGGGTGCCCGCCGCCGGCTCGCCCCGGTCGAGGAGGCCCTCCTCGATCAGCAACTGGGCGTAGGTGGGGGTGACGTTGACGACGTCCACCCGGTGCCGGTCGCAGTACGCGACCAGCGCGGCGGCGTCGCGGCGCAGTTCCTCGTCGCAGATGTGCACCTCGTGGCCCTCGACGAGCCAGAGCAGTTCCTCCCACGACATGTCGAAGGCGAAGGAGACGGTGTGGGCGATCCGCAGCCGGCGTCCGCCGGCCGACGCGATGGCCGGGTCGAAGATCTCCTTCTGGTGGTTGAGCTGCATGTTCGTCAGGCCCCGGTAGGGCGTGACGACTCCCTTGGGCCGGCCCGTCGAGCCGGAGGTGTAGATGATGTAGGCGGGGTGCTCCAGCCGGTCCGGCACACCGGGGGCGAAGGCGGGCCGCTCGGCGTCGGCGAGCGGCCCGTCCGGCAGGGCGGCGAGGGCCGCGAGGACGGCGGTGCCGTCGAGCGGGATCTCCTCGGCGAGCGGGCCGCCGTCGCCCCGGAGGCCGGGGGCGACGGCCGTCGTCGTCAGCAGGCACAGCGGCCCGGTGTCCTCGATCATCAGACGCAGCCGGTCGGCGGGGTGGTCGAGGTCGAGCGGCAGGTAGGCGGCGCCCGTGCGCAGGACCGCGAAGAGGGCGACGACGGTCTCGACGGACCGCGGCAGGGCGAGGGCGACCGCCTTCTCGGGGCCCGCGCCCCGGGCGAGCAGCAGCCGGGCGAGCCGGTTGATCCGTGCGTCCAGTTCGGCGTAGCCGAGCCGCTGTCCGCCGAAGACGAGGGCGGTCTCCTCCGGTGTCCTGGCGGCCTGGGCGGCGAGCATGTCGGCGACGGTCTCGTCGGGGACGGGGGCCCGGCTGGCCGCCGACCGGCCGGCGAGCGCGCGCCGTTCGCCGGGCAGCAGCAGGTCCAGCGAGCCGACACGTGCGGCCGGGTCCGCGGTCAGCCGGTCCACCAGGGCGGTGAACCGGTCCAGCGTGGCACGGGCGGTCCCGTCGCTGACGAGGTCGGGCCGGTACTCCAGTTTGACGCGGACCACGTCGCCGGGGGCCACGATCAGGGTCATCGGGTAGTGGGTGGCGTCCACGCTGCCGATCCCGGTGATGCCGTGCCGCTCGGTCAGCTCCGTCAGGGCCCGGTCGTCGGCGAAGTTCTGGAGCACGTACAGGGTGTCGAAGAGCGTGGGGTGGCCGCCCTCGCGCTGGAGTTCGGCGAGCCCCAGGTACTCGTGGTCCATCAGCGCGACCCGTTCGCCGTGCAGCCGGCGCAGCAGATCGCCGGCCGTCTCGGCCGGGTCGAGGGCGACCCGCTGGGGAACGGTGTTGAGGAACATGCCGATCGCGGTGTCGGAGCCGGGGACGTCGTGCGGCCGCCCGGCGACGGTGGCGCCGAAGACGATGTCGGCGCGCCCCACGGTCGCGGAGAGCACGAGGGCCCAGGCGGCCGACAGCACCGCGTTGGGCGTGACGCCGAGTTCGCGCGCCCGGGCGCGCAGCCGGTCGCCGAGCCCGGCGGGGAGCTCGGTATCGCACCGGTGCGGGATGGTGGGCTCGCCGCCCGGGTCGCGGGCCACCAGGGTCGGCTCGGCGAGCCCGGCGAGCGCCTCGCGCCATGCCCGCCGCGCGGTGGCCGGGTCGCGGCGGCCCAGCCAGCTCAGGTAGTCGCGGTAGCCGCCGGGGACGGGCAGGGCCCGGTCGTCGCCGCCGGAGGCGTACAGCTCCAGCAGTTCACGCAGGAAGAGGGACTGGGACCAGCCGTCCCAGGCCACCAGGTGGTGGCGGAGCATCAGCCGGTCGGTGCCGGGGGTGAGGCGGATCAGGGTGAGACGGAACAGCGGGGGCGCGGCGAGGTCGAAGCGTTCGACGCGGGCGGCGTCGGCGATCGAGGCGAGCCGGGCCCGCCGTGCGGTGTCGTCGAGGTGGGTGAGGTCCACCTCGGCCAGCGGTACGGGCACGGCGCCGGCGGCGCACACGAACTGCACGGGGCCCGGCAGTCCGTCGGCGGTGATGCCGGTCCGCAGTCCGGCGTGCCGGCGCAGCAGCGCGGCGACGGCGGCCCGCAGCCGGCCGGCGTCGAGCCGGTGGCCGAAGTCGAAGGTGTCCAGGGCCGTGTAGACGTCCAGGGCGGAGGTGTCGTAGCTGGCGTGGAAGTGGATGCCCTCCTGGAGCGGGGAGAGCGGCCACACGGCGGTCACCGGGAACGGGCTCAGCCGGACGACGGCGGCGGCCTCCTCGGGACCGAGGCCGCTGAGCTCCGTGTCGACGGGGGCGGTGTCCGGGGCCGCGGGGGCCGCCGTCGCGGCGGCGCCCGCCTCCGCGGTGCGGGCGGCGAGTTCGCCCAGCGCGGCGGTCCAGCCGCCGGCCAGCCGGCGCACCTCGTCCTCGGTGAGCGGGCCCTCCCCCGTCCAGGTCCAGGCCGCGCGCAGCACGGGCCCTTCGGGGGTGTCCGCGCACAGGGCGTTGACCTGGAGCGCGTAGGGCGCGGCCAGGTCCGCGTCCGGCTCCCCGGACAGGGCGTCCGCCTCGGGCGCCGGTGACCAGTCCCGGCCGGTGCCCGCCTCGATCCTGCCGAAGTAGTGGAACAGCACCTGAGCCTCGGACAACCGGGCGAAGACGGGGGCCAGTTGCGGGTTGAGGTGGCGCAGCATGCCGTATCCGGCGCCGGAGTCGGGGGCCGAGCGCACGGCCTGGCGGACGCCGTCGAGGGCGCCGAGCGGGTCGTCGGCGGCGGGCAGGCGCACCGGGTGGAGGCCGGTCAGCCAGCCCACGGTGCGGGTCAGGTCGGCGTCCGTGCCGTCGCGGCCGTGGCGTTCGACGTCGACGAGGAGGTCCGTGTCCGCGCCGGTACGGGCGCGGGACACGGCGAGGCGCAGCGCCGCGAGCAGCACCTCGGTGACGTCGGAGCCGGTCGCGGCGGGCACCGTGGTGAGCAGTGCGCGGGTCGTGGCGGGCGGCAGGGCGACGGTGAACTCGCGGCAGGCACCGGCGGTGCCGGTGCGGGCGGCGCCCGGCACGAGGTCGGCGCCGGGGGCCAGCGTGGCGGCCCAGTGCGGGAGTTCGGCCTGCCGCAGCGGTGAGACGGCGGCCTCGGCGACCTGGCGGGCGTGGCGGCGCAGCGAGGTGGGCACCGGCGGCAGGGCGGGCCGCTCGCCCGCGGCGACGGCCGTCCAGGCCGTCGCGAGGTCCTCGAGCAGCACCCGCCAGGACACCCCGTCGACGACCAGGTGGTGGACGGCGAGCACCAGCCGGCCGGGCCGGTCCGGGCCCGCGTCGCACCACACGGCCTGGAGCATGGTGCCGGCGTCGGGGTCGAGCCGGCCGGCCGCCGCGTCGGACTCCTCGGCGACGAGGGCGCGCAGCGCCGTGCCGTCGAGGCCGCGCGCGTCGGCGCGGCGCAGCAGCGAGGCCGCGTCGGCGGAGCCGGCGGGCAGGGTGCGCGCCGACCACAGGGCGGGGACCGCCGGCCCCAGGTCCATGCGGGTGAGCACCAGGCGGAGGCCGTCGTGGTGGTCGAGCACGGCCTGGAGCACGGCGGCGAGGCTGCCGGTGTCCGCGCCGGCGGGGGTCTGGAGCAGCATCGGGAGGCTGAAGCGGCCGATCGGGCCGCCGTCCTCGCGGAGCTGGTGGACGATCGGCAGCAGCGGCACGTCGCCGATGCCGTCGCCGTCCCCGGTGGGCTCGGGCGGTGCCGCATCGCCGCCGGTGTCCCCGAGGAGGGCGGCCAGGGCGGCGGGCGTGCGGTGCGCGAAGACGTCCCGGGGGCTGACGGGGAGTCCGGCCGCGCGGGCGCGCCCGGACAGGGTCATGGCCATGATGCTGTCGCCGCCGAGCATGAAGAAGTCCTCGTCGGGTGCGACCTCGTCGACGCCGAGGACCTCGGCGAAGACGGCGCGGAGCCGCTCGGCCGTGTCGCGGCCGGGCCGGCGGGACGCGGCGGCGCCGGTCCGGCGCGGCTCGGGGGCGGGGAGCGCGGCCGGGTCGGTCTTCCCGCCGGGGGTGAGCGGCAGGGCGTCCAGCAGCACCACGTGCCCGGGCACCATGGGCGCGGGCAGGGCGGCGGCCAGCGCCTCCCGCAGCGCGTCGGGGTCGGGTGCCGCGCCGGGCACGGGGACGGCGTAGGCGACGAGGCGGCGGACGCCGCGCTCGTCGTCGCGGGCCACGACCACCGCGTCGGCGACCGACGCCTCGTCGCGCAGCCGTGCCTCGATCTCGCCCGGTTCCACCCGGTTCCCCCTGATCTTGATCTGCTGGTCGGTGCGGCCGAGGTACGTGAGCACGCCGTCCTCGTCGTACCGGACGAGGTCACCGGTGCGGTACATCCGCTCCCCCGGGCCGCCGAACGGGTCGGCGACGAAGCGCTCCGCGGTACGGGCCGCGAGGCCGTGGTAGCCCTGGGCGAGCTGGGCGCCCGCGATGTGGAGTTCACCGGTCTCGCCGGCGGCGACCGGGCGCAGATGGCGGTCGAGGACGTAGAGCCGGGTGCCCGCCGCCGGGCGTCCGACGGGGACCGTGCCCCCGTCGCCGCTCCCGGGGGCCGCCTGGGCGGAGGTGACCTGGATAACCGCCTCGGTCGGCCCGTAGACGTTGAACAGCGGCACACCGGTGCGCTCGTGCCAGCGGCGGGCCAGCGGCGCGGGCAGCGCCTCTCCCCCGCTGAAGGCCCGGCGCAGGCTCGTCCACCAGGGTCCGCCCGGCACGTCCTCGGCGAGCAGCGCCGCGTAGAGGCTGGGCACCAGGTCGACGGTGGTGACCCGTTCGGAGCGGATCAGCCCGGCGAGGTAGCCGGGGTCGCGCTGTCCGTCCGGTTCGGCGACGACGACGGTGCCGCCGGTGAGCAGCGGGACGAAGACCTCCTGGAGGGCGGGGTCGAAACCGGCAGCGTACTGGTGCAGCGTCCGGTCGCCGGGGCCGAAGCCGAAGTGGCCCGCCGTCCAGGTGAGCTGGGCGATCAGGGCGCGGTGGGACACGGTCACCCCCTTGGGGAGGCCGGTGGACCCGGAGGTGTACATCAGGTAGGCGGCGCTGTCGGGATCGGCGGGCGGCAGGGGCGGCGCGTCGTGGGGCTGGGGCGTCTCGTCACGGCCGAGCAGCACCGTGGTGACGCCCTCGGTGCGCGGCAGCCGGGCGAGGGCGTCCTCGGTGGTCACGACGGTGCGGGCGCCGGAATCGGTGAGCATCCGGCGGAGCCGGTCGGCGGGGTGCCGGTCGTCGAGCGGGAGGAAGGCGGCGCCGGTCCGCAGGACGGCGAGCAGGGCGGCCACGGTGGCCGCCGAGCGGGGCACCGCGACGGCGACGACGGCCCCGGGCCCCGCGCCGCGGGCGGCGAGCATCCGGGCCAGCGCCCGTGCCCTGGTGTCCAGTTCGGCGTAGGAGGTCGCCGCGCCGCCCGTGACGAGCGCGGTGGCGCCGGGGGTGCGGCGGGCCTGGGCGGCGAACGCCTCGTGCAGGGTGCCGTCGGCCGCCGGGCCGACGGGCCCGGCGAGCAGGGCGAGGGTGTCGCGCCGCTCGCCGGCGCTCTGCGCGGCGAGCCGGCCGGCCGGCACGGCGGGGTCGGCGGCGAGCTGCCCGAGCAGCGCGGACAGCCGGGCGGCGAGGCGCCGCGCGGCCCGCGCGTCCAGCCGGGCCGGGTCGTGCTCCAGGGTGAACTCCAGGCGTTCGCCGGGCACCACGGTGAGGGCGAGCGGGTAGTGGACGGCGTCGCGGACGTGCGATCCGGTGAGGCGGACCAGTCCCCGGGGATCGGCCGGTTCGCCGGCCGCGGGCTGGTTCTCGACCACGGCGAACGCCTCGAACAGCTCGCCCCGGCCCGCGGCCCGCTGGATGTCGGCGAGGCCCAGGTACTGGTGGTCCAGCAGGTCCGCCTGCTGCTCCTGGAAGCGGGCGAGGACCTCGGCGAGGGGCTGCTCGGGACGCCATGTCAGGCGCGCGGGGACGGTGTTGGCGACCAGGCCGACGAGCGTGCCCACACCGTCCACGGGCGCCTGCCGTCCGGAGACCGTGAGGCCGACGACGGTGTCGTAGCCGCCCGTGAGGTCCGAGACCAGCAGCGCGAAGCCGCCCTGGACGGCGGTCGCCGGGGTCAGTCCGAGCGTGCGCAGCCGCCCGGTCAGCGCGGAGGTCTCCGCCGCGCCGAGGGTCACGGTGACCGAGCCCCGCTCCTCGCCCGCGGCGGGACGCACCGGGAGCCGGGCCGCGCCCGGGTCGTACCCGGCCAGCGCCTCGGCCCAGGCGCGCCGGGCCTGTTCGCGGTCCCGCCCGGCCAGCCAGGCCGCATGGGCGCGGTAGGCGGTGTCGGGGGCGGCGGCGGGCGCCGGGGTGCCGGGGCGGTAGCCGTCGAGGAGTTCGCGCAGGAGCAGGGCGAGGGACCAGCCGTCGGCGACGATGTGGTGGAGGGTGAGCACCAGCAGGGAGCGCTCGGCCGACAGCCGGACGAGCGCGGCGCGGATCAGCGGCGGGGTGCCGAGGTCGAAGCCGGCCGCCCGTTCGGCGGCGGCGATCTCCTCGACGGCCGCCCCGTCCGTGCCGGACAGGTCGTGAGTGCTCCAGGGCAGGGTGACGCGCGCGGGGACGACCTGCACGGTGCGGCCGCCCGGGTCGCGGCGGAAGCAGGCGCGCAGCAGGGGGTGACGGTCGAGCAGCCGGCCCGCGGCGGCACGCAGCGCCTCCGCGTCGACGTCGCCGGAGAGTTCGAGGACGTCCTGCACGGTGTAGCCGTCGGCGCCGCCCTCGTCCACGGCGGCGTGGAAGCAGAAGCCTTCCTGGAGCGGGGTGGCGGGGAGGACGTCGTACAGTTCCCCGAGCCCTGCCCCGGTCCGTGCCCGCTCCCCGGCCGTCATCGCCACCAGGGCGAACGCCTCGGGCACGCGGGCGGACTGCCGCTCGGCGGCGGGCGCGGCGAGGGCCGCGACCGTGCGGAGGCGGAAGACGTCGCGCGGGCTGACGGTGAGTCCTTCGGCGCGGGCCCTGGTGACGAGCTGGATCGCGACGATGCTGTCGCCGCCCAGCTCGAAGAAGCTGTCGTGGACACCCACCGATTCCAGCCCGAGGACGTCGGCGAACAGTCCGGCGAGCAGCGCCTCGGCCGGGGTGGTGGGCGCGGCGGAGCCGCCCTGGGCGGTCCAGCGGGGCTCGGGCAGCGCGCGGGTGTCGAGCTTGCCGTTGGGGGTGAGCGGCAGCGGGCCGTCGAGCGCGACCACGGCCGACGGGACCATGGCCTCCGGCAGGGCGCGGGCGGCCCTGCCCCGCGCCTCGGCCACGGCCTCGCCGGCGCGGTCACCGCCGTCCGGGACGAGGTAGGCCACGAGCCGCCGGATCCCGCGGTGGTCCTCGCGGACCAGCACGGCCGCCTGGGCAATCCCCGGGCAGGCCATGAACACGCTCTCGATCTCGCCCGGTTCGATGCGATGGCCGCGGATCTTGATCTGGCCGTCGGCCCGGCCCAGGAAGTCCAGGTTCCCGTCGGCTCCCCACCGCACCCGGTCGCCCGTCCGGTACATCCGCTCGCCGGGCGGCCCGTAGGGGTCGGCGACGAAGCGCTCGGCGGTCAGCCCCGGGCGGCCCAGGTAGCCGCGCGCCAGTCCGCGCCCGGCCACGTACAGCTCGCCCTCGACTCCGGCGGGCACCGGCCGCAGCGCGGCGTCGAGCACCCGGCAGCGGGTGTTGGGATCGGGCCGCCCGATGGGCGCGGGGCCGGGGCGGTCCGGCTCGGCGGCCCAGAGCGTGGAGTTGACGCTCGCCTCGGTGAGCCCGTAGGCGACCACGATGCGCAGCCGCCCCGCCCAGCGGGCGACCAGTTCGGCCGGCACGGCCTCGGTGCCGACCACCAGCACGGCGCCCTCGGGCAGTTCGCACTCCGGCGGGAGCGCGGAGACGAGCGAGGGCGGCAGGATCATGTGGGTGGCGCGGTGGCGCTCGATGTACGTGGTGAGGGCGGGCCCGGCGACGCGCCGCGCGGCGGGCACGAGGACGAGCCGGCCGCCGACGCACAGCGACATGATCAGGTCCCAGACGGTGACGTCGAAGCCGACCGAGGCGAACTGCACGATCCGGCTGTCCGGCCCCACACCGATCCGGTCGGTGGCCGTGGCGATCAGGCTGCCCACGCCGTCGTGGGGGACGACCACGCCCTTGGGCCGGCCGGTGGAGCCCGAGGTGTAGATGACGTACGCGGCGCGGCCGAGGGGCACGTCGAGGCCGAGCGGGGCGGGGTCCCCCGCGGCGAGCGCGGCGCCGGTCGCCGGGTCGTCGAGCACGATCCGGCGAACCCCGGGCGCCTCGGGCAGGTCGCCGGCCGTGCCGAGGTCCGTGAGCACCGTCCGCGCCCCGGAGTCGGCGAGCATGTGGGCGATCCGGTCCCGCGGGTGGTCGGCGTCCAGGGGCAGATAGGCGGCCCCCGCCTTCATCACGGCGAGCAGCGCCACCACCAGCCGGGGCGAGCGGGGCAGCGCGACGGCGACGACGTCCTCGTCCCGCACACCCTCCGCACGCAGCAGCCGGGCCAGCCGGTTGGCCTCCGCGTCCAGGTGGGCGTAGGTCAGCTCGGTGTCCTCGCAGACCAGGGCGACCGCGTCGGGCGAGCGGCGGACCTGGTCCTCGAAGGCGTCCGGCCAGGAGCGCTCGGGCACTTCGCGGGGCGAGGTGCCGAACGTCTCCAGCAGCCGGTGCCGTTCCTCCTCCGTGGTCAGGTCGACGCGTCCGACGGGGAGCGCGGGCCGGTCGGCGAGGGCGTCGAGGAGCAGGCCGAAGGCGCGGCGGTGGCGGTCGAGGGCCGCCGCGTCGCACACGGCGGCGTCGGCGTCGAGGACGATGCGCAGGGTGCCGTGCGCGCTCTCGCCGACGGTGAGGGCGAGGTCGCTGACGGGCCCGGTCCACTCGCAGCGCAGGTCCCCGTCGAGGTCGCCGAACGGCAGCCGGCCGGTGCCGGGCAGGATGTTGACGGTGGGTCCGACGAGTTCGGCCACGCCCTCGACGAGTCCGAGGTCCTTGGCGAGGTCCTCGGCGCGGTAGCGGCTGTGGGTGAGCGCCTCGGCGATCCGCTCCTGGACCTGGGCGGCGAGTCCGGCCCCCGTCGTGCCGCCGTGCACGGCCAGGCGCAGGGGCACGATGTTGGACACCATGCCGGGCACCGCCGCGGTCGCCGGGTCGCGCCGGGTGGTGACGGGCAGGCCGAGGACGAGGTCGTGGGCTCCGGTCACCCGGTGGAGATAGGCGGCGACGGCGGCGACCAGCAGCCGGGAGACGCGCACCCCGCAGGAGTCCGCCGCCGCCCGCAGCCGCGCGGTCTGCCCGGGCGTCGTCTCCAGGGTGCGCCGCAGCCGCCGGGCGACGAGGCCCGGGCCGCGTTCGAGGAGGCGCACCGGTTCGGGGCGGCCGGCCATCCGCTCGTGCCAGTACGCCCGGTCGGCGGCGTGCTGCGGCGAGGCCCGGTAGGCCCGTTCGGCCGCCACGAGCCGGGCGAGCGCCCGCTCGGGGGCGGGGGCGGGGGCGCCGGTGTCGGTGCCGGTGCCCGTGCCGCCGTCCGCGCCCTCGGCGGGGCCGGGCTGCGCGCCGGGGCCGGAGGCCGACGCGGTGCCGCTGCCGTAGAGCTCGCCGGCGCGGCGGGTGACGAGGGCGACGGTCACGCCGTCGACGGCGATGTGGTGGTAGCGCTGGTACCAGAGGACATGGTCGTCGGCGACGCGGATCAGGGCGTGGGCGTGCGGGGGCTCACCGGCGAGGTCGAGGGGGCGGTCGCGCTCGGCCTCCGTCCAGGCGCGTGCGGCACCGGCCGGGTCGGGCGCGTCCCGCAGGTCCACGACGGGGACGTCCACCGGTGCGGGGGCCGCCCATTGCGTCGGTGTGCCGTCCGCCGCCTCGCCGACGCGCACATGGAGGCACTCGGCCTCGCCGACGGCGGTGCGGACGGCGTCGGCCAGCCGGCCGAGGTCCGCACGGCCGCGGAGTTCGAGGGTGAACGACACGTTGAGCGCCGCGCTGTCCGGCTCGATCCGCTGGGCCAGCCACATCCCCGCCTGTCCGCCGGTGAGAGGGGTTCCGGCGGCTGCCGCCCGGTCAGGCTCGGCGTGAAGCATCGTTCGACTGGCCCTTTCGCGTGGGGTGCTGGGGGATGCGCCGGCGCGGGCGCGCGCGGTGCGTGTGCCGGTGGTGCGCGTGCCGGTGGTGCGGGTGGTGGCCCGGGGCCGCCGGTGCGCACCCGGTACCGGTCGTGCGGCGCGGGATGCGGGGTGGCGGTCGTGCGGGAAGCGGGCCGGCCGGTGGCGGTGGGTGTCGTCCCGCTCGTCCGGCCCGGCGAGGGCTGCCCGTCCGGCCCCGAGCGCGCCGCCCGTCCGGCCCGGACGCGTCGGACGGGGCCGGCCCGGACCGGGCGGAGAGCTCCGGCCCTGGCGTACGGAGCCCCCGGACGGGCCGGCGGCCCGCCCGGGAGCGCTCCGCCGTGCCCGGCGGGTCCGCCCGTACACGCCGGGCCGGACGGACCGGCTACCCGGGGGTGCCGATCTCGCCCGCGAGTTGGCGGGACTCGTCGCCGGCCGCCTTGCGCCCCCGGTCGATGATCGACTGGAGGATCTCGCCGACCCGGATCGCGGTGTTCGACAGCAGCGAGGAGGTGATCCCGTGGGTGTGCTCGGTGCCGCCCTGGAGGTAGATCCCGCAGCGGGTGTCGGGCGTGGTCACCACGCGGTAGTCGCGTTCGACGAGCGGACGGCCCTCGGTGTCGAGGCGGCAGTGGGCCGCGGCGTCGCCGAGCAGGCCGAGGGCGTCGGCGGGCCGGTAGCCGGTGGCGTAGACGACGACGTCGGCGTCCAGCGGCGTCTTCTCGCCGGTGACCAGCGACTCGACCATGGTGCGGACCCGGTCCGGTGTGTGGACGACGTCGGTGAGCCGGGAGACGTTGAGGAAGCGCAGGCGTTCGGTGCCGAGCACCTTCTCCTGGTACGACTGCCGGTAGAGGTCGTCGATCAGGTCGATGTCCACCACGGCGTAGTTGGTGTTGCCGTGATAGCCCATCAGCTTCCGCTTGATGTCGGTCGGCGCGGTGTAGTACTCGTCGACCGCCGCCGGGTCGAAGATCCGGTTGGCGAAGCTGCTGTCGTCGGCCGGGCTGTAGCCGTAGCGGGAGAAGACCGCGCACACCTCGGCCTCGGGGAAGCGCCGGTGCAGGAAGGCCACGTTCTCGGCGGCGCTCTGCCCGGCGCCGACGACGATGAAGCGGCTGGGACTGGTGCCGCTCAGCGTCTCGACGCGGGACAGCAGGTCGGAGTTGTGCCAGATGCGGTCCGTGCGCTCGACGCCGTCGGGCATCTGGGGCCGCAGTCCGGTGCCGATGACCAGGTTGCGGGCACGGTGGACGACCGTCTCGTCGCCCGAGCGGGCCGTGACGTCCACGTACTCGACGGTCCCGTCACGCACCACCGGCGTGACGGCGACGACCTCGTGGCCGTAGGAGACCATGTCGTCGACCTTGGCCGCGGCCCACTCGAAGTAGTCGTGGAACTCGACCCGTAACGGGAAGAGGTTCTTGTGGTTGACGAAGTCGATCAGCCGGCCCTTGCTCTGGAGATAGCACAGGAAGCTGTACTCGCTGGCCGGGTTGCGCAGGGTCACCAGGTCCTTGAGGAACGAGACCTGCATGGTCGCGTCGTCGATCAGCATGCCGCGGTGCCAGCCGAAACACGGCTGCCGCTCGAAGAAGTGAGCGGTGACCGCTCCCTGCCTGCCGACGCCGGCGTTGTGCTCGCTGAGTGCCAGGGCCATGGCCACATTGGACGGCCCGAAGCCGATTCCGATGAGGTCGTGGATCGGTGGTGCGTCGTCAGGAAGAGCCTGAGACATGTCACTCCCATCGTGCGGGTTCTTGCTCGGTCGGTCGCTGGTCAGGCGTGTGCAAGAGCGGGGGACCACAGAGGGCCGGGTACGCGGGCAGGGCGGGCCAGGGGCACCCGGGACAGAACTTAGGTAAAGCTAACCTGATCTGATGGAACTGTCGATGGGCCGACGGGATTTGCGCAGCCGGGAACGCGTCAACTTGGCCTGAAATAGAGCCCGTTGAAACCTTAGGTAAGCCTTGCTTTACTGACGCGGGTCATGTCCCGATCCAGAGGAGGAACCCCATGCGGGTCGTCATGTTCGGCTATCAGACCTGGGGCCACCGCACCCTGCAAGCGCTCCTGGACTCCGAACACGACGTGGTCATGGTGGTCACGCATCCCCGGAGCGAGCACGCCTACGAGAAGATCTGGAGCGACTCCGTCGCCGACCTCGCCGAGCAGCACGGCGTCCCGGTGCTCATCCGCAACCGGCCCGACGACGAGGAGCTGTTCGCCCGCCTCGAGGAGGCGGATCCGGACATCATCGTGGCCAACAACTGGCGCACCTGGATCCCCCCGCGGATCTACGGCCTCCCCCGCCACGGGACGCTGAACGTCCACGACTCGCTGCTGCCGAAGTACGCCGGCTTCTCCCCGCTGATCTGGGCGCTGATCAACGGCGAGCAGGAGGTCGGGGTGACCGCGCACATGATGGACGAGGAGCTCGACGCCGGTGACATCGTGCTCCAGCGCGCCGTCCCGGTCGGGCCGAAGGACACGGCGACGGACCTCTTCCACAAGACCGTCGACCTCATCGCCCCCGTCACCACCGGCGCCCTGGACCTGATCGCCTCCGGGCAGACCGCGTTCACCCCGCAGGACCGCTCCCGGGCCAGCTTCTTCCACAAGCGGGCCGAGGAGGACATCCGGATCGACTGGAACTGGCCGGCCGAGGACCTCGAACGCCTGGTCCGCGCCCAGTCGGCCCCCTACCCGAGCGCCTTCACCTACCACCGGGGCCGCCGTCTGGAGGTACTGGCGGCCGTCGTCTCCGAGGGCCGCTACGGCGGCACGCCCGGGCGGGTCTTCTACCGCGAGGGCGACGGCGTGGTGATCGTCGCGGGGGCCGACGCCCGCGCCGGACGCAACCACGGGCTGGCCGTCACCCGGATCCGCACCGAGAACGGCGAGGAGATGCCGGCCACCGACTACTTCACCTCGATGGGCGGGTACCTCACCGGCCGCCCCTGACCGCCGCCCCCGTCCCGCCGGCTCACCACGCCGCCGTCCCGCCGGATCACCACGCCGCCTCCAGGAGGCCCAGCAGCGCGGCGGGCTCCGGGGGGCGGGGGTTCGGGTAGGGCCGGGCCGCCACCTGTCCGGCGACGCCGGCCAGCCCGTCGCGCGGCACCCCGAGCGCGCCGAGGCCGGCCGGCCCGCCGGCCGCGCCGGCGAGCCGCCGCACGGCCGCCACCGGGTCGCCGTCCGTGATCCGGCCCAGCCGGGCGGCGGCCTTCGGCGCGGCCGGCAGGTTGAAGGCCATGACGTGCGGCAGCAGCAGCGCGTGCAGCCGGGCGTGGGGCAGGCCGTACGCGCCGCCGAGGACATGGGCGAGCTGGTGGTGCAGGCCCATCCCGGTCCCCGCGAGGCAGAGACCGGCGAGCCAGGCGGACTCCTGGAGCCGCGCACGGCCCGTGAGGTCCCCGAGGTCTCCGAGGACCACCGGCAGCGCGGTGAGCAGCCCGGTGGCGGCCTCGGTCGCGAGCGCGTCGCTCACCGCCGTGGCGTCCGGCGCCCAGAGCGCCTCGACGGCGTGCGCCAGGGCGTTCAGCGCGCTGGTCAGGGTGAGCTCGCGGGGCATCGTCAGCGTCAGCTCGGGGTCGTACACCACCGTGCCGGGAGCGATGGCCGGATCGCGCCGGGTCGTCTTCACCCCGTGCTCCGTCTCCCCGAGCACGGGCGTCACCTCGGACCCGGCGTAGGTGGTCGGGACGGCGATCTGCGGCATCCCGGTGCGGGCGGAGAGCGCCTTGGCGAGACCGACGGCGGAGCCGCCGCCGACGGCCACCACGCAGTCGGCGCGGACCCGCCCGACGTCCGCCATGGCCTCGTCGGTGACGGCCACCGGGGTGTGCACGGCGGGCCGGCCGAAGCGCGCCGCAAGGCGCGGGCCGAGCGCCTGGGCCAGCTCGTCGGCGGCCCCGGCCGCGGAGGGCGCGGCGACGAGCACGATCCGGCGCGCGCCGAGACGCTCCGCCTCCGCGGGGATCCGGTGCCGTGCCCCGGGCCCGGCCAGGACACGGGAGGGGTGGGTCTCGTGGACGCTCACCCGGGCGGTGCTGCTCTCGGACATCTGCCTGCGCCTCCGTCGGTTCGGGCCCGCCCGGCCGGGCCGTCCCGGACCGCCGGGCCGTGGCCCGCGGGTCGGTTGGCAGGGCGCCGCCCGGCCGGGCACCACCGTACGGCAGCGGCGCTGCGCCGCCCCGGAACGCCGCAGCCCCCAGCCCGGCCCGACCGGACTCCACCGGACCGGGCCTCACCGGACCGGGCCTCACCGGACCGGGTTCGGACAGCACGGACGACGCGGCCCGCCGGTGACACGCACGCCGCCCGTGACACCCCGGTCGTCCGGGACGGATACTGGCTCCATGAACGGGACCGCGCCCGCCCTCACGGAGCTGCGCACACGGGTGGCGGCCGGGATCTTCCGCCGGGTCGCCGGTCCGGCGGGTCCGGCCACCCGGGACCGCATCCATCTCACCCCCGGGCCGCGCTGGTTCGCGCCGGACCGGCCGATCCGGCGGGTGCACGGCGACGCCTCGATGTTCATCGGCGGGCTGCGCGCCCTGCTGCTCCAGTCGCTGCACCCGCTCGCGATGGCGGCCGTGGCGGCGCACTCCGGCTACCGGGGCGATCCCTGGGGACGGCTCCAGCGCACCAGCACCTTCCTCGCCGTGACCACCTTCGGCACCGCCGACGACGCGCAGGCCGCGGTGGACCTGGTGAGGTCGGTGCACGGACGCGTCACGGGGACGACCGGCGAGGGGGTGCCGTACCGGGCGTCGGACCCCTGGCTGCTCGGCTGGGTCCACGCCGCCGAGGTGGACAGCTTCCTGCGGGCGCACCAGCGGTTCGGGGCTGCCCCGCTCGACCGCGCCGGCTGCGACGCCTACGTCGGCGACATGGCCCGGGTCGCCACGGCGCTCGGCGTCCCCGATCCCCCGCACGACGTGCGGGGGCTGGCGGAACGCATCGACGCCTACCGGTCCGAGCTGCGCGGCACCACCGAGGCCCGGGAGGCGGCGCGGTTCGTGCTGCTCCGTCCGCCGCTGCCGCTCGTCGCCCGGGGCCCCTACGCGTTCCTCGCCGCCAACGCGGTGGCCTCCCTGCCGCCGTGGGCGTGCGCCGCGCTGGGCCTGCCGAGCTTCCCCGGACCGGCCGGAACCGCCGTCCGGGCCACCGGCCACGCGCTCACCCGGGGCATCCGCTGGGCCATGTCGCCGCCCCCGGGCACAACCGGCCGACGGGATCCGGGCGCGGCCTCCTGAACCGGCGGCCACCGGCCGCCGGCCATCGGGGAGAGCGAACGTCCCGGACCGTCCGGATCAGCGGCGTCCCCGCTTGCCGCGCCCCGTGCCCTTGGCACCGCCGGAACCACCCGAGCCGCCCGAGGCTCCCCGGGAGCCCTTGGCGCCGGCCCGGCCACCGGACTTGGCGGAGGGCTTCGGCGACGCCTTGGCGGACGCGCCGCCCGACCGCCGGCCGCCCTGCCTGCCGCCTCCCGAGCCGGCCGCCGCACCGCGCCCGTCCCCGGCGCCGCGGCCCTGCTGCGTCGCCGCGGCCGCGGGGCGACCCCGGGAGCTGTTGACGGTGCGCCCGCGCACGATCCCGATGAACTGCTCCACCAGGTCGGTCGTCGCGTCCTCGGGCCAGGACAGCACCACACCGGACTGCGGCGCGTCCGTCACCGGCCGGTAGGTGAGGTCCTTGCGGTGGTGGAGCCGGGCGAGCGACTGGGGCACCAGGAGCACGCCGATCCCGGCCGCCACCAGTTCGACGGCGTCCGCCGTCGTGGCCGGGCGCTCCAGGGCGGGCCTGCCCGGCGCGGGCTCCCAGCCGGGGGTGCCGAGGGTGTCGTCCAGGGGGTGGAGCACGATCTCGTCGGCGATGTCCGCGAGGGTGATCTCCTCCGCGGCGGCGACCAGATGATCCTTCGGGACCACGACGACGGTGGTCTCGGTGTAGAGGGGGATGGCGCTCAGCACCGTGCGGTCCACCGGCAGCCGCACCAGGCCCGCGTCCACGTCGCCGTCCCGCAGGGCGCCGACCGCGTCGGCCGCGGGGACCGCGACGAGGGTCAGGGGGACGCCGGGCATCCGCTCGTTCCAGATCCGCACCCATTTCGCGGGTGTCGCTCCCGGTACATAAGCGAGCCGGAAGGAGAGAGCAGCTTGCGAATCCGTCACCCGCCCAGGCTACCCGCCGCCGTGGTCGGATCCGGCACGCGCGGTCGATACCCTTGACACCATGACGTCGCACCAGACCTCCCAGACGATGAAGCCCGCGACCGCGGCGAAGAAGCTGGGTGTGTACCTAGAGGCCACCCCCGCCGAGTTCCGGGACGGTGTCGTCTCACGGGCCGAGCTGAACACCCTCCAGTCCGACCCGCCCGAGTGGCTCCAGGAGCTGCGGCGCAACGGCCCGCACCCGCGTCCGGTGGTCGCGGCGAGGCTCGGCGTCTCCATCGCGGGCCTGGCGCGCGGCGGTGTCACCGAGGCACTCACGACGGACCAGATCGAGGAGATCCGGCAGGAGCAGCCCGAGTGGCTGCTCAAGGAGCGTGCCACCCAGGCCGAGGTGCGCAAGGAGTCGGTGCGGATCAAGGCCAAGCACGCCGAGGAGGCCGAGCGGCGCGCGCAGGCCGGTCCCCGCGACTGAGCCCGCCCCGGCAACCGGAGCCCGTCGACGCGCGACGCCCGGCGGCCCGCCCCCTTCTCGCAGGGTGCGGGCCGCCGGGCGTCCGGCGTCAGCGGGCGTACAGGGCGGCGCCCGCGCACAGCGCCGCCGAGCAGAGGAGCGCCGCGAAGCTGCCGCACAGCAGACGGCGCCTGAGGTCCTCGTAGCGCTCGGTGTACTCCTGGCGGAGCTCGCCGGCCCGGGCGACCAGGGCGGTGAGGACCCGCCGGGTCAGCGCGACACGGTCCTGGACGTAGTGGCTGACGACGTCCTCGCGCTGGGCCGTGGTGAGCCACGGCATGCGGTCGGCGAAGTCCTCCGCCTCGCGCCGGGCCTCGCTCATCCGGCTCTGGGCGAGCAGATAGCCCTCCAGCCGGGCGATGCCGGAGGCCACGTCGGGCCCGGGGCCCTGCGCGGAGCGGGTCACCGGCTGCCCCTCACTTGTCGCCGAGCGGCGGGGCGACCCCCTGGCCCGGTTCCACGACGTCGCGCCGGCCGGTGTCCGAGGCATGGTCGAGCGAGGCCATCTCCGGGTGGTGGAGGTCGAAGGCCGGGGACTCGCTGCGGATGCGCGGGAGGGTGACGAAGTTGTGCCGCGGCGGCGGGCAGGACGTCGCCCACTCCAGCGAACGGCCGAAGCCCCACGGATCGTCGACGCCGACCGGCTTCCCGTACTTGGCCGTCTTCCAGACGTTGTACATGAACGGCAGCATCGACAGGCCCAGCAGGAACGAGCTGATCGTCGAGATGGTGTTCAGCGCGGTGAAGCCGTCGGCGGCCAGGTAGTCGGCGTACCGGCGCGGCATGCCCTCGGCGCCCAGCCAGTGCTGGATGAGGAAGGTGCCCTGGAAGCCGATGAACAGCGTCCAGAAGGTCATCTTGCCGAGCCGCTCGTCCAGCATCTTGCCGGTGAACTTCGGCCACCAGAAGTGGAATCCGGAGAACATCGCGAACACCACGGTGCCGAAGACCACGTAGTGGAAATGGGCGACGACGAAGTACGAGTCGGAGACGTGGAAGTCCAGCGGCGGAGACGCCAGGATGACACCCGTCAGACCGCCGAAAAGGAACGTCACGAGAAAGCCGATGGCCCAGAGCATCGGTGTCTCGAAGGACAGCGTCCCCTTCCACATCGTGCCGATCCAGTTGAAGAACTTCACACCGGTGGGCACCGCGATGAGGAACGTCATGAAGGAGAAGAACGGCAGGAGTACGCCGCCCGTCACATACATGTGGTGCGCCCACACCGTCACCGACAGACCGGCGATCGCGATCGTCGCGCCGATCAGGCCGATGTAGCCGAACAGGGGCTTGCGGGAGAAGACGGGGATGACCTCGGAGATGATGCCGAAGAACGGCAGGGCGATGATGTACACCTCCGGATGGCCGAAGAACCAGAAGAGGTGCTGCCACAGCAGCGCTCCGCCGTTGCCCGCCTCGAAGACCATCGCACCGAATTTGCGGTCGGCCTCCAGCGCGAAGAGCGCCGCGGCCAGCACCGGGAAGGCCAGCAGGACCAGCACACCGGTCAGCAGCACCGTCCAGGTGAACATGGGCATCCGGAACATCGTCATACCGGGCGCGCGCATGCAGATGATCGTGGTGATGAAGTTGACCGAACCGAGGATCGTGCCGAAGCCGGAGAAGGCCAGACCCATGATCCACATGTCGCCGCCCACACCGGGCGAGCGCACCGCGTCGGTGAGCGGGGAGTAGGCGAACCAGCCGAAGTCGGCGGCGCCCTGGGGCGTGAGGAAGCCGGCCACCGCGATCAGCGAGCCGAAGAGGTACAGCCAGTACGCGAACATGTTCAGCCGCGGGAACGCCACGTCGGGCGCGCCGATCTGCAGCGGCATGATCCAGTTCGCGAATCCGGCGAACAGCGGCGTCGCGAACATCAGCAGCATCACCGTGCCGTGCATGGTGAACGCCTGGTTGAACTGCTCGTTGGAGACGATCTGCAGACCGGGTCGGGCCAGTTCGGCGCGCATCACCAGCGCCATCAGACCGCCGACGAGGAAGAAGCCGAACGCCGTCGTCATGTACAGGGTGCCGATGGTCTTGTGGTCGGTGGTCGTCAGCCACCTGATCACCACATTGCCGGGCTCACGCCGTTTGACGGGCAGCTCGTTCTCGTACGCATCCTCGTCCGCGGCTGTGCCGACCGGCGAATGCGACTCAGATACCACGTGAACTCCCCGCACATGAGTGGGCTGTCTGACTTTGCAGAGATACAGCGGCAATCTATCGGCCGCACCCCGCGAACAGGCCCGCAACATCGGCCGTCCGGGGGAGGAAAAAACGGCGCCACGCATTCGGGTGACATTCCTGGACGGTGATCGACGGAAAATCACCGCCATTTCGGCGGGAGAAACGTATCGCCGTCGCATTTACCGATGAGAACACCGCGGCGCGCACCCTGTGGACGAGCGCACGGGGACGGGCCGCCGGCCCCGCGCCGGACGGCGGCGGGCGACCGGGGCCCCGTCCGGAAGGGCGGGGCTCAACCGGGGGCCCCGTCCGAAGGGGCGGGGCTCAGCCGGGGACGCCGTCGCCGGTGCGGGCGGAGCCCGCGGAGAGGGCGGCGACGGCCTCCGCGGTCGTGGCGTGGACGCCGAGCGGCGTGCCGCTGGTGTCGCTGTTGGCCTGGATCAGCCGCCGGGCCGCCGCGCCCGGGGTGGCGACGCACATCGGGACGCCCAGCCGGGCGCACATCCGGTGGGCCCGCACCACCGCGCTGACCGCGGCGGCGGCGACCGCCGGCGTGTCCAGCTCCACGACCACCGGCGCCGGGGCGTACGCGCCGACCAGCCGGGCGATGCCGGTGGAGAGGGCGGACCGGTCGCCGATGCCGACATCGGCGGGGAGAGAGATGACCAGAACGCCGTTCCCGAGCGTGTGGGTCAGCAAGACAGCCTCCGATCACCGCACGGCGTGCGAGGTTCCGCGTATTGAAACCGCACCGCCGAGCCGCCCGCAACGCGCCACGCCATCGTCCGGTGACCGACCGCGTGCGGAGCGCGACCGCCGGCGGCGGCGTGGCGGACGCCACGGCGCGGACGTGTCCCACGTCATGGTCCGCCGACGGCGGCCGCCGTAGCCTCGCGGGCCGGGACACGTACGGAAGCGACCTCGGATGCCTGCGGTGCACACAGACCTCACCCCGCTGATAGCGGCGACCACACGATGGCTCACCGGCGCCTACCCCTCGCCGGGCGGTGCCGTCTCGCAGGCGCTGGGCGAGGCCCAGGCCCGCCAGGCGGTGACCGTCGCGGCCCGGCTGCGGTATCCGACCTCCGTCGACGCCGCCCTGGTCGCCATGGCGGGTCCCGGCGGCTCAGCGCGGCTCGACGCGCTCGCGGGGGCCGTCGCGCCCGCCGCCGGCCGGGAGCACGCCTGGCGGAGTTGGGTGGACGAGGTGGTCGCGAGCTGGGCGGCCTGCCTGCTCGCGTCACCGGTCCTGGCCAGGGCGGCGGTCGACGCCCTCGGGGACGCCGTCCGGGCGGACTTCCGGCGCCTGACGGCACCGGCGGCACGCGATCTGGACGCGGCGGCCCTGCTGCGCCACCCCGACCTGGTCCTGCCGGTGGCCGCGCTGCACCGGGCGGACCTCACCGGCCGGCTCGGCACCGGCCCGGCCCTGGCCTGCTGACATCCCCCGCCCCGCCATGACCTGCCGGGGGCTCCTCCGCGGCCGACGCCGCTCCCTCGGGCCCCTCCGCGGCTGCCCGGGAGCGGCGTGTCAGCCGAGCGGGGCGACGCGGTCGCGCAGGACCGTGAGCGCCGGGGCGTACATCCGGGCCTTGATGGTGCCGAGGGTCGCCCCCGCCTTGGCGACCAGCGCCGCGGCCTTCTCCACCGCGGTGTCCCGGACGGCCGCCTCCTCGACGGCCGTGTCCACGATCGCGGCGGCGAGGGCGTCCCGGCCCCCGTACCGGCGGGCGGTGGTCATGGCCTCGTGCGCGGTCTGCGGCGTGAGCCGGCCCTGGACGAGGGCGGACATGCCGGGGGTGAACGGGATGTCGATGTCCGCCTCGGGCAGGCACCAGTAGCCGCGGTCGGCCCGCATCACCCGGAAGTCGTGGGCCAGCGAGAACATCGCCCCGGCGGCGAAGGTGTGCCCCTGGAGGGCGGCCACCGTGATCACCGGCAGGGAGAGCATCCGGGCGAACAGGTCATGGACCGAGACGACGTAGTCCAGGTGCTGGTCGGCATGGGCGAAGAGCCACTCCAGGTCGAGGCCGTTGGAGTAGAACTTGCCGGTGGCGGTGGTGACGAGAGCCCGGGGCCCCTCGGCCTTCTCGACCTCGTCGAGGGCGGCGCCGACGGCGGCGATCCAGTCGGGGTGGAAGCGGTTCTCGCCGTCCCCCAGGTCGAGCAGGAAGACATTGTCCTGGCGGTCGAGCACGGGCATGACGGCTCCCTCGGGCTGGCGGCGATCGGTGTGCCGGCGGGCCCCGCGACCGGCGGCCCCGCCGGGCCGCCACATACGGACCTACCAGTCGGTAACTTATTCCGCCCGCCCGCCCCCGCGCAAGAGCCATGAAGCCCCGGGCCCCGGGACCGGCACGGTCGCGCCGTACCCGGGACCCGGGCGTCAGGCCCGGGCCCCGGCTCCCGCGGCGAGGCGCCGGCGGTGGGCGGCCACCGCCTCCCGGGTCTCCTCGGCGATCAGGTCGGCGTTGATCTGGGCCCCGGCCATGGCGCCCGCCGCGGCGGCGTTGCCCACCTGGGCGGTCGGATCGGTGACATTGCCCGCGACCCAGACCCCGGGGACCTCCGTGCGCCCGGTCGGGTCGGCGGGGACGTGCTCGCCCGCGCCCGAGGGGTGCTCCACCGCGCGCAGCCCGAGGGCGGAGAGGAATCCGGCGCGCGCCTCCATCCGCGGCGCGACCACCACCGCCGCGGCGGCGACGACCGTCCCGTCGGCGAGCCGCACGCCGGTGAGCCCGTCCCCGTCCGCCTCCAGCGC
Source organism: Streptomyces zhihengii (assembly GCF_016919245.1). Taxonomy (NCBI): domain Bacteria; kingdom Bacillati; phylum Actinomycetota; class Actinomycetes; order Kitasatosporales; family Streptomycetaceae; genus Streptomyces; species Streptomyces zhihengii. The sequence continues at coordinate 1,106,403 of NZ_JAFEJA010000002.1, read as the reverse complement.
GGCGACCTCGCCCTCGACCACCCGCACGCCCCGTGCGGCGAGCTGTTCCGCCTGCTCGGCCGTCGGCGGTTCCATGGTGTGCGCGAAGTAGGTGACGTCGTCGCTCCACTGCCGGAAGAGCAGCGCCTGGTGCACGGACATCGGTCCCGACGCCAGTACGCCGATGGCCCGGTCCCGGACCTCCCAGCCGTGGCAGTAGGGGCAGTGGAGCACGTCGCGGCCCCAGCGCTCGCGCACGCCCGGCACGTCCGGCAGCCGGTCGGCCAGTCCGCTGGCGACCAGCAGGCGCCGCGCCCGTGCGACCCGGCCGTCGGCGAGCCGGACGGCGAAGCCCTCGCCGTCGCGGTCGACCGAGGCGACCTCGCCGTCCACCACCTGCCCGCCGTAGCCGCGGACCTCCTCCCGTCCGCGCGCCACCAGTTCGGCCGGGGCGATGCCCTCCCGGGCCAGCAGGCCGTGCACGCCGTCGGCGGGGGCGTTGCGCGGGGCCCCCGAGTCGACGACCGCCACCGACCGCCTGGCCCGGGCCAGCATCAGGGCTCCGTTCAGCCCGGCCGCGCCACCGCCGAGCACCATCACGTCATAGCTGTTCGTCAGCCGATCGGTCACCGTGACCACCTCCGCGACGAGCATGCGGGCGCGGGCGCCTCCTCGGCAAACAGAGTTGCGGTTCCGGCAAAGTTCCGGCAACGCGCCCGACGCGAAGGTTCCGGCAGGAGAAGGGCGGCCCGACGGCTCAGGGCGCGGCCGGGGCCAGCCCGTCCTCGACCAGTCCGGCGAGTACGGCCTCGCCGAGGGCGTGGACGGCGGACTGCGGACGGACCATCACGGTGAACTCCTTGATCCGGCCGTCGTCGGCGAAGTGCAGCATGTCGATGCCGTGGATCTCCTTGCCGCCGGCGGTGGCCCGGAACAGCAGGATCTCCGCGGGGGCGGACGCGCCGTCGGAGCTGGTCTCCGCGGCCCCGGCGAACTCACCCACGTAGCGGAAGTCCTCGAACGTGCGCAGCAGCACGCCGAAGAGGCCGAGCACCATCGGCCGGCCCTCGAAGGGGGTGAACTTCACCGGGCTGTAGAAGCGGACGTCCTCGGTGAACAGATCGTCGAGCGCCGCCAGTTCGCGGTTCTCGACGGCGGCGCGGAAGCGCTGGGCGGTGGTGGTCATGACTGCTCCTCGGGCTACTCATCATTCGGAGTACTCATCAACATGAGTATCATGAGGGCCATGGCCCGGCACAGGCCCCGGGCGGAGAGGAAGCGGACCGGTGGCGTTGCGACATGCCGTCCTGGCGGCACTGCTCGACGAGGAGCTGAGCGGCTACCAGCTCGCGAAGGCGTTCGACCTCGGCGTGGCGAACTTCTGGCACGCCCAGCCGCAGCAGCTCTACGTGGAGCTGACCCGGCTGGAGAAGGAGGGGCTGATCACGGGCCGCGAGGTCGTGCAGGACAACCGGCCCAACAAGCGGCTGTTCCGGGTCACCGACACGGGTCTGGCCGAACTGGAGCGCTTCACCGCCGCCGCGCCGAAGCCCTCCTTCATCCGGGACGACCTGGTGGTGATGGTCCAGGCGGCCGACCACGTCGACACGGACGAACTCGTCCGGCAGCTCACCGAACGGGCCGTCTTCGCACGGGCCAAGATCGACCTCTTCGACCGGCTGCTGCACACGATGCGCGGCGAGCGCTCCGAGGCCGAGTTCCTGCGCACCGGCACCCGCGTGGGGCCCTATCTGACCTGCCTGCGGGGGCTCGCCTTCGAGCGGGGCAACCTCGACTGGTGCGAGCGCACGGTGGCGGTCCTGCGGGAGCGGCGCACCGCGCACTGACGGGCCGCCGGCCGCCCGGCCACCACGACGGGTCGGGCCGACCGTACCGACGGACCGTCAACTTCCGTGCGGGGCACCGCACTTCGCGTCGGCATCCGGTGAACGCCGGGGCATGGGGCGGTCGTCGGGCGCCGGGCCGCTTCTGCCACAGTGTCGGCTGCAGACCGCGCCCGGCGCCCGGGCGCTCCGCCGTCCCACGCCTGGAGGCCATGATGACCGCGCCCAGCACACCGGCTCGCAGACCCGGACTCTCCCCCACCGTCCGCGCCTCGCTGATCAGCGGAGCCGTCGGCGGCGGAATCGGGGCCGTGATGAGCGCGCTCGTCAACTACCTGGTCATCGGCATGCCGGACAGCGAGACGGTCAACGCCGTCAACCACGCCGTCTCCGGCCTGGTGAGCGGCTTCATCGCGGGCTTCGCCGGCCTCCTCGCCCATCTGCGCCGCAAGCCCGCCGCGCCGGAGGCCTGACGCCCGCACGGCCGCGCGCCGGTCCGGAGGCGGACCGGCGCGGGAGCCGCACGCCGCGGGAGCCGCACGCCGCGGGAGCCAGACGGCGCGGTGCGGCTCGGTCGCCGTGCGGCTGCCGACCCGTCAGACGGCCGGGGTGCCGAGCGCGGCGAGGAGTTCGCGCTCGCGGCCGGCGCTGAGGCCCGCACGGCGCGGCCGGTCGAGGCCCTCCTCGCGCTCCCAGCGCAGGGTGTCGGCGACCAGGTCCGCGCGCGGCCGGTGGGCCAGCCCCGCGGCGACGGCCGCGGAGCCGTCGCGGGCGCAGAAGCCCTCCCAGCCCGGCTCGACGATCCACAGGGGCAGCGACTCCTCGCCCATGAACTCCGCGACCCCCTGGTCGTGCAGCCACGCCGAGTCCGCCGGCACGACCGGGCCGGTGTGCCCGCCGGCCGCCCGGGAGAGGGAGATCCACTCCTCGAAGGGCATGACCGGGCCGACCGCGTTGAAGGCGCCGGTGGTGCCGCGGGCGGCCGAGTCCAGCAGCCAGGCAGCGAGGTCCCGGACGTCGATCACCTGGGTGGGCATGCCCGGGGTGTCCGGCACCAGCAGGGGGCCGTGCGGGTCGCGTGCGGCGCGGGCCGCCCAGTAGCCGGTGCGGCAGGAGTGGTCGCCGGGGCCGCCGATGAGGCCGGCGCGTGCGATGAGCAGCCGGTCACCCACGGCGGCGACCGACGCCTGCTCGCAGGCGGACTTGGCCTCGCCGTACTCCTCGCGGTCCACCTCCGGCAGCTCGGTCGGCGTCCGCAGCGGCGCGGACTCGTCGGTGCCCGGCTCGGCGTGCGAGGCGTAGACGTTCCCCGAGGAGACATAGCTCCAGTGCCGGGCGTGCGGACCGATCCGCGCGAGGGCCTCGCGCACGAACGCGGGCTGCCAGGACACCTCGACGACGGCGTCCCAGGTGCGGTCCAGCACGGGGGCGTACGCGCCCGCCTCGCGCCGGTCCGCCGGGACGAGCACCGCTCCGTCCGCCACCGTGCCGCTCTCGCCGCGCGCGAGGCAGGTCACCCGGTGGCCGCGCTCCAGGGCCAGTCGTGACACCTCGCGGCCCACCCATGCCGTGCCGCCCAGTACGAGTATCTCCATGTCCGCACTCAAGCATCCGCGGGAGGGCGCCTCCAAGCGGGTTCACCGAGAGCGGATGCGCCGGTCAGGGGCACCGGGGCCCGGCCGGGGCGGCCGGGCCGGGGCGCCCGCGGGGTCAGCGGCGGGCGCAGGACCAGGCGCCCATGCCCTGGATGGCGGCGAGTCTCCTGGCGGTCGCGATCTGTTCGGAACGGGTGGCCAGGTCCGCCCGGGGCGCGTAGCGGCGTCCGCCGGCGGCGACCCAGCTCGACTGGGTGAACTGGAGTCCGCCGTAGTGTCCGTTGCCCGTGTTGGCGCGCCAGTTGCCGCCGGACTCGCACGCGGCGATGGCGTCCCAGTCGGTGGCCGCGTGGGCGGGTGCGGCCCCGGCGGCGAGGGCGAGGGCCACGGCGGCGGAGGCGAGGGGGCCGAGGACGCGGGCGCGGCGGAAGAGGGGCCGGGCGACGGTCTGGTGACGGGACATCAGATGCCTTTCCCTGCGGGGGCACCGCCCGGGGCCGGGCGGTGCCCCCGACCCTAGGTTCGGGCCCCGGCGGCGGCACCCGGTGTTGCGCCCATCGGGTCGCCGGCCGCCACCGGGTGCGCCGTCCCTCCGAGGGGGCGGGCGGCGCACCCCGGCGGGTCAGCCGAGTTCGGCGAGCAGGTCGCCGCCCTCCACCTGCTGGATCGGGTTGATGGCCAGGCGGCGCACCGTGCCGCCGTTCGGCGCCGTGATGGACGCCTCCATCTTCATCGCCTCGATGGTGGCCACCGTGGCGCCGGCCTCGACGGTGTCGCCCTCCGCGACGGCCAGGGTGACCACCCCGGCGAACGGGGCCGCGACATGGCCCGGATTCGCCCGGTCCGCCTTCTCGGTGACCGGGATGTCGGAGGCGGCGGCCCGGTCGCGCACCTGGATGGGCCGGAGCTGCCCGTTGAGCGTGGACATCACGGTGCGCATGCCCCGCTCGTCCGCCTCTCCGATGGCCTCCAGTTCGATGAGCAGCCGCACGCCGGGCTCCAGGTCGACGGTGTACTCCTTGCCCGGGCGCAGCCCGTAGAAGAAGTCCCTGCTGTCGAGCACGCTGGTGTCGCCGAACGCCTGTCGGTGGGTCTCGAACTCCTTGGCCGGGCCGGGGAAGAGCAGCCGGTTCAGTGTCGCGCGCCGGTCCTTCTCCAGCCCCTCGCGGTCCTCGCCGGTCAGCTCCTGGACGGGCTTGGGGCCCGGGCGTCCCTTGAGGGCCCTGGTGCGGAACGGCTCCGGCCAGCCGCCGGGCGGGCTGCCGAGCTCGCCGTGGAGGAAGCCGATGACGGAGTCGGGCAGGTCGAAGGTGTCGGGCTCGGCCTCGAAGTCCTTCGGCGACACGCCCGCGCCGACCAGGTGGAGCGCCAGGTCGCCGACCACCTTCGACGAGGGGGTGACCTTCACCAGCCGGCCGAGGATCCGGTCGGCGGCCGCGTACATCGCCTCGATGTCCTCGAAGCGGTCGCCGAGTCCGAGGGCGACGGCCTGGGTCCGCAGGTTGGAGAGCTGGCCGCCGGGGATCTCGTGGTGGTAGACGCGCCCGGTCGGGGAGGCGAGACCCGCCTCGAAGGGCGCGTAGACGCGGCGCACGCCCTCCCAGTAGGGCTCCAGGTCGCCGACGGCCTGGAGGTCGAGCCCGGTGGGGCGGTCGGAGTGGTCGGTGGCCGCGACGATCGCCGACAGCGAGGGCTGGGAGGTGGTGCCCGCCATGGACGCCACCGCCCCGTCGACGGCGTCCGCGCCCGCCTGGACCGCGGCGAGGTAGGTGGCGAGCTGGCCGCCCGCGGTGTCGTGGGTGTGGATGTGCACCGGCAGGTCGAACTCCCTGCGCAGCGCGGCGACCAGCTTCGCGGCGGCCGGGGCGCGCAGCAGTCCGGCCATGTCCTTGACCGCCAGCACATGGGCGCCGGCGGCGACGATCTCCTCGGCGAGGCGCAGGTAGTAGTCGAGGGTGTACAGCTTCTCCGCGGGGTCGGAGAGGTCGGAGGTGTAGCAGAGCGCCACCTCGGCGACCGCCGTGCCGGTCTCGCGCACCGCGTCGATGGCGGGGCGCATCTGGCCGACGTCGTTGAGGGCGTCGAAGATGCGGAAGATGTCGATGCCGGTGGCGGTGGCCTCCTCGACGAAGGCGGAGGTCACCTCGGTCGGGTAGGGCGTGTAGCCGACCGTGTTGCGGCCGCGCAGCAGCATCTGGAGGCAGATGTTGGGCACCGCCTCGCGCAGCCGGGCGAGCCGTTCCCAGGGGTCCTCGGCGAGGAAGCGCAGGGCGACGTCGTAGGTGGCGCCGCCCCAGCACTCAAGGGACAGGAGCTGGGGGGCGGTACGGGCGACCACCGGTGCGACGGCGAGCAGGTCGCGGGTGCGCACCCGGGTGGCGAGCAGCGACTGGTGGGCGTCGCGGAAGGTGGTGTCGGTGACGCCGATGGTGGGCGACTCGCGCAGCCATCGGGCGAAGCCCTCGGGCCCGAGCGCGGTGAGCTTCTGGCGGGAGCCGGCGGGCGGTTCGCCCGCGGGCAGCGGCGGCAGCTTGGCCGTCGCGTCGATGAGCCGGGGGCGGTCGCCGTGCGGCTTGTTGACGGTGACGTCGGCGAGGTAGGTGAGCAGCTTCGAGCCGCGGTCGGCGGAGTGCCGGGAGGTCAGCAGGTGGGGGCGCTGCTCGATGAAGGAGGTGGTGATGTTCCCGGCCTGGAAGTCGGGGTCGTCGAGCACGGCTTGCAGGAAGGGGATGTTGGTGGACACGCCGCGGATGCGGAACTCGGCCACGGCGCGCCGGGCGCGGCCCACCGCGGCCGGGAAGTCCCGTCCCCGGCAGGTCAGTTTGACGAGCATGGAGTCGAAGTGGGCGCTGATCTCCGTGCCCGCGTGGGCGGTTCCGCCGTCGAGCCGGATGCCGGAGCCGCCGGGCGAGCGGTAGGCGCTGATCATCCCGGTGTCCGGGCGGAAGCCGTTGGCCGGGTCCTCGGTGGTGATGCGGCACTGGAGGGCGGCGCCGCGGAGCTGGACGGACTCCTGGCTCAGGCCGAGGTCCGCCAGGGTCTCCCCGGCCGCGATGCGCAGCTGGGCCTGGACGAGGTCGACGTCGGTGACCTCCTCGGTGACCGTGTGCTCGACCTGGATGCGGGGGTTCATCTCGATGAAGACGTGCCGGCCGGACGGGTCGAGCAGGAACTCCACGGTGCCGGCGTTGCGGTAGCCGATCTGGCGGGCGAAGCTGACCGCGTCGGCGCAGATCCGCGCCCGCAGTTCCGGGTCGAGGTTGGGCGCGGGGGCGAGCTCGACGACCTTCTGGTGGCGGCGCTGGAGCGAGCAGTCGCGCTCGAACAGGTGGATGACGTTGCCCTCGCCGTCGGCGAGGATCTGCACCTCGATGTGGCGGGGTTCGACCACGGCCTTCTCCAGGAAGACGGTGGGGTCGCCGAACGCGGACTCGGCCTCGCGCGCCGCCGCCTCGATCGACTCGCGGAGCGTCGACGCGTCCTCCACCCGCCGCATGCCGCGCCCGCCGCCGCCGGCGACGGCCTTGACGAAGACGGGGAAGCCGAGGCCGTCGGCGGCCCTGACGAGTTCGTCGACGTCGGTGGAGGGCTCGGAGGAGCCGAGCACGGGCACTCCGGCGGCCTTGGCCGCGGCCACGGCGCGGGCCTTGTTGCCGGTGAGTTCGAGGGTGTCGGCGCCGGGGCCGACGAAGGTGATGCCCGCGCTTTCGCAGGCGCGGGCGAGGTCCGGGTTCTCGGAGAGGAAGCCGTAGCCCGGGTAGACGGCGTCGGCGCCCGCACGGCGGGCGGCGTCCACGATCTGTTCCACCGACAGGTAGGCCCGCACCGGGTGCCCGGGTTCGCCGATCTCGTAGGCCTCGTCGGCCTTCAGCCGGTGCAGGGAGTTGCGGTCCTCGTGCGGGAACACGGCGACCGTTCGCGCGCCCAGCTCAAAGCCGGCGCGGAACGCCCGGATGGCGATCTCGCCACGGTTGGCGACGAGTACCTTGCGGAACATGCGCGATCCCTTCTGTCTGCCCTCTGCGGGCGCGTCACGCGGGTGGCGCGCGGCCCCGGCACCGGTGCTGGCAGAGTAGAGGTTCCCCGCGAAGGCCTGTATGTGACCATGCGCACGCCGGACGGCAGGTGTGAAGGGGCCTGACAGGGGTGAGACGGGCCACGGGCGCGGCGGCCGGACCGGGCCCCCTCCCGCCCGGACCCGGCCGCACGGCTCGCTCAGCCGTCCCGGGCGGGGCGGGTCGCCGTGACGATCCAGACCGCTCCGGGCAGGCGCACGCCGTCGGGGCTCTCGAACTCCCGGAGCGCGTCGCGTACCTCGGCGCGCACCCGCGCCACGGTGCCGGCGTCGACCTCGCGCAGGTTGTGGCGGGTCGGGCCCATGGAGAAGACGAACTCGGCGGCGTCGTCCGCGTCGGCGCCCAGCGTCATGGGCCCGGAGCACGGGGCGATCCCGACGCCGGTGAACCCGGCCGCGGTCAGGATCTCGCGGATGCGCACCGGGTCCAGGAGCGAGCCCATGCCGCGGGCGGCCGGCGACGCCTCGCGCATGTAGGGGGCGAGGGCGGCCGTCGCCCTGCTCCAGGCGCTGTCCGGGCCGCCGGGCTGCGGGCCGAGGAAGGCGAGCCGGCCGCCGGGCACCAGGGCGTCGCGCAGGTGGGTGAAGGCCGCCACGAGGTCGGCGAAGAACATCACCCCGCCGCGGCTGATGAGGACGTCGTAGCCGTCGCCGGGGAAGGGGTGCACCTGGGCGTCGCCCTGTTCGAAGGTGATGTTGGCGAGCCCCTCGGACTCGGCGTCGCGGCGGGCGCGTTCCAGCATGGGGGCGGAGATGTCGATGCCGACGGCGTGTCCGCGCGGGGCCAGCCGTGCGGCGAGCCGTGTGGTCTGGCCGGTGCCGCAGCCGATGTCGAGGACCCGGTCGGCGGGGGCGAGGCCCGCCGCGTCGAACAGGGGCGCGTTGAAGGCACCCATCATCCCGTCGTAGCGCTCCGGATGCTCGGCCCAGTGCACGCCCTCCCAGTCGTTCCATGCCTCGGCCTGCTGACGGTTGACGACGGTACGCACGGCTCACCCTGTCTCACTGGAACGTCTTCTGAAACATTTATCCGGAAAAGGACCCTAATGAGCCGCCGTTGAGCCGGGGTCACAACGCGCCGCGCGTCACCCCCAGGGGGCAACGCGGGCACTCCCGGGGAGGTCACGGGCGGGGAGCTCACGGGCGGGGACGGCCGCCTCGCAAAAGCTTGCGGAAAGTATCTGCACGATCTTGCCAGCACGGCGGCCCCCTGCTTGACTCACCGTCACGCGGGGCGGCCGGACGCCGTCCGGCGACGGCGCAGGGGAGGTACAGCGGTGAGCGCAGCGGAGCACGACGTCCTGGTCCTGGGCGGTGCGGGCGTCGACACGATCGTGTACGTGCCGCGGCTGCCGCTGCCGTACGCGGACAGCTACATGATCGGCTCCGGCATCGAGACCCGGGCCGGCCAGACCGGGGACTTCGTCGCCCTCGGCCTGAGTGCGCTGGGGCTGCGCACCCACCATCTCGACATGGTCGGCGACGACGGACCGGGCGACCTGGTCCGCGAGTTCCACCGGAAGCACGGCATCGGCCTGACCGCGCTCCCCCTGCAGGCGGGCACCAAGCGCGCGGTGAACCTGGTCGGCCCCGACGGCCGCCGGCTGTCCCTCTACGACAGCACCCGCGCGGACGCGGACGGCCGTGTGCCCGAGGCGACGGTCCGCGGCCTCGCCGGGGCGAGCCGCCACGTCCATGTCTCGATCACCCAGCCGTGGGCGTCGGCCCTCCCCCTGCTGCGGGAGTCCGGGGCGACCGTCTCCACCGACCTGCACAACTGGGACGGCACCGACGGCTACCACGAGGCGTTCGCCTTCGACGCCGACATCGTCTTCCTGTCGGCCACGGCGCTGGCGGACCCGGAGGCGACGATGCACCGGATCGCGGAGCACGGCAGGGCGCGCGCGGTCGTCGCGACGGCGGGCGCGGAAGGCGCCCGGCTGCTCGCGGACGGAGAGCTGACCCACGTCCCCGCGGTGGAGCCGCCCGGGCCCGTGGTCGACTCCAACGGCGCGGGGGACGCCTTCGCCGCCGCCTTCCTCTTCGGCCTGCTGTCCGGCGAACCGCTGCCCGTGTGCGCACGCTACGGAGCCGTCGCCGGGGCGTTCGCCTGCACCGTCCCCGCGACGCGGGCGGAGTGCATCGGCCGCGACGAGCTGCTGCGCCGCGCGCCGCGCGGCGTCGCGGACCTGCCGGCGGTCTGACGGCCCGCGCCGGCCGGGTCCGGCGCCCGCTGCGCCCGGACGAACCTCCGCCGGCGCAAGCCGGCTCGCCCGGCGACGCGCCCCCGGAGGAGGGCCGCCCGCCGGGCGGCGCGCCCTGCCCGGAGAGCCCGCCCGCCCGGGCGACGCGCCGTGGCGGTGGAGAGCCCGCTTGCCCTGCCGCCGAGCGGGAAGCTGCGACAGTGGCGCTTGCGCGGTTGCGACCGGTACGGACCGGTTCGGGCCGGTGGCGGCCGTTCCGGCGAGAGGTGGCAGGCGTGACGTCCCCGAGCGGGTCCCCGGCGAACGGGGCAGGAACGACGGCGGGGGACGGCACCCCGGGACGCGACCAGCGCTGGAAGGCGCTCGCGGTCTGTCTGATCGCCGGCTTCATGACCCTGCTGGACGTGTCGATCGTCAATGTGGCGCTGCCGTCCATCAAGGAGGGGCTCGACGCCTCGGAGTCGGTGCTCCAGTGGGTGCTGTCCGGCTACGCGCTGGCCTTCGGGCTGCTGCTGGTGCCCGCCGGGCGGCTCGGCGACGCCCGGGGGCGCCGGGCGGTGTTCATGCTGGGGCTCGTCCTCTTCACGCTCGCGTCGGCGGCCTGCGGAGCGGCGCAGTCCGGGACGTGGCTGGTCGTCGCCCGGGTCGCCCAGGGGTTCGCCGGGGGCCTGGTGACGCCGCAGATCTCGGCGCTGATCCAGCAGATGTTCACCGGTGCCGAACGCGGGCGCGCCTTCGGCATGTTCGGCACCGTGGTCGCCGTCTCCACGGCCGTCGGCCCGCTCCTGGGCGGGCTGCTCATCCAGTTCGCCGGGGCCGAGCACGGCTGGCGCTGGGTGTTCTACGTCAACCTCCCGCTCGGGGCGGTCTGTCTGGTGCTCGCCGCACGGCTGCTCCCGGACACCCCGTCGGCGGGCAAGGTGACCCTGCGCCGGCTCGACCCGGTGGGGGTGGTGCTCCTCGGGGCGGGCCTGCTGGCCCTGCTGCTGCCGTTCGTCCAGGCCCAGCAGTGGCCCGGCTCCCGCAAGTGGCTGCTGCTGATCGTGGCGGGCGTCCTGCTCGGCTGGTTCGCCCGCTGGGAGCGGCGCTGGGCGCGGCGGGGCGAGGAGCCGGTGATCGATCTGACGCTGTTCCGGGTGCGCGGCTACTGGCTGGGCTGCCTGCTGATCACGTTCTACTTCGCCGGGTTCACCTCCATCTTCTTCATCAGCACGCTGTACCTGCAGAACGGCCTCGGCTTCAGTGCCCTGCTCGCGGGCGCGGCGCTCACCCCGTTCGCGGTGGCCTCGGGCGTCTCGTCGACGGTGGGCGGGCGGCTGGTCAGCCGTTACGGGCGGCCGCTGATCGCCACCGGTCTCGCCCTGGTCGCCGTCGGTCTCGCGGGGACCGCGCTCGCCGTCCACTTCGTGCCCGGGAAGGCGGTGGGGTGGGCCATGGCCGCGCCGCTGCTGGTCGCCGGACTCGGCAGCGGGCTGGTGATCTCGCCGAACCAGACGCTCACCCTGGCGGAGGTCCCGGTCGGCCGGGCGGGCAGCGCGGGCGGGACGCTCCAGACCTCGCAGCGGGTCGGCTCGGCGATCGGCATCGCCGCCGTGGGGGCGGTGTTCTTCGCGCACCTCGGGCCCGAGCGCTGGGCCGACGCCTACGACGCGGGGCTGATCGTCTCGGTGGCCTTCGTCGTCGCGGCGCTGGTCATCGCCCTCACCGATGTGCTCGGCGGCCGCCGGACCGGCCGCGACGCCGGCCACCGGACCGGTGACGCGGGCCGCGCCGCCCCGCGCGCCTGACCGGCCCGGACCTCGCCGAAGGGCGGGCGGCCCGGCGTGACATCCTCGCGTGGTGCCGGGCGCCGGCCCGCCTCCCGCCGGCGGGCCCCGAGGCGCAGTGTCCCCCGGCGGCCGCCCGGGCCGCCGCCCAGCGAGAGGTCCCCGCCCCATGAGCCTGCCCCCCACCGGCCGCCGCGTCCTGGTCACCGGTGCCGCACGAGGTCTCGGCAGGGCCGTGGCCCATGCCTTCGCCGCCAACGGCGACCGGGTCGCCGTCCACTTCGGCAGCCGCGAGGAGGAGGCGCGCGCCACCCTGGAGTCGCTGCCCGGCGACGGGCATGTCCTCGCCGGCGGTGACCTCTCGGACCCGGCGGGTGCCGCCGCCGTCGCCGCGCGGGCGACGGCGGGGCTGGGCGGTCTCGACGTCCTGGTGAACAACGCGGCGGTCAACGAGCCGCATCCGCTCGCCGAGACCCCGTACGACGTCTGGGCCGAGACCTGGCAGCGCCATCTGTCCGTGAACGTGCTGGCCGCCGCCTGCCTCAGCCATCTCGCGGCCCGGGGCATGATCGAGGCGGGCACCGGCGGGCGGATCGTCAACATCGGTTCGCGCGGCGCGTTCCGGGGGGAGCCCGACCACCCGGCGTACGGGGCGACGAAGGCCGCGCTGCACGCGCTGGGCCAGTCGCTGGCCGTCTCCCTCGCCCCCCACGGGATCGGTGTGGCGTCGGTCGCCCCCGGCTTCTTCGCGACCGAGCGGGTGGCCCACCGGCTGCGGGGCGCGGAGGGCGAGGCGATCGCGGCCCAGAGCCCGTTCGGCCGGGTCGGCACGGCCGGGGAGATCGCGGACGCCGTGCTGTGGCTGGCGTCGCCCGGGGCCGAGTGGGCCTCCGGCACGGTCCTCGACCTGAACGGCGCGTCCTACCTGCGCACCTGACGACCGCCGTGCCTGCGGGTCCCCGGGACCCGTCGTGCCCCGGTGGGGATCGGCCAGGCGACTGACCCGTCTCAAGGGCCGGCCGCCCGCGGCCGAACCATGGGGAGACCACCGCTTCCCCGGCCTGCGTCCCGGCGCGCTCCCCCGCGCGCGGGCGCGCCGGGCGCGGGACCGACGCACGAGGGAGAGGCACACCATGGCGGAAGCGCGCGAGGGCACGCCGGTCTGGGCGGACGCGATGTTCGCGGACGTCGAGGCCGCCAGGACGTTCTACGCGGGCGTCCTCGGCTGGACGTTCGCCGAGCCGTCGGCGGAGTACGGCGGCTACACCCAGGCGTACGCGGACGGGAAGGCCGTGGCCGCCGTCGTGCCGCCCATGCCGGGGCAGGAGGGCCTGTCCCAGTGGTGTCTGTATCTGTCCTCGCCGGACGCGGCGGCGACGGCCGAGCGGATCCGGCAGCACGGCGGCACCGTGCTCATGGAGCCGATGCGGGTCGGCGACTTCGGCACGATGTGCCTGGCGCAGGACCCGGGCGGCGTCACCTTCGGTGTGTGGCAGGCCGAGCGCCACCGGGGCTTCGAGGCGACGGCCGTGCCGGGCGCCTACTGCTGGGCCGAGGTCTTCACCCGCGAGCCGGCCGCGGCGGACGCCTTCTTCCCGGCGGTCTTCGGCTACGGGGTGCGGCAGATGGCGGACGAGCAGATGGACTTCGCCGTCTACGGCTTCGGCGAGGACCGGCCCGAGATCGGGCGCATGACGATGCGGGCCGGGGACTTCCCGCCCGAGATCCCCGCGTACATCCAGGTGTACTTCGCCGTGCCGGACTGCGACCGGGCGGTGGCGATGGCGCAGGAGATGGGCGGGCGGCTGCTCTTCGGGCCGATGAACAGCCCGTTCGGGCGGTTCGCGGCAGTCCTCGACCCGCAGGGCGCCGCCTTCGCCGTCATCGACGTCGGCACGACCGAGGGTGAGATGCCCGCGTTCTCCTGAGCGGTGCCGGCGCGGCCGCCGCGCCGGCTTCGTCCGAAAGGCGGCCCTGTTCGGGTGGCACCCGGCGTGCGAGGTGAACCGGTGGCACGGCGGTGGGAGTCATGCACCGGGCGCTCTTCCGCGCCCGTGAGGTCGTGACACACAGAAGGAGCTTCTCCATGGGCCAGGGTGGCAATGTCATCGACGAGCTGACCGCCGATCACCGTCAGGTCGAGGATCTCTTCGAGCGGATCGCGGGCCTCGCCCCCGGCGATCCCGCGCTGCGCGGCCTCGCCGACGAGCTCACCAGGGAACTGGTCCGGCACTCGGTGGCCGAGGAGGAGCACTTCTACCCGGCGGTCCGCCGCTTCGTGGACGACGGCGACGACATGGCGGACAAGGAGCTGGCCGACCATGCCGAGATCGAGCGGATGCTGAAGGACCTGGAGGACTGCCCGGCCGAGGACAGCCGCTTCGAGAGCCTGATGGGGATGGTGCGGACGTCGGTGACGACGCATGTCTCCGACGAGGAGAAGCGGCTGTTCCCGCTGCTGGTGGAGTCGTGCCCGGGGCGCATCCTGGAGGAGCTCGGTGAGCGGGTCCGCGCGGCGAGGGCGAAGGCGCCGGTGCAGCCGCACCCGTCGGCCCCGGCGGGCGAGGCGTCCGGCCCGCTCGCCCCGGGGGCCGGGATGGTCGACCGGGTCCGCGACATGCTCGTCAGCCGCGGCGGTGCCCGCGGCTGAGCCCGCCGCCCCCGCCGGGCCCCGCGCCCGTGCCCGTGGCCCCGGCGGACGGAGCGCCGCCGGGGCCGTGCGCGGGTACGCGGAACTCAGCCCCGCAGGAAGCCGTCGCCGTGGGCGGTGATGTGGCTCTCCACGGCGGTCAGCGCGGCCTGGGTCGCCTCGGGCGTCCCGGTGCCGCGGCGCTCCGCGAGGTACGCGGCCCCCAGCTTCTTCAGCAGGTCGTTGCCGGCCCGCTGCTGCTGGACCTCGTCCACCTTCTGCTTGCCCTGGTTCAGTGCCGACTGGGCCTGTTCCTTCGCGCGGTCCAGGAATCCGGACACGTTGCCTCCTCGTGGTCCTCGGTGCGGCCGAGTCGGGTCCTCGACGCTGCGGGAATGATCTCCGGACGGGCCGCACGGCGCGCGGTGGCACGCCGGTGCGGCGGCACCGGCCGCCCGATCCGGTGCGCGCGGGGGCCCTTCCGCGGCCGGGCGGTTCACGGCCCCCGACCGGCTGCTGACCTGTCGTGACGGTCGGTTAGACTCGCGTGGATCACCGGCACACGACTGCCGGTGATCGCGCTTGTGCCGGTCCGGCGCGGCGGCCCCGGCGGGCGTACGCCGGTGTCCCGCACCCGGCACGGCCGGCGGCGGCTCCCGCACCGAGTCCGCGGATCCGGCGGGCGGATCGTGCGTGGAACCGGGGTGAGGTGTGGTGCAGCAGGTGCTCGTTGCCGGTCGTTACCGACTGGACAGACGCATCGGCCAGGGCGGCATGGGCGAGGTCTGGCAGGCCTCGGACGAGGTGCTCGGCCGGCCCGTCGCCCTCAAACTGCTCCTCGGCGAGCACGCCGACGCGCAGGCCGCGGCCCGGTTCCGGCTGGAGGCGCAGACCGCCGCGCGGCTCAACCACCCGCATGTGGTCGCGGTGTTCGACTTCGGCACCTGGGACGGCCGCTTCTATCTGGTGATGGAGCTGATACCCGGCCGGAGCCTCGCCGAGGAACTCACCGCCGCCGGCGGCCGGATGCTCGCGCCGGAGCGCGTAGCCGCCGTCGCGGCGCAGACCGCGGCCGGTCTGGCGTCGGCGCACCGGCAGGGCATCGTCCACCGGGACATCAAGCCGGGGAACCTGCTGTCGGACCCCGAAGGCACCGTGAAGATCGCCGACTTCGGCATCGCCCGGTTCGTGAACGACCCGTCGGCCGCGCTCACCACCACCGGCCAGATCGTCGGCACCAGCCTGTACCTCGCGCCGGAGCGCGCGCTCGGGCGCACGGCGGAGCCCGCATCGGACGTGTACGCGCTCGGCTGCGTGCTGTACCAACTGCTCACCGGACAGCCGCCGTTCCGGGCGGACACGCCCACCGCCACGCTGTACCAGCACATCGACGCGGTGCCGGTGCCGCCGGCGGAGCTGGGCTCCGGGCTCTCCCCCGCCTTCCAGAACTTCCTGCTCGTCATGCTCGCCAAGCAGCCGGAGGACCGGCCGAGCACGGACGAGGTCGCCGCCTGGTTCGCTTCGGACGCCTGGCAGGGGCGCTCCCGCCCGATGCCGGAGACCCGTCCGGCCGCCGCGGTGCCCGCCGCTCCGCGTCCGGCGCCCGCGGCCGTCGTGGCGCCCGGCTCCGGGACGGGGCCCGCCACCACGTACATGCTGCCCGGCTCCCGGCCCGCCGGCCGGGGGCACCGCTCGCCGGGCGGCCCGCGCCGCGATGTGCGCGCCGCCTTCCGGCGCCGTCCGCGCGTGGCGACGGCGGTGGCGGGGGGCGTCGCGTTCACCGCGGCCGTGCTCATCGGCATGGCCCTGTTCTCCCCCGAGGAGAGCTCCGCGGACACGCCGCTCACCGATCCCGCCCCGTCGGCGCCGGCCCAGGAGTCCGGGGCCGCGACGCCCTCCGGGGAGCCGGCGGGGGCGTCGCCGGAGCCCGTGGCGGATCCGGCGAAGGGGAAGAAGGACGACAAGCCCGGCGGCGAGCACAAGGACGGGCCCAAGGACGGCAACAAGGACGACGACGAGGACGACTGACCCCGCCCGGGCGACACGGTCCCCCGGGGCCGTCAGGGCTCGGGGCTGCCCGGGGGGAACGCCTGCTCCGTCCAGATGGTCTTGCCCGAGGGCGTGTAGCGGGTGCCCCAGCGGCTGACGAGCTGGGCGACGATGAACAGCCCCCGTCCGCCCTCGTCGTCGACGGTGCTGTGCCGCAGATGCGGGGAGGTGTGGCCCGCGTCGGCCACCTCGCACAGCAGTGTCCGGTCGCGTATCAGGCGGAGCTGGAGGGGCCCCTCCGCGTACCGCACGGCGTTGGTGACCAGTTCGCTGACGACGAGTTCGCAGCTGAAGGCGAGGTCGGGCAGGCCCCAGTCGTCGAGCCGTCCGGTGACGAGTTCGCGGGCCCGGCCGGCGGACGCCGGTTCGGCGGGCAGGTCCCACGCGGCGACCCGCTCCCCGTCCAGCGCCTTCGTGCGGACCAGCAGCAGCGCGGTGTCGTCCGGGGTGGTGCCCGGGGGCCGCAGTTCGGCCACCGCGCGGTCGCACAGGTCCTCCAGGTCGGCCCCCGCCCGGCCGCCGAGCACGCAGCCGAGGGTGTCCATGCCCTGCTCGATGTCGCGGGAACGGGCGTCCACGAGACCGTCCGTGAACAGGGCCAGCAGGCTGCCCACGGGCAGGTCGAACTCCATGGACTCGAACGGCATGCCCCCGAGCCCCAGCGGCGGCCCCGGCGGCAGTTCCGGGAAGGTGCAGCTCCCGTCGGGGTGGACGATCGCGGGCGGCAGGTGTCCGGCGCGGGCCATGGTGCAGTGCCGGGAGACCGGGTCGTAGACGGCGTAGAGGCAGGTCGCGCCCGTGGTGACCTCGGGGTGGGGACCGGCGGCGCCGCCCGTCCGGGCGGCCGTCCCGCCCTCCGCTCCGGGCGGCACGGGCTGCGGAGGGGAATCGGGCGTGCGGCCCACCAGGTCGTCGAGGCGGGTCAGCAGTTCGTCGGGCGCCATGTCGAGCGTCGCCAGGGCCTCCACGGTGGTGCGCAGCCGCCCCATGGTGGCCGCCGCGGCGAGTCCGTGCCCGACGACGTCACCGACGACGAGGCCGACCCGCGCCCCGGAGAGCGGGATGACGTCGAACCAGTCGCCGCCCACGCCGGTGAGGTCGTCGGCGGGCAGGTACCGGTGGGCGACGTCGACCGCCGACTGCGGCGGGAGGTACTGCGGCAGCAGCTCCCGCTGGAGGGTGAGCGCTGCGGTGCGTTCGCGGGTGTAGCGGCGGGCGTTGTCGATGCCGAGGGCGGCGCGGGCGGTCAGCTCGTCGGCGAGCGCGACCTCGTCGCCGTCGAAGGTCCGGGGGCCGGCCGCGCGCCGGTAGCTGACCAGGCCCATCGTCCGGCCGCCGCTGCGCAGCGGCACGACGAGGGTGGTGTCGTCGAGGACCCGGCCGCCGGAGGAGAGGCTGCGGAGCTGGGGCGAGCCCTCCGGG
Organism: Streptomyces zhihengii; assembly: GCF_016919245.1. NCBI lineage: Bacteria > Bacillati > Actinomycetota > Actinomycetes > Kitasatosporales > Streptomycetaceae > Streptomyces > Streptomyces zhihengii. Next base: position 1,088,840 of record NZ_JAFEJA010000002.1, on the reverse strand, counting down.
TACACCACGGCCCGCTCGGCCCCGTCGTCCCGCCCGCGCGCCTGCGGCCCCGCGTCCTCGCCGGACGGTCCGGAGCGGGCGGCCACCCGGATCAGGTCACGGCCGGCGGCGGGCCCGTGGAGGGGCTCACCGCCCTCGACGGCCGCGCGCAGCACGTCCACGGTGACCGAGTCGGCGAAGTCGGGCACGGCGACGTCCGCGATGGCCTGCGCGGTGTCGGCGACGTCCAGGGTGATGCCGATCCGGCGGCCGGCCTCCGCGAGCAGGGAGAGCCGGTGCTGGGCCTCGTGCCGGTCGGTGATGTCGAAGGCGTCCTCGCAGACGCCGAGGACGGTGCCGTCGTCGTCCTGGAGCCGGTAGTACGAGCAGGACCACAGGTGGTCGCGCCGCGGGTCGCTGGGCAGCTTGGCCAGGAAGTGCAGGTCGAGGAAGGACTCCCCGGAGTCGATCACCCGCCGCATGACCTCGTTCAGGGTCCGCGGTCCGGTCACCGTCTGGAAGGCGCCGTCGGGGTAGAGCTGCTCCGCGGGTCTGCCCCGGTACTCGGCGAGCGGACGCCCCACCTCCTGGTCGTGCGCGGCGTTGGCCCAGGTCAGGCAGAGGTCGGTGTCGTAGATCGCCAGGCCGAGCGGGGACTGGGTGGCCAGCCCGTGCAGCATCGCCTGGCGCGAGCGGGCCTCCCGGGCGCGCCGCGCCTCCTCGATGACCAGGATCCGGCCGGCCGCGCCGCCTGTGGTCAGGGGGCACTCCAGCACGACGGCGGGGATCCGGCGGCCGTCGGCGTGCCGGGCGACGCGTGCGGAGCCGGTGTCGGGGGCGCCGCCCGCCGCGTCGGCCGGAGGCTCCAGGAAGGTGTCGGCGGGCCGTCCGGTGACGTCCTCGGCCCGGTGGCCGAGCAGGGCTTCGGCTGCGGGGCTCCAGCCGATCACCGTGCCGCCCGGGGCGAGGACGACGGTGGCGGCCACGGCGATGTCGAACGGGCCGCGCAGCTCGGCGCCGTCCGGCGCGCTCCACGCGGTCCGTCTCCTCTTCGCCGGCGCCCACGGGTTCACGGCGGCCGGCACGGCACGGTTCATCCCCTCAAGAATCCGCCCCGGAGGCCGCCCCGCACAAGCCGGGCCGGGGCGGATTCCGGCTCCGTCGCAGGTCGGAGGGGTTCCGGCGGATTCGGGGGCGGGGCGCCGCCGGGGCGCTCAGGTGGCCGGCAGGGCCTGCTCCGCCCAGATGGTCTTGCCGTGGGGACCGTAGCGGGTGCCCCAGCACTCGGTGAGGCTGGCCACCAGCAGCAGCCCCCGGCCGCCCTCGTCGAAGATCCGGGCGCGCCGCAGATGGGGGGCGGTGCTGCTGCCGTCGGACACCTCGCAGATCAGCGCGGAGTCACGGATGAGGCGCAGCCGGATGGGGGCGCCGCCGTAGCGGATGGCGTTGGTGACGAGCTCGCTGACGACCAGCTCCGTGGTGAAGACGGAGTCCTCCAGCCCCCACTGCTCCAGTTGCGCGGCGACGTGCTTGCGGGCCCGGGCGACGACGGACGGGTCGGCCTCCAGGTCCCAGGAGGCGTGGCGCCCCTCGTCGAGGCGCCCCGCTCGGGCGAGCAGCAGCGCGATGTCGTCGTCGGGGCGGTCGGGCAGCAGCGCCGCCATCACCGCGTCGCAGGTGTCCTCCAGCGATCCGGACGGGCGGGCGAGGGTCTCGCGGAGCACCGCGAGGGCCGCGTCGATGTCCCGGCCCGGCGTCTCGATCAGGCCGTCCGTGTAGAGCGCCAGGATGCTGCGCGGCGGCACCTCGAACTCCGCGGCCTCGAAGGGCAGGCCGCCCACGCCGAGCGGCGGTCCGCTGGGCAGGGCGATGTGGGAGGCCGTGCCGTCGGGGCGGACCAGGACCGGTTCGGGGTGTCCGGCCCGTGCCATGGAGCAGTGGCCGGAGACGGGGTCGTAGACGGCGTACAGGCAGGTCGCGCCCGCGACGGAGGAGCCGCCGGGGTCGACCGACTCCTCCCGGTCCAGTTTGATCACCAGGTCGTCGAGCTGGGTGAGCAGTTCGTCGGGGGCGAGGTCGACGTCGGCCAGGGTGCGCACCGCGGTGCGCAGCCGGCCCATGGTCGCCGACGCCTGGACGCCGTGGCCCACGACGTCGCCGACGACCAGGGCGACCCGGGCGCCGGACAGGGCGATGACGTCGAACCAGTCGCCGCCGATCCCGGCGCCCGTGGTGTTGGGCAGGTAGCGGGAGGCGACCTCGACCGCCTGCTGCCGTGCCGTGCGCCGGGGCAGCAGGCTGCGCTGGAGGGCGAGGGCGGTGGCGTGCTCACGGGTGTAGCGGCGCGCGTTGTCCACCGCCACCGCGGCGCGCGAGGCGAGCTCCCCGGCGAGCAGCAGATCGTCCTCGTCGAAGGGCTCGGGGGTCCGGTGGCGGAAGAAGGTGGCCATGCCGAGGGTGATGCCGCGGGCGGCGAGCGGGGCGACCATCGTGGAGTGGATGCCGTGCTCGCGGATGCTGCGGGCGCGGTCGGGGTCGGTGAGCTCCCACAGCCGCAGCGACTGCTCGTCGACGGTGTACCGCGCGGCCTCACCGCGCATCAGGGCGCGTCCGACCGCCGATTCGCGGTCGAAGGTGTGGCTGGTGCCGACGCGGACCACGGATTCGGGGCAGCCGTCCAGGACCGAGTGCTGGGCGGCCCGGTGGAAGACGATGGCGCTGCCGGGTGCGGGGGCGCGCGGTTCGTCGCCGGCGAGGACGGGGGCGAGCAGGTCGACGGCGACGAAGTCGGCGAAGGTCTCGGTGGCCATTTCGGCCAGTTCGTCCGCGGTGGTGATGACGTCCAGGCGGCTGCCGATGCGGAGGCTGGCCTGGTCCAGGACGGTGAGGCGTTCGCGGGCCCGGTGCTGCTCGCTGGTGTCGAGGGTGACCACGGAGCAGCCGAGCACCGTGCCGTCCGGGCCGGTGATCGGCGAGAGGACCGCCGTCAGCACGCGTTCCTGGACGCCTTCGAGGTGCAGATGCGTCTCGTAGGTCCGGGACTCGCCCGCTTGCATGACGTCCTCCATGGCGGCCTCGAGCCCCTCCGCACCCCTGATCACCACCCCGGGCGCCACCTCGCCGGGCCGCAGGCCGACGAGTTCCTCCAGTGTCCTGCCGACGCCGGCCAGCGCGGCCGGGTTGGCGCTCACGAGCCGGGCGGAGCGGTCGAAGAAGGAGACGGGGACGGGAAGCTGCTGCAGGATCAGGCGGGGCAGCTCGGCAGCGGCGGCCTCCTCCCGGCCCGGCCGGCCGCTCATCTCTTCGTCCATGGGGACCTTCACTCGCCCTTCGCCGTACCGCGGGTCGGTGGAGCCGGTCCCGGCCCCGCGCCATTCCAGCATGCTCCCGCCGGTGGCGGCCCTCAACCACGCGCCACGGGGGTCACACGGGTGGCCTGTCCTGATCGGTGACACCCGTCCGGGCTGCTAGAAGTGCGAGGTCATCACGGAGCGCGGGTGGCGGTCCACGCAGCGTACGGACGGGTGCCCCGGCGGGGGCCGGCCGGGGCGCGGGGCGCCGGGGCGCGGGAACGGAAGGAGCCGCCGTGGCGGACTTCGGGATCAGGAACGCCGGCGCGCGGGACATCGGGCTGATGCGACGGTGGGCCGAGGAGGAGGGGTGGAACCCCGGTGACTCGGACCTCCAGGCGTTCACCGTCGCCGACCCCCGGGGCTTCCTCGTGGGCGTCCTGGACGGCGAGCCGGTGGGCTGCGTCTCGGCGGTGCGGCACGGCGCCGGGTCGGGGTTCATCGGCTTCTACATCACCCGGCCCGCCGTGCGCGGGCAGGGTTACGGCATCCGGCTGTGGCGGGCCGCGACCGAGCGGCTGGCCGGGCGGCTGGTCGGCCTGGACGGCGTCGTCGACCAGCAGGCCAACTACCGGAAGTCGGGGTTCGAGCGGGTCTGGAACAACGTCCGCTTCGAGGGCGTGCCGCAGGGCGGGCCCGCCGCCGTGCCGGGGGTGGCGCTGGTGGACGCGGGGACCCTGCCGTTCACCGCGCTCGCGGCGTACGACCGCCGGTTCTTCCCCGAGGACCGCGACGCCTATCTGGCCGCCTGGACGGGGCTGCCCGGGCGCACCGCGATCGCGGCGGTGCGCGACGGCGGCCTGTGCGGCCTGGGCGTGGTCCGCCCGTGCAGCGGGGCGTCGCGGATCGGGCCGCTGTACGCGGACGGCCCCGGGGTGGCCGGGGCGCTGCTGGGGGCGCTGGCCGGCGCCGCGGACGGCGGGCCGGTCGCGGTCGACGTGCCGGACCACAACGGTCCCGCCGTGAAGCTGGTGACGGAGCTCGGGCTGCTGCCCTCCTTCGAGGCGGCCCGGATGTACACCGGGCCCGCCCCGGAGATCGACCGGGCCGGGCTGTACGGGGTCACCAGCCTGGAGCTGGGCTGACGCGTCCGGGAGCCGGGGCCGGCTCCCGGACGGGCCGGGGCGTCGGGGGCGGGGGCGGAGGCGGGGGGCGGGGTGTCGGGGGCCGGGCGCCGGGTCGCCCTGCGCCGGGGTGTCAGGGCCCGGGTGCCGGGCCGGGATGTCAGGGCCCGGGTGCCGTCCGCGCAGCCCGGCGGCCGGTGCCGGCTGTCGTCCGCGCGGACCGGCGGCCGGGCCCCGGTGTCATCTGCGCAGTTCGGCGGCCGGGCCCATGACGACGAGGGGAAGCTTGTCCGGGTCGAGCGCGAGCAGCAGTTCGCGCATGTGCTCCTCGGCGAAGGAGACGCAGGCCCGGGTGGGCCCCTCGTGGTCGACGTGGATCCAGACGCCGCCGCCGCGCTCGGCGCCGAGCGGGCGCTCCTTGTCCAGCGGGGTGGTGCCGGTGACCCGGTTGTAGTCGATGGCGACCACGTAATCGAACGAGCCTTCGAGCGGCTCCCCGAGGAATCCGGTCCCCGAGGTGGCGAAATCGGGGGACTCGTCGTAGGGCAGCAGGGTGCCGGGGTCGGGCAGCCGGCCGCCGGCGTCGCCGAGGCCGAAGACGCCGATCGGCGAGCGCAGGTCGTCCGCCACGTGCTCGCGCGTCCAGCCGCGCAGGGCGTTGTGGGCGGGCCACGGGCCGAGGACGGGGCGCCAGGGCGCGTCGGCGCCGTCGCGTTCGTAGAGCACGGCCGAGGAACCGCTGGAGTCGGGGCCCTCGCCGGTGACGACGAGCGCCTGCCGGTTGGCGTCCCCGAGCCCGGCCCCGGTGGCGGGGCCGAGACCGGGGATGCCGCGGGGCGGCGGGGCGGGCAGGGGTGATGCGGCGTGCCGGGCGGAGTCGTCGGTGCCGGGCGGGGTGCGGACGGCGCCGGACGGGCCCCCTCCGTCCGCGCAGCCGGTGAGTACGAGTGCCGCGCACAGGGCGTGGAGCAGCAGCCGTGCGGCTCCCTGTCTGACGGGCATAGGGCAGCGTCCTCCGCTCTCGGGAAACAGTCCGGCCCATGCGTACCCCCTGCGCGCGTGCCCGGTCCGCCCCGGCGGGCGGGCTCACTCCTGCGGGGTCGGCGGCGCTGGTCCGTCCGCGTCAGGCGGGCAGGTGGGGCGCGGGTTCCGGGGCGCGCGAGGCCGGAGGCCCGGGTGGGCCGGGTGCCCGGGTGGGCCGGGTGCCGGGGAGGGGCCGTGCCGGGATATCCCCGCGGGGGCGGGGCGGGCCGCCGTAGACTCGGGGGCATGCGCCGACGACATTGATCCAGCACCGGTCCTGGTACGGGCTGTCGCGGGCCGCCGCACGGGTGAGCACCCGGCGTCCGCTGTCCGTCCCACCGAAGGACCTTCCGCATGCTCACCCTGTCGTCATGCCCGAACGACGCAGCAGCCGTCCGGCGCCTGGAGCGCCGTCTCTGCCTGTACGCGGGCCTCGAGGACTTCGTCCTCCTCTATCCGCTCTACGCCCTGCTCTTCGCCGAGCACGGGCTGAGCACGGCCGAGATCTCGTCCCTCTTCGCGCTCTGGTCGCTCACCGGTCTGGTGGCCGAGGTGCCCTCCGGGGTCTGGGCCGACCTGGTGTCGCGCCGGCTCATGCTCGTCGCCGGCCCCTGTCTGACGGGCGCCGGGTTCGCCCTCTGGTCGCTGGCGCCCTCGTACGGCGCCTTCGCCGCCGGTTTCGTGCTGTGGGGCGTCGGCGGCTCGCTGCGTTCCGGCGCCTACGAGGCACTCGCCCACGACGAGCTCGAACGGCTCGGCGCGGCCTCGCGCTACGCGCGGGTGATGGGGCGCGCGGCGGCCTGGAGCATGGCCGCCACCGCCGCCGCCACGGCGGTGGCCGCGCCCGTGCTGGCGGTCGGCGGACTGCCCGCGGTGGCCGCCGCGAGTGTGGTGGCGTGCCTGCTGTGCGCGGCCGCGGGCGCCGCCCTGCCCGAGCACCGGAAGGCGGTGCGTGACACACGGGAGGAGGACGGCGCGGGTGCGTCCGGGACGCTGCGGGCCGGGCTCGCCGAGGTCCGCGGCAGCGCGCCGGTGCGGCGGGCGCTGCTGCTGAGCGTGGCCGTCACCTCCCTGTGGGGCGCCCTGGACGAGTACGTGCCGCTGCTGGCCGCTGCCACCGGCGCGGCCGAGTCCGCGGTGCCCCTGCTGGTCCTGGTGGTGTGGGCCGGGGTGACCGCGGGCTCGCTGCTCGTCGGGCGGGGCGAGCGGCTGACCGGGCGGGCGCTCGGGGCGCTGGTGGCCGGCGGGGCGCTGGCCATGGCCGCGGGCGCGCTGTCGGGGCATCCGGCCGGTTTCGCCCTCGTGGGCGCGGGTTTCCTGGTGTTCCAGCTCGCCGACGTCCTGGTGGACGCGCGGCTCCAGGCGGCGATCACCGGTCCCAGCCGGGCCACGGTCACCTCGCTGGCCGGGCTCGGTTCGGGCGCGGCGACGCTCGGCGTGTACGGCGCGTACGCCACGCTGTCCGGCCACGCCTCCCACGGGACGGTCTTCGCCCTGCTGGGCCTCCCCTATCTGCTGGTCGCGGCGGCGCTGTTCGCCCGCCCCGCGCCCGAGCCGGTGCCGGAGGGCGCAGCCGACTGACCGGCCCGCGTCCGAGCCGGTGCCGGACGGCGCAGCCGCCTGACCAGGCCGCGCCGAACCGGTGACCGGGCCGGCCGCGCCGCCCCTCTCCGACCCGGTCGCGCAGCCCCGGCGCGCGCCCGCGCCCGCGCGCCGGGGACGTTGTGCGGGCGCGGCGGCCGATTAGGATGCGCCGAGGGCGGGGACCATCGTCTGGTCCGGCAACGGCGAGGCACGGGGGAAGAGTTGGACGAGTCCGACGCGCTGGCGACGGCCGCGGCCGAGGTCTGGCCCGCCGCGACGGAACTGCTGGGCGAGGGGGAACTGGAGTCGTTCGCCTCGGAGGTCCTCGTGGGGCTGCGCGCGCTCGAAGCCGCCGCGCAGACCGCGCGGGAAGCCGCCGCCGGCCCGGACGACGGGGCCGACGAGGACACCGCGCGCGAGGCCGAGGAGGCCGCCGCGGCGGCGCGGCGGCAGGTCGCGGTGCTGTTCGGCGCCCACCCGCCGCTCGGCGACCGGCTGGCCGCGGAGTACCGCGCGCTGGTGACCGGCCACGAACGGCGGCCCACCGAGGCCCCGCGCGGCTCGCTGCCGTATCTCCGGTCCCTGATCGTCCCGGTGCTGTACGCGACGGACCGGGACGACGCGCCCGGAGGCGGCGGCACCGACGGCGGCTTCGGCGGCGGGCGGGGCGAACTCCGCTGGGGCAAGGCCCTGGTGGGCATCCCCGACGACCACCGGCTCGGGGCGACGGAGAAGCCGCGCCGCTGGCTGCTGCGCTTCCGTTCCAGCCCGGAGCGGGACGTCGTCCTCGGCGGGACGACGGAGCTGACGGCCGAGGGCTTCGGACGGGAGGCGCGGTCGCTGCTCGACGGCTCCGGCCCCCGGCGGCTCCTGGTCTTCGTGCACGGCTACAACGTCGGCTTCGGGGCCGCCGCCGTGCGCACCGCGCAGATCGCCTACGACCTCGGCTTCACCGGCGTGCCGGTGCTCTACAGCTGGCCGTCCCGGGGCGGCGTCCTGAGCTACGAGGAGGACGCCAACAACGCCCGCTGGACGGTCCCCCACTTCCAGGACTTCCTGCGGCGGACGCTGACCGGGTGCGGCGCGGACGAGGTCCATGTCATCGCCCACAGCATGGGCAACCGGGTGCTCACCGAGGCCCTGGCGGGCCTCGACGGCACCGCGCTCCCGGCCGGCGCCGCACAACTGGGGAACGTGGTGCTCGCCGCGCCCGACGTCGACGCGGACGTCTTCCGCCAGGTCGCCCCCGCGCTCGTCGGCCAGGCGCGGCGCACCACGCTCTACGCGTCCTCCAGGGACCGGGCGCTGAGGATGTCCCGGCGCCTCGCCGGCTACCCGCGGGCCGGGCAGTCGGGCGAGGGGATCGTCGTGGTGGAGGGGGTGGACACGGTCGACGCGACCGCTCTGGACACCGGTCTGATGGGCCACTCGTACATCGGCGACCACAGCTCGATCCTGTCGGACGTCCACGCGGTGCTCCACCACGGCACTCCCCCGGCGGGTCGCTTCGGCCTCACGGCGGTCGAGCACCGGGACGGCGCCTACTGGGAGTTCCTGCCCAGGCGGCGCTGATGGCCGAAAGGAGCCGTGCCGTCACCCGCCGCTGGGATGATCTGGATCACGGGGCCGGGGGCGACCGGTTGCACGAGGGGACCTCGGGGGTGGCGCGATGCGCCGGGACGACGCGCTGGAGCGGGCGATGAACGGCGGTACGGCGGGGCACGGTGTCCATTTCCTGGACCGGGTGCCCTTCGACTGGAGCCTGCCCGCCTCCCGTGAGCTGCGGGACCTGCTCTGTTCGGTGCACTACCGCGAGGGGCCGGTGATCGCGCTGGCGCAGCAGGCGGGCATCTCGCCGGCGAGCGTCCACTGGGGGCAGCCGATGGCGGCCGTGTGGCACGACCTCATCACCACGGCACGCAATCAGGACAAATTGCGGGCGCTGCTCGACCAGGTCGTGAACGGCCCCGACACGGCCCTCGCCGGACGCGTCGGCGAACTCCTGCGCGCCGAACCGGTGGTCCAGGCGCCCGCGCCGCCCGCGGCCCCCGGCACCTGGCGTCACTTCCACGACCCGGACGCGGCGGAGCGGCGGATCTTCCGGACCGGTTCCTATCTCGACGTGTCGTTCCTGCGGCGGGGCATGGAGCTGTCCACGGCGGTCGCCCGGCTGCTCGTCACGTTCCCCGACGGCAGGCAGTACCACGGCACCGGTTTCCGTATCGGCGAGGACCTGCTGCTGACCAATCATCATGTGCTGTTCGACGACTCCGACCCCGCCCGCCCCGCGGCCCGCGCCGAGGCCTGGTTCGGCTACGAGGCGGACCTCGGGGGCAGGGAGCTGGCGCATGTGCGGGTGCCCTGCGCCGTGGAGTCCGCCGTCGGCGACCCCGCGTACGACTGGGCCGTGGTGCGGGTCGCCGCTCCGGTGCCCGAGGGGACGGCCGTGGTGGAGCTGCCCGACACGAGCACGGTCGCCGCGGGCGACCGGGTCTACATCGTGCAGCACCCCCAGGGCGGGGTGAAGAAGCTCGCGGCCCATCACAACGTCGTGCGCCACGCCGACGACGAGGTGGTGCAGTACTGGACGGACACCGACCACGGGTCCTCGGGCTCACCGGTGTTCGACGAACGGTGGCGGCTGGTCGCGCTCCACCACCGCTGGGTGGAGATCGGCCCGCTCACCGAACCCCCCGAGTACCGCAACCAGGGCATACGCATCGACAAGGTCACCGAGGGCGTGCGCCGCGCCGGGCGGGTGTGAGCGCCCGTGGTCCCCCTTCTCGACCGTACGGTCTTCTCCCTGGCGGACGCGGAGAGCAAGCGGCTCTGGGAGGCGCTCTGCGGCCTCTACTACGAGGCGGGCCGGATCCGCCGGATCACCGACGCCGCCGCGCTGCCGCCCGGTCAGTTCGCCTGGGGCGAGCCGGCGTTCGACCTGTGGTACGACGTCCTGCGGTACGCCGCGCCCCGAAGGCGCCTCCGGCCGCTCGTGGAGGTCGTCGCGGCGGAGTCGGACAGCAGCGCGCTCACGATCTTCAAGGAACTCGTCGCCCAGGCCCCGACGCCCGCCGCCGGGGGCGGTGACGACCCCTGCGCCGTACCGCTGATCGGCTACGGAAGGCCCCGGGCCTTCATCGACCGCGAGGAACTGCGCGGGCACCTGAGGGAACTGCTCCACCGCAACGGCTGCCGGGTGCTGGTCGTCACCGGTGCCCCGGCGACCGGCAAGACCTGGACCTGGCATCTGATCTCGCACGTCCTGGAGTCCCTGCACGGACAGGCCCCCTACCTCGTCGACTTCTCCGCCTGGGCGGGCTCCCCGGCGGGGCCGGCCGACGTGATGGGCGAGATCACCGATCTGCTGTGCTGGGAGCGCTTCCGGGTCGACGCCCGCGAGAACGAGGAGACGCAGGGCCGCACCCTGCTCAGCAAGTTCAAGGGCATGATCCGCGGCACGGGCGACCGCTGGTTCGTCTTCGACGCGCTGGACTCGCCCAATCTCACCGAGCCCGCCCGGCGGCTGATCGAGGGCCTGGCCGTCGCCGCGGAGCGCCGGGAGACGGGCGGCGGCATGCGAGTGGTGCTGCTCGCCTACGACCGGGCGCTGCCGCCGTCGGTCGCGGACACCGCGCTGACCGAGGATCTGCGGCCGGTCCGGGTTGAGGATCTGCGTAGCTTCTTCGTACGGGTGGCCGAGGGAATCGGGAATTCGCTTCCGGATGAAGCCGTGGCGGTGCTTGTGGCGTCCGTACTGGAGGAGGCACTCGGCGACCGCGGCGATCCGTCCGCACCACTGCCGTTCGACCTGGTGTCCCGCGCCGCCGCGGACCGTGCGCGGCTGCTGCTCGACGGGAGGGGAGGGTCCTGTGACTGAACGACGTCTGACGGCCGACCGGATCCGGGCGCTGCTCAGCGCCCCGGCCGCCGGTCCGGCGGCCGTGCCCGAACCGGTGCCGGCCGCCCGGTGGGCGTACCGGGAGGCGGCGGCGCTGCTCGGCGCGTTCGAGGCGGGGGCGCTGGGCGCGGGAGCGGCGGAGCGGGCGGGGGCGCAGCCGGACGACCCGGCGCTGCGGGAGATGCTCGCGTTCGACTGCGACCGGGTCAGCACCCGCGAGGGGCACCGCTGGCGGCTGACCGCGCAGGTCCGCTCGGCCGCGCTGGAGCGCCTGCGGACACCGGAGCGGATGCTGCGCGCCGCGCTGTCCGTGCCCGGCGACCCGGCGGACACCGCCCGTGCCTGGGCGCAGCGGCTGCTGACGGGCCGGGCGCGGGAGCTGGCGTCGTCCGGAGTCGACGAGTTGCACGCGGCGCTGACCGTGACGCAGTGGTTCGCCTCCGCCCCGGGGGCGCGGGCGGCGCTGGCCCAGCACTCCGTGGACCTGCCCGAGCCCGGTGAGGTGCGCGGCCGCATCGAACTCGCCTCCCTGCTGGAGCCGTTACGGGCCCTCGTGGGCGACCGCTTCGTCGGACGGCACCACGAGCTGGACATGCTGGCCGCCCATGTGGGGGTGCTCCCCCGGCGCGGCGGCACGCCCCGGCCGACCCCGGCGGGGCGCCCGCGGCTGATGATCCACGGGCCGGGCGGCGTCGGGAAGTCGACCCTGATCGCCCGCTTCGTCCTGGACCACGCCGGGGAACCGGGCGCGCGCGTGCTGCCGTTCGCGTATCTCTCCTTCGACCGGGCCGACCTGCTGCCGCAGCAGCCGCTGACCCTGCTCGCGGAGGCGGCACGGCAGCTCGGGCTGCTCCACCCCGAACTCGCGCCCGCGGCCGCCGAACTGGGTGCGGCGGTGCGGCTGACCCTGCTCGCGGACCACAGATCCTCGGCCGAGCGGGCCCGCACCCACTCCGGCGGCCGGCGCGGCCACGCCCGCGACGAGCGCGAGCTCGCCGAACTCTTCGCCCGGCTGGCCGGATCGGCGGACGGCGACGGACCGGTACTGCTGGTACTGGACACCATGGAGCAGGCGCAGCGGCAGGGCGGCAGCGCGATGACCCGGCTGACGGAGTTCCTCGACGTCCTCCAGTCGGTGTGCCCCCGGCTGCGCGTGGTGCTCGCGGGCCGGGCGCCCCTCGACGACGCCTCGCGCAGCGCCTACGGCACCGAGTCGCTCGAACTGCGGGGGTTCGACCAGGCGCTGGCGCTCGACTTCCTCCGCCACCACACCGGCGGGGGCGAGGAATCGGGCGGCGACTTCCTGCCCGGGGTCGTGCGCCGCTTCGGCACCAACCCGCTCAGTCTCAAACTCGTCGCCGAGGTGATCCGGCAGGGCGGACCGGGCGCTCTCGACGATCCCGCGTCCCGCCGGCAGCTTTCCCTGCTGATGGATCCGGAGCAGCTCCAGGGCGCCCTCTACCAGCGCATCCTGGACCATCTCGGTGATCCCGCGCTGCGCCGGATCGCCAGTCCGGGGCTGACGGTCCGCCGGGTCACCCCCGATGTCATCCGCGAGGTGCTGGCGGGGCCCTGCGGCCTCGGCGACGTCGATCCCGTCCGGGCGCACGACCTGTTCCGGCTGCTGCGCGCGGAGGCCTCGCTCGTCGAGGACGTCCCCGGCCGGGAGGCCGTGGTGCACCGGCCCGACGTGCGGCGGGCGATGCTGCTGCTGCTCCGCCGGGACGATCCGGCGCTCATGCGGCGGATCGACAAGAAGGCCTACCGTTACTACCACCGCCTCGGGCGCCAGGAGACCGATCCGGCGCTCGTCGTGGAGCACCGGGCGGAGGAGCTCTACCACCGCATGGCGCTCGACCAGCTCGCCGGCACGCTCGACGGGCGCTGGCTCGACGCCGCCGCCCCCCTGCTGGAGTCCGCGCTGGACGAACTGCCGCCCCGCGCCCAGGTGTACCTCTCCGACCGGCTGGGGATCACCGTCGCGCCCTCGCTCAGGGCACAGGCGGACGAGGTGACCTGGGCCCGGCAGGCGGAGTCCGAGGCCGGCCGGCTGCTCGCCGACGGCCACCCCGAACAGGCCCTGGCCCTGCTCTCGGAGCGGACCGGCGAGCACGCCGGGACAGTGGCGCTGACCCTGCTGCGGCTGCGCGCCCTGGGCGCCCTGGGCCGCACCGACGAGGCCCGGCCTCTGATCGAACCGGCCCTCGACCGGGCGTCGCAGGAATCGGCGGCGGCCTTCGTGGAGATCGCCCTGCTCGGCGCCCGTCTGGAGGAGGACGCCGGCCGTTTCGCCGCCTCCCAGGGCCTGCTGGCAGAGGCACATTCGGCTCTGTCCGCCCGGCAGGACCGTACGGCCCTGCTGTCGGTGGACACCGCCCGCTTGCGGCTGTACCGGCGGACCGGCACGGCGGACGCGCCCGACGCCCGGGCGCTCCGCGAGGACGTCCTGGCACGCGTGGCCGAGTGGCGCACCCGCGACCTGGAGCGGCACCCGACGCTGGTGCGCGACCTCGCCGCGGAGATCGGCGACGCCCTGCCGCACCTGGTGCCGCTCGCCGCCCGGCTCAACGGCGTCGATCTGGACAGCGGCACCGGGCGGGTGCTGGGCGACCGGCTCAGCACCGCCGACATCGCGGACTTCACCCGGCACATCGGCCCGGTGGCGCCGCCCTCGGAGCAGGACGCCCCGTCCGTGCGGCTGGGCGCCGAACTGCCGTCCGTGAACACCGTCGCCCGCGGCGACCTGGTCTCGGAGTACCTGCTCAGCGGCGCGGACCGGCAGACGTCGTGGCGCGACGCGCTGGTGGAGGCCTACCGGCACGAGGTCGACCAGCCCGACCACGGCGGCCCGTCCGCGCCCGGCGGGCGGCCCGCCTTCACCCGGGACGCGGTGGTCGTCGTGCCGGGCTTCCTCGGGAGCGAGCTGCTGGACACGGACACGTCCTCGCTCGTGTGGGGGCAGGCCCCGGGCGAGCAGCTCGAAGCCTGGCGCCACCGGGACCATCCCGCGCTGCGGTTCACCGCAGCGGACCGGGATGACGCGGACAGGGCCGGCGCGGGCCGGCTGCGTGCCGCGCGGCTGCTCCGCGGACCGGTCTGGGCGCCGTACTTCGGCGGTGTGGAGCCGTACACACCGCTGCTGGAGACCGTGCGGTCGCGGGTCGTCCACCCGGACGCGGTCCTGGAGTTCGCGTACGACTGGCGGCAGCCGGCCGCCCGCAACGCCGCGCTGCTCGCCGAGGCCGCGCAGCGCCACCTCACCGCCTGGCGGGAGAGCCTCCGGCGCGCGGGGCAGGGCGGCCCGGGCAGGGCGCAGCCGCCCCGGCTGGTGTTCGTCGCCCACGCCCTGGGCGGGCTGCTGGCCCGGGCAGCGCTCGCGCACACACCCGGGCTCGCCGCCGACACCCGGGTGCTCCTCACCCTCGGCACCCCCTTCGAGGGGTCCGTCGCGGTGGCGGCGATGCTCGGCGACCGGCGGCCCCGGTCTCGCGCGGCACGCCGTATGCGCCGGGCCGTCCTCACGATGCCGGGTGTGTACGACATGCTCCCCGCCCTGCCCTGCGTGGAACGCGGCGGCGGGGCGCCGGAGCGGCTCACCCCCGCCGACCTGGCGGACTTCGGGGCGGACGCCGAACTGGGCACCGCGGCCCTGGAGTTCCAGCGGGCGGTACGGAGCGCGCCGGCCGTCCTGCCCGCGCACCGGGGCGTGGCGGGCATCGGGCAGCCGACGCCGCAGAGCCTGCGCATCGGCCACGGGGAGGCCGAACCGCTGTACAGCGCGCTGCGCACCCGCACGAACGGGGAACTCCTGCGGCTCGCGGACGGCACCCCTGTGCGCTGGGACCGCGGCGGTGACGGTCTGGTGCCCCGGGACGCCGCCGCGCCCGGCGGATCGACAGCGGCGCTCTGCCATGTGACGGCACGCCATGGATCGATGACGTCCCATCCGGTGGTCCTGGGGTACGTCGCGGCGGTGCTCACGGAGCAGCCCGGCCGTCCGGTGACCCCGGAGTCCGTGGGCGCGGCCGTGCCGAGGACGGCCGAGACCACGGCACGCGGCGTGCCCGGGGGCACGGCTCCGGGCGGGCCGATCGGGCTCGTGGCGGCCGGGTCGGACAGCCTCGGTCTCGCCGTCCCGGACGCCGTGACCACGGGCGAGCCGTGGTCGCTGAGGATCACGGGCGCCGCCGGTC
Organism: Streptomyces zhihengii; assembly: GCF_016919245.1. Taxonomy (NCBI): domain Bacteria; kingdom Bacillati; phylum Actinomycetota; class Actinomycetes; order Kitasatosporales; family Streptomycetaceae; genus Streptomyces; species Streptomyces zhihengii. The sequence goes on along the minus strand of NZ_JAFEJA010000002.1, from coordinate 1,073,749 downwards.
TGTCGGGGGTCGGCTGCACCGTCACCGACGTCACGACGGGCCGCCCGGTGCTCGCCCCCGGTCTGCGTCCGGACGGCCACGGGCTGTCCGGCACCGTCACGCTGCCCTGGTCGGGCCTCTACCGGATCGCCGTGTCCCTCGACGGCGGCCCGCCGGTCACCGAGCTGACGGTGGCGGCGGCCCGCTGAGACCCGCCCGGGCGGCTCACGACGGGCCCCGGGGCCGGTGCCTCAGGTGGCGCGGGTGAGTTCGGCGAGCCGGGCGTTGAGGTGGTCCGCGTCCCCGCGGGAGACCGGCGCCGCCCTGTCGTCCGCCTCGACGGCGCAGGCGGTGATCGAGTCCAGCAGTCCGGTGAGCCCCGAGGCGATGTGATGTGCCCCCGCGCTGTGCCGTGCGATCGAGGGCAGTTCGGCGGCCGACAGTCCGGCCGCCGTCTGCGCGGCGGCGGCCGCGCGGTACGCCTCGCGGCGCAGGAGCCGGCGGCCGGCGCGGTCGCCGGGCGAGGTCAGGACATGGTCCAGGTAGCGTCCGGCGGCATCGCCCGCGACGTCCAGACGGTGACGTACCGCGTTCCCGTGCCGGCCCGGCAGCGGCAGATGCCCGACGACGAGGACGGTCGCGCACGCCAGCAGCGACTGCACCACCCGCTCACCGGTGGCGGGCGGCTCCCCCGCGAGAGCCACGAGGCACAGCACCAGCACGGTGACGACGGCCGTCTGGGCGGCGAAGTGCCGTGTGGCGAACGGGACGAGGGCCCCGCAGACGGCGACCGTCGCCGTCGTCGCCTCCGGCCCCGGACCGGTCGCCAGGAGCCCGGCGCAGAGCACCGCTCCGACGACGGTGCCCAGCGCCCGGCACACGGCACGGGAGGCGAGCGGCCCGAGGTCCGGCTTCACGAGGAACACGGCGGTCGCGGGGAGCCAGTACCAGTGCTGCTGCCCCAGCACCAGGGCGAGCGCGGCGGAGACCGCGCAGCACAGCCCGACCCGCACCCCGTACTCACGCCCGGCCGCCCCGGCGGCCCGCCGCACCACGGCGGCCACCCGGCGGACCACCGCCCCGACGGGGCCTCCCGCCCGGCCGGTCGGGCCGTGCGCCCCGGCCGTCCCCCGGGTACCGGGCGACGGGGCACGGTCCCGGGAGCCGTCGGTGCCGCCGTCACCGCGGCCGCCGGTCACCGACGACGGAGCACCGGGCCGACGCGATGTCCCGGCCTCCGGGCCGCCACCGGCACCGCCGTCAGCCCCTGCCGCACCACGGGTCCCCCACGACGAAGACCGCCACCGGATACCGGCCTCCCGGGAGCCGTCGGTGCCGCCGTCACCGCGGCCGCCGGTCACCGACGACGGAGCACCCGACCGGCGCAGCATCCCGGCCTCCCCGCCGCCACCGGCACCGCCGTCACTCCCCGCCGGGCCACGGCTCCCCCACGACGAAGACCGCCACCGGATACCGGCCTCCCGGGAGCCGTCGGTGCCGCCGTCACCGCGGCCGCCGGTCACCGACGACGGAGCACCGGGCCGACGCGATGTCCCGGCCTCCCCGCCGCCACCGGCACCGCCGTCAGCCCCTGCCGCGTCACGGCTCCCCCACGACGAAGCACCCGACCGGCGCAGCATCCCGGCCTCCGGGCCGCCACCGGCACCGCCGTCAGCCCCTGCCGCGCCACGGGTCCCCCACGACGAAGACCGCCACCGGTTGCCGGCCTCCCGGGAGCCGGCCGTGGCGCGGGCCCGTGCGGGCGGCGCGGAGGCGACGCCACCGGCCCGCGTGGTGCCGCGGGCGGGGGCGGTCGGGGGCGGCGCCTCGTCGAAGGCCTCCGCGGCGCGGAGCAGCGCGTCGTCGAGGGCGCGCAGACCGGCGGCGGTGCGCGGGGGTGCCGGGAGAGGGCCGCAGGGGCTGCCGGTACGGGCGGCGGCCGCGAGGCGCTCTGCGCCGCGGACCGCGCGCTCCGGCACGGGCTCCCCCGTCCACGCCAGCGCGGTCGCCGCCTCGGCCAGGGCCGCGGCGGCACCGTACCGGGCGTGCAGCCCGCGTTCCGCCCGGGAGGCACGCGGCCCGGAGCGGGTGCGGGCGAGCACGTCCTGGGCGTGGTCGAGCGCGGCGGTCAGCGCGGTGCGCCGGGCCGCGGCCGCGGGGTCGCCCGCCGCCGCCAGCAGAGCGGCCGTGCGCTCGTAGACGGCGGCCAGCGCCGCGTGCTCGCCGTCGAGGCGGTACGGCGCCGGGCCGCGCCGCCGGGGCCCCGGCACCAGCCGGCGCAGCAGCAGCGGCCAGGCGGCGCCCGTGAGATACGACAGGCCGCGCAGCCAGGCCGGTTCGGGCAGGTCCATGCCCGCGCCGATGACGGCGGCGATCAGCACCTGCGTCCCGCAGGCGGAGGCGGTGGCACCGGTGGCACTGATCGCACCGGCGAACAGGCCGAGCAGTCCGAGGAACACGGGCAGCAGCCATGCCTCGAGGTCCCGGGGGACGCCCGCGCCGACGAGCGTCCCCGCCAGCAGCCCGCACGCTCCGGCGACCGCCGGCACCCCGATGGCCGCCACCGCGGTGCGCCGGCTGCCGGGCCGGTCGTTGATGCCGGCGAACAGCGCCCCGATCGCGGCCGGCACCCCGGCGGTCGGCGCTCCGGCGAGGACGGCGGCGAGCAGCGGCAGCACGGCGGCCGCGCCCCTCGCCATCGCGCTCCAGGGGACGGGCCCTGCCTGGGCACGCAGGGCGTGCCGGAGCCAGAGCGGTACGGCGGGCCGTTCGACGGGCATCGGGTGCGCTCCTGTCCGCGGTCTTCGTTCGGTGCGGACGTCGTCGGCCTGGCCGTTTCCCGCACCGTACGCGGCGGGTGCGTCGCGGCCGTTACCCCGGCATGACGGCCCGATGATCTTCCCGCGCGGACACGGGCGCTCCCCACCCCGCCGACCCGCCGGGCGCGGCCGGGGGCATGGAGAGGGCCCGGGTGGCCGAGGCTTCGCCAGGGGTGGGGGCCGGATGTGCGCGGGGGCGGCGGAAGATGCCAGGATGCAGGCATGAGCAACGTGTTTTTCGACATCACCATCAACGACCAGCCCGCCGGCCGCATCGTCTTCACCCTGTTCGACGACGTCGTCCCGAAGACGGCCCGGAACTTCCGCGAGCTCGCCACCGGCGAGCACGGCTACGGCTACGAGGGCTCGTCCTTCCACCGTGTCATCCCGGACTTCATGCTCCAGGGCGGTGACTTCACCGCGGGCAACGGCACCGGTGGCCGCAGCATCTACGGCGAGAAGTTCGCGGACGAGAACTTCCAGATCAAGCACACCAAGCCGGGTCAGCTCTCCATGGCGAACGCCGGCCCGAACAGCAACGGCTCGCAGTTCTTCATCACGACCATCGTGACCGACTGGCTGGACAACAAGCACGTCGTGTTCGGCGAGGTCGTCGAGGGCATGGACCTCGTCAAGCAGATCGAGAAGCTGGGCTCGCGCAGCGGCGGCCTCAGCGCCAAGGTCACCATCGCCAAGTCGGGCGTGCTCGACGCCTGATCCGGTACCGACCACGGGACGGCCGTGGCCAGGGAGCGCACCTTGCTCCCGGCCGCGGCCGTCCGTCGTTCCCGGACGCATTCCCGACCGGCGGCGCACGCCCGGAATACACCGCGTGAAAGACCTCCGTTTGACAACCGCTTCAGCGGAAAACCGTAACCTCGGGAACGTCAACCGGAGGACGAAATGATCATTCTGGGTCTGATACTGCTCATCGTGGGTGCCGTCGCCGGCATCGGAATTCTGTGGACGATCGGCATCGCGCTTGTCGCGATCGGCGCGGTCCTGTGGATTCTGGGAGCCGTGGGACGCCCGGTCGGCGGCCGCAAGACCTATTGGTGACCAGCGACGTCACCTGCCGCGACGCGCGCGTGCCACGGCGCAGACCCTACGTTTGCCGTGGGATTCGCCGGGCAGCCCACTGGAAGCAAGCAAGCGAAAGGGTGTCTCTCATGGGCGCACAGGAAAAGGCCAAGGCAAAGGCCGAGCAGGCCAAGGGAAAGCTCAAGGAAAACACCGGGCGTTCGGTGGGAAACGAAAGCATGACCGCCGAAGGCCGTGCCGAGAAGTCACAGGGCTCACTGCGTGACGCCAAGGAAAAGGCGAAGAGCAGCGTGCGCAAGGTGGGCGACGCCCTCAAGAACGACTGAGGGAGCGGCGCGAGCGATATCGCGGACGTCGCGGGCACGCGCCGGACGCCGTCGCGGACCGAGAACGGTGTGTGGGATCCGAAGCTCCGGGTCCCACACACCGTTCTCGGTTCTCGGCATACCTGCGCGCGTGTGGGCAGGCATGCCGCGCGCGTGCACGGGCCCCGCACACCGTCTCCGGTGTGCGGGGCCCGTACTCGGCCGGCCGGCCCGTCAGCCGCTGGGTTCGCCCGGCTCGGGACCCTCGGTGGGCTCGGTGTCGTCGGAGTCCGGGACCTTCTCCCGCTGCTCCCGCTGTGCGGGCGAGTCCGGTTCCTTCGCCGCGTCGTCGACGTCGATCTCCAGTTTGTCGTCGCCCCCTCCTGCCTGCTGGTCGGGCATGTCGCGCGGCAGCGGGTTGTCGGTGTCCTCGAAGCCCTCGGGCCGGTATTCTCCGCTCACTTCGTCTCCTGTGACGTGTCTCGGGGGCGGGTTCTGGCGCGTACCCGGCCGGGCGTGGCCCACACCGCGGGCCACGCGGGCCGAGACGGATCTCACCTCCGCGCGCGGGCCTCCTCGGGTTCGTCCTCCTCCTCGTCCTCGTAGGCGTCGTCCTCGTCGCCCTCGTCCTCGCCCTCGTAGTCCTCGTCTTCGTCCTCGTCCTCGTAGCCGTCGTCGGCCTCTTCGTCCTCGTAGCCGTCGTCGGCCTCTTCGTCCTCGTCCTCGTAGTCGCCGTCCTCGCCCTCGGCGCCCTCGTCGTACTCCTCGTCGCCCTCCGCCTCTTCGCCGTCCTCCGCTTCCTCTTCCTCCACGGCCTCCTCGTGGCTGCGGACCACCTCGCCGTCGCGGATCTCGCCGCGCCAGCCCTCGGGCTCGTCGTCGGTGAGCGTCACGTAACGCTGGAAGTGCTTGAAGTCCAGCCGCAGTCGGCGGCCCTGGGCGCGCCAGAGGTTGCCGGTCTTCTCGAAGAAGCCCGAGGGGTAGTACTCGACCACGAGCACGATGCGGGTGAGTTCGGGCGCGAGTTCATGGAACGACACACAGCCCCGGGTGCTGCCCTTGGCGCCCTCGGAGGTCCAGACGATCCGCTCGTCGGGTATCTGCTCCTGGACGGTGGCCTTCCACCCGCGGGTGGAGGGACCGACCTTGACCTTCCAGTCGCTGGTGACGTCGTCGCCCTTCGAGACGCTGCGCACTCCCTTGGTGAAGCTGCTGAACTGCTCGAACTGGGTCCAGTGGTCGTAGGCCGTGCGCAGGGGCACGCCGACGTCCAGGACTTCGACGATGTTCATCACCTTGGTACTCCCGGACTTGCGCCCTCCGCCGCCACCACCCGATCCGTCGCCGTCCCCCTTCCCGAAGACGTTGCCCACCTTCGAGAACAGACCGTCCTTGAGACTCTTGGTCTTCTCGCCGACGATCGCCTTCAGCGGCGAATCGCCCTGGAGCACCCGCAGGCCGGCCCGGGGCAGCGGGCCGCCGTTCTCCGCGGAGTCGAGCAACTGGTCCGTGAATCCGGCCAGCTTGTCGCCGGCCTTGTCCGCCAGCACCTCGACCTGTGCGCTGAGGTGGTCGATCAGTTCGTCCCGCAGCATCTCCAGCCCGGAGGCCTCGCCGCGGTCGGTGCCTGTGTCACGCTCCTTGTCCGCCATGGCCTACCTCCGCCGCGTCGCCGTCTTCTTGGCCGCGGTCTTCTTGGCCGCTGCCTTCTTCGTCGCCGTCTTCTTCGCGGGCGCCTTCCTGGCAGGTGCCTTCTTCGCCGCGGTCTTCTTCGCCGCGGTCTTCTTCGCCGCCTGCCCGGCGGCGGGCTTCCCGGCCGCCGTCTTCTTGGCCGCCGTCTTCTTGGCCGCCGTCTTCTTCGCGGGCGCCTTCCTGGCCGCTGTCCTCCCGGCCGGTGCCTTCTTCGCGGCCGACGGGCGGCTTCCCTGCTTGCGCGGGGGCGTCTTCTCCGCTCCGCCGCCGCCTCGGCGCGGCCTGCGCCGCTCCTCCGCCTCGGGCTCCTCGGGCTCTTCCGGTTCTTCGTCCTCCTCGGGCTCCTCCGGTTCTTCGTCCTCGGGCTCCTCCTCCGGCTCCTCGTCCTCGTCGGCTTCCGGCTCCTCGTCCTCGAAGCCCCGGTCGTCTCCGTACTCCTCGTCGCCGTACTCCTCGTCGCCCTCTGCTTCCTCGTCCTCCTCGCCCCGGGCCTCGTCCCGGCCCTCTTCCTCGGGCTCCTCGCCGAGCCGCAGGGTGCGTTCATGGAGCGAACCGGCCAGATCGGCGAGCCGGCGGTCCGCCGTGGCCGTGAGCGCCTTGCGCCCCGCGTCGAACACTTCACCCTTCAACTGGTCGTTCAGTTCGGCGACCTGGGGTATGTCCTTGAGCCATCGCACGCCCTGGGTCAGCAGTTGCTGCGGGTCCAGGCCGATGCGGCGGCCGGCGACGAAGGTCGCCAGCGAGAAGGCGAGCTTGGCCTTCTTCGTCCGCCCGAGCACATAGCCGCCGGCAACGGCGGCCGCGAGCGCGATCTTGGTGGTGTCGTCCATGGATGGGTTCCCTTCGAATGGCAAGGGGCGGACAGCCGGGCGCACGCCCGGGTCTCACGGGCTGTCGCACGGCGGGGCCGGTGCGCGAAACCTGGCGCTCCAAGCACCCCGGGGCACGGCCGTCGCGGCCGGTTTAGCCCGTCCGTCATGGAGCACACTTCCCCGTGACGTACCAAACATCCCTCTATGATGTAATTGTCCGCTTGTGGGTGGAATGTTGCCCACGCTTCGACCGCAGAGGAGATCATGGCCTCCGAAGCAGGGTCCGAACGCCGCTCCGGTTCCGGGCGTGCGCGCAGCGGTTCCGGGACGTCACGGAGCGGAACCGGCAAGGGCAGGAGCAGGGGCACCGCTGCCGGTGCGATGCGCTCGGCGGCGGCCCAGCTCCAGGAACTCCTCGGCAGGCCACCCGAGTCGGTCTCCGCGCTGCGCCCCACCGACGACGGCTGGGAGGCGTATGTCGAGGTACTGGAACTGGAACGCATCCCCGAGACCACCAGCGTGATGGGCAGCTACCGCGTCACCCTGGACACGGACGGCGATTTGGTGAGTTACGAGAGAACCCGGCGCTACACACGCGGACAGATCGACCGGCGCGACTGAGCGCGCGCCGGTGCGGTGAAGGGAGGCACCATGACTGTGGTGCCGCAAGGCAACAGCGGCGTTTCCCGCGGCGGTACGGGCAGTCTGTACGACGTACTGGAACTGATCCTCGACCGCGGACTCGTCATCGACGTCTTCGTGCGGGTGTCCCTGGTCGGCATCGAGATCCTGAAGATCGACGCCAGGATCGTCGTCGCCAGCGTGGACACCTATCTGCGCTTCGCGGAGGCGGTCAACCGGCTGGATCTGGAGGCCGGGAGCAGACAGCCCGCCCAGCTGACCGACATCGTCGGCGACACCCTGGAGAGCGGAGCCAAGGGCAAGTCCAAGGGCGCCCTCTCCGGCGCGGTGGAAGCCGTCACCGATTCCGTGAAGAGCGTCACCGGGCGTGACGACGACGCGGACGACGCCGATGCCGACGGCGACGAGGAGACCCGGGAGAAGGAGCCCGCCGAGCGGCGCCGCCGCCCGGCCAGGCGCACCGCGCGCCGGGAGTCGTCCCGCGAGAGGGAATGAGACATGGCCGTCTACATCTACTCCGTCGTCGGCAAACGGCATCCGGCGCGCGTCGAGGAACTCACCGGCGTGGGCGACCCGCCGGCCGCCCTGCGCACCGTGGCGGCCGGGCCGCTGTGCGCCGTGGTCAGCGACGCACCCGACGGCCTGCGCGCCAAGCGCCGCGATCTCGGCGCCCATCAGCAGGTGCAGGACGCGCTGATGTCCGACGGCACGGTGCTGCCGCTCCGGTTCGGCCTGCTGGCCCCGGACGACGAGGCCGTGCGCCAGGCCCTGGAGGAGCGCGCCGACGAGTACCTGGACAGGCTGCGCGCCCTGGAGGGCTGCACCGAGTACAACCTGAAGGCCTCGCAGGAGGAGGAGACCCTGCTGCGGCAGATCCTCGACTCCTCGGGAGAGGCCCGCCGGCTCAACGAGGAGATCCGCGGCGGCAGCGCCGGACCCGACGCCCCCATGCGGCTCGGCGAGATGGTCGCGGCCGAGGTCAAGGCCCGTCAGGAGGCCCTGGCGGCCGGGGTGGTGGAGGCGCTGCGTCCGTTCTCACGGGACCAGGTGCAGTCGCCGCCGGGCGGGGACGACTTCCTGAGCGTGTCGTTCCTGGTGCCCGCCGACAAGGAGGAGCTCTTCCTCGCCACGGAGTTGAGCGTGGCCAACCAGTTGGGGGAGGACCTGGACTTCCGTCTCACCGGGCCCCTTCCGCCGTACAGCTTCGTCTGAGGGGACCGACCCCATGGGAATGTTCACCCAGCTCGTGACCCTGCCCCTGGCGCCCGTGCGCGGCGTCGTGTGGGTGTCCGAACGCGTCCTGGAGGTGGCCGAGGACCAGTACTACGACCCCGAGCCCGTGCACCGGGCGCTCGCCGACCTGGAGCGGCGGCTGCTCTCGGGCGAGATCGACGAGGAGGCGTTCGACCGGCTGGAGGACGAACTCCTGGACCGGCTGGACGAGATCAAGGCGCACCGCGCCGCCGGCCAGGGCTGACCGGCGGCGGCACGCAACGGCGTCCCGACCACGCGGCCCGGCGGCGCGGAAAGGCGAGGGCACATCGTGAGCGAGCACACCTCCGGCGGTCTCGGCTCCTATCCGACCAGGGCGGGGCCGTCCCCCGTGTCGCCCTATCCGCAGCAGGGCTCGTCCGCGAATCTCGCCGACATCCTCGAACGGGTGCTGGACAAGGGCATCGTCATCGCCGGCGACATCCGGATCAACCTGCTGGACATCGAGCTGCTGACGGTGAAACTGCGGCTGCTCGTGGCCTCCGTCGACAAGGCGAAGGAGATGGGCATCGACTGGTGGGAGCACGACCCCTCACTGTCCTCGCGGGCGAGGGACGAGGAGATGGAGATGACCTCCGGGCACCGGGCCGGGCGGCAGTCCCTGGCGGAGGAGAACCGCCGGCTGCGGGCCGAGATCGAGGCCCTGCGCGGCGAGGCCGAGCTGCCCGCCCGCGACGAGGACGCGCCGCGCGGGGCGCGGCGGAAGCGGGACGCCGATGAGTGACTCCGTCGTGTACGCGTACGCCGTGGTCCGCGCGGCCGACGGGGTCGGCGCGGCGGCCGGTGCCCTCGCGGGTGTCGCCGGGGGCCCCGTGCGCCTGACCGCCGGGAGCCGGGATCCGGGGGTGCTGCTCGCGGTCGGCGAGGTGCCCGCGGCCGACTTCCGGGAGGAGGCGCTGCGGCGCCGTCTCGAGGAGCTGGAGTGGCTGGAGACGGTCGCCCGCGCCCATCACGCGGTCGTGGAGGCCCTGGCGGCGGTGACGACCGTGCTGCCGCTGCGGCTGGCCACCGTGTACGTCGACGAGGCCGGTGCGCGCGCCGCGCTGGACGAGGGGGCGCGGGCGTTCGCCGAGCGGCTGTCGCTGCTGGCCGGGCACCGGGAGTGGGGGGTGAAGGTGTACGCGGACCCGTCGGCGGCACCCCCTCCCCCGGCGCCCGCGGCGGACGGCCTCTCCCCCGGCCGCTCGTACCTGCGTCAGCGGCGCGAGCAGCGGAGCGGGCGCGAGGAGGTCTACCGGGACGCGCGGACCGCCGCCGGGCGCGTGGAGGAGGCCGCCCTGCGGTACGCGGCGGGGCGGGCCCGGCACCGGGTGCAGCAGGGGACGCTCGCCGGTGCGGCGGGCGAGAACGTGCTCAACGACGCCTTTCTGGTGGCCGACGACCGCACCGAGGCGTTCCGCACGGACGTGGCGGGTGCGGCGCAGGGGCTCACGGGGGTGCGGGTGGAGGTCACGGGTCCCTGGGCCCCGTACTCGTTCGCCGTCCCGGCGGAGGGCAACGGGGACGCGGAGGACGCACAGGACACGGAGGACACGGAGGGCACGCAGGGCAGGCAGGGCGACGCGGAGGGCGCACACGACACGCAGGGCGCCGGTGGTGCGGGGAGCGCCCGTGGGCCGGAGGGCGTCCGCGGCGCCGCGGACGCCCGTGGGCCGGAGGGCGGGAGCGCACCGTGACCGGCACCGACCGCTCCCCCGGCGGGGCGGTCGCCCCCTCCTCCGAGCCGTTGCCGGAGCGGCAGGTGGCGCTGATCGATCTGCTCGACCGGCTGCTCACCGGCGGGGTCGTGATCACCGGGGACGTGGTCCTGTCGATCGCCGACATCGATCTGGTGCGGGTGTCGCTGCGGGCCCTGATCGTCTCCATCGGGCCCGACACCCCCTCGCCGTGGCCCGCCGCCCGTCCGCCGGGAGGCGGCGATGACGGCTGACCGGCCCGGGGGCCGTCCCCCGCCGCGCTTCGACGAGGTCGCGGAGGCCGCCGCGCGCGCGTTCCGGCTGCTGCCCGCCATGGAGCGTGACCTGCCGGCGCCGGGTGACCGGGCCCGTACGCCGTCCCGCAGGATCGCGGCCGACCCGGACACCGTGGAGCGCGACCTGGTGCGGCTGGTGCTGACCCTGGTGGAGCTGCTGCGCCAGCTCATGGAACGCCAGGCCCTGCACCGGGTGGACCAGGGCGACCTCACCGAGGAGCAGGAGGAGCGCCTCGGGTCGACGCTGATGATCCTGCACGACCGGATGAGCTCCCTGTGCGAGGAGTACGGGCTGACCCTGGGCGACCTCAACCTGGACCTCGGCCCGCTCGGCCCGCTGCTGCCTCCCGAGGACCCGCCGCGCTGAGGGCAGGCGGTGCGCGGGGACGGGGCCGCACGGCGAGGAGGCCGCGTCCGGCCGGACCCGAACCGGCCCCGAGTGCGCCATAATTCTCCGGTGAAAGACGATCAGGTGCTGCGCCCGGCCGGGCGGGAACACGTGCCCGGCAGTGCGCATCCGCTGCCGCCGCGGGCGGTCGCCTGGCCCCAGTGGCGCGAGGATTATCCCGTCAACTCGCCCTCGGGCCATGCCTATGTGCTCGCCGCGCTGCGGATGACGGTGCCGTCGGGCCGGAGTTGGCAGCAGCACCGGCTGGTCGAGAACGACGCGCTGCGCACCCGGCTGGCCCCGCTGTTCGGCGCGCTGCCCATGAGTCATTCACTGCTCCAGGAGCCCCACGGGGGCCAGCACTGCCGGCACAGCGCGGGCGGGCCGCGGATCTGGCACGACACCGACCCCGACCGCTGGCCGAACACCCTCTACCGCACCCTCGCCGAAGCGGACGGACCGCGTTCGGGACTCGGCGAGATCACCGTGACGCTGCGCCTGACCGCGCGGGACGGGGCGCTCGGCACGGCCGAGCGGGTCATAGCGGAGTGCAACGTCCGCTCGGACGGCCGGCTGCTGCTGACCCAGGTGCCGGACCGGCTGCCGCCGCTGTCCTGAGGGGGCGCGGCGGCCGGGGCGGGGCGCGGTGACCGGCCCAACTGGCCTGGCCGGGCTGTCGATCAAGGTCTTCACCAGGCGGTATCGCGGTCGGTGACCGTTCGACATGCGCGGTGACCGGCGCCCTGTTTCTCTGATGTGGCCCGCTCACCCCCATCACAAAGGAGTGATCATGAGCGCTGCAGACGAGTTCCAGGCCCGTGCCCAGCAGGTCCGCCGCAAGGCCCAGGAGATGGAGCAGGCGGCGGAGCGCAGCTCCGACCCGCAGGAGCGCCGGCGCCTCCAGGACAAGGCCCGCCAGCTCCGCGAGCAGACGGAGCAGCACGAGTCGCGTCGTCGGACCGAGGACCTCGACCCGATGATGTAAGGCCTCTCGAACTGCCGCAGGACCACCGGCCGGTGGCGTTCCGCGCAACCCTTCCGTGCGCGCGGGACTCCGCCGGCCGGCCCGCGTTCGGCGCCGTCCAGCGCGCCCGGTCCTGCCGGCCCGTGGTCGGACCGCGTGGGTCACACCACGCGGGTCACACCACGCTGCTCACAGCGCGCGCAGTTCCGGCAGGAGCTTGGCGCCCGCCCACTCCAGGAAGTCGTGCTGGGTGTCGCCGCCGATCTGGACGAGCGCGACCTCGGTGAACCCGGCGTCCGTGAACTGCCGTACGGCCTCCACGACGGCCTCCGGGTCGTCGCCGCACGGGATCGACTCCGCGACGTCCTCGGGGCGCACGTACCGCGTCGCGGCGTCGAAGGAGTCGGGGTGCGGCAGCTCGGAGTTGACCTTCCAGCCGCCGCTGAACCAGCGGAACTGGTCGTGCGCCCGCTGCACCGCGCGGTCGCGGTCGGTGTCGTAGCAGATGGGCAGCTGTCCGACGCGCGGCTTGCCGCTGCCGCCCGCGCGGTCGAATGCCTCGACCAGGGAGGACTTCGGCTCCGTCGCGACGAGTACGTCGGCGAGTTCGCCCGCCAGGCGGCAGGAGCGTCCGCCGGAGGCGGCGATGCCGATGGGCGGGGCCACGTCGGGCACGTCCCACAGCCGGGCCGACTCGACGGTGAAGTGGCCGCCGCGCCTGCTGACGTGCTCGCCGCGGAACAGCTCCCGGATGATCTCGACCGCCTCGCGCAGCATGTCGATCCGGATGTCGGCCGGCGGCCAGTCCCCGACGATGTGCTCGTTGAGGTTCTCGCCGGAGCCGAGGCCCAGCCGGAAGCGCCCTTCGGAGAGCAGTTGCAGGGTGGCCGCCTTCTGCGCGACGACCGCGGGGTGGTACCGCATCGTCGGGCAGGTCACATAGGTCATGAGCGGGATCTCGGTGGTCGCCTGCGCGGCGGCGCCGAGCACGCTCCAGGCGTACGGCGAGTGGCCCTGCGACCGCAGCCAGGGGAAGGCGTGGTCGGAGGTGACCGAGAAGTCGAATCCGACGTCCTCGGCGTGGACCACGTGGTTCACCAGCTCCCGGGGGCCGGCCTGCTCGGTCATCATCGTGTATCCGATTTGCACCATACGCGGCGAGTGCCCGGGCTCCGGCGCCGGAAACACCGGCGCCGGATGCCGGGCGGCCCTCGCGCCCCGCGCCTCAGACGGCCAGGGGTGCGGTGTCCATGCCGGCGCGCTCGCGCAGCCCGTCGAAGAACTGCCGCATCGCCTCCACGGCCGTCCAGCGCGGCTGCCAGTCGAGCTCCGCGCGCGCCCGTGAGCTGTCCAGCAGGGGCAGGCGCAGCACGGCGTCGAAGAGGTCGGGCGAGGCGCCCACCATCCGCAGCCGCCATGCGGCGGACAGCGCGGCACGCACCGGCGGCGACGGCAGCCGCAGCGGCCTGGCGTGCAGCAGACGCCCCAGCTCGGCCGCGTTCAGCGGCGGGTCGGCGGCCAGGTTGAACGCGCCGCGCACCGGTCGCAGCACGGCCTCGCGGTAGGCGTCCGCCGCGTCGTCGGTGTGCAGGGCCTGGAAGGCGAGCCCGGGCAGATCGGGGACGGCGGGCAGCAGTCCGCGCCGCACGAGCTGGGGCGGCAGCAGCCGGTTGCCGAAGATCCGGAGCTGCTCGGCGGCGGCCTCGCGCTTGAAGAGGAAGCCGGGCCGCATCCGGACCACCCGCACGTCCCGGTGCGCCTGCTCGTAGGCGTCCAGCAGACGTTCGAGATACGCCTTCTCCCGGCAGTAGGCCGCCTGCGGCCAGCCGTGCGTCGGCCAGCTCTCGTCCACCCTGCGGTTCTTGGGTCCGGGCGAGTAGGCGCCGACGGAGGAGGCGTGGACCAGCGCGGGCACGCCCGCCGCGGCGACCGCGTCGAAGACCCGGACGCTGCCCAGCACGTTGGTGCGCCAGGTGGTCGCCGGGTCGTGGGTGGGCCGGAACTTCCAGGCCAGGTGGACGACGGCGTCCGCGCCCGCGAAGTGCGGTGCGAGGTCCTCGCCGCCGGGCTCGATGTCCACCGCCGCCCAGCGCACCCCCTCGGGGCGCCAGCCGGGTGTCCGGCGGGCGATGCCGAGCACCGAGCCGACCCGGGGATGCGCGGCGAGGGCCTGCACCACGCTCGTGCCGGCGTTGCCTGTCGCGCCGACGACCACCACCCGCAGGCCGCCGGCTTCGTGGGTTGCACCGCCGCTCATCGTCATCCGCCTTTCCAGGGTGGTCGCCGGGAGGTCCGTTCCTCGGGAGGTCCGGCCGTCGGAAGGTCCGGCCGTCGGAAGGTCCGGGAGGGCCGGGGGTGACCGGCCGGGGAGGCCCCGGGTACCCGCGGTCTCCCGGAGCATGCGCCCCGGGGCCGCTCGGGCGGGGTCGCCGGCGCCGACGCGGATGGTGTGCGGTGCGGCGTCCGCGGTGTCGGGGACACCTCGGCCACGGCGGCGAGGTCGGCGGCCGAACCGTCGGGCGTCGGGCTGGTGACCGGGGCGCCCCGGGGCCTGGGGGCGTCGCGGCCCACGAGCAGCTTCTCGTGGTGGTGGGCGACGGTCGGCACGGCGGCCTTCACCGAGAGCGAGCTGCCGCCCCCACCCGGATCCCGGCGGACGCCACGTCCCTTTCGCCCCGTATCGCGACCGCGCGGCCGACCGGCGGGGCGGCCCATAAAATCCGGCATACCGGGTACTCGGCGCCGGGAGACGACAGCGCCGGGCGGATCCGCCGCCGCGGAACGAGACGACAGCGGGAAGCGACCATGAAAGCTCTGACCTGGCACGGAAAGCGCGATGTGCGCGTGGACACCGTCCCCGACCCCGTCATCGAGGACCCGGCCGATGTGATCGTGAAGATCACCACCACGGGACTGTGCGGCTCGGACCTGCATCTGTACGAACTGCTCGGCGCCTACCTCGATCCGGGCGACATCCTCGGGCACGAGCCCATGGGCGTCGTCGAGGAGACCGGCCCCGAAGTCACCTCGCTGGCCCCGGGCGACCGGGTGGTGGTGCCGTTCAACGTGTCCTGCGGGACCTGCCGCATGTGCGGTGCGGGGCTGCACTCGCAGTGCGAGACGACGCAGGTGACGGCCTACGGCAAGGGCGCGTCGCTGTTCGGCTACACGAAGATGTACGGCCAGGTGCCGGGCGGGCAGGCGGAGTACCTCCGGGTGCCGTTCGGCGACCACCTTCCCGTGAAGGTGCCCCACGGCCCGCCGGACGACCGGTTCGTCTACCTCTCCGACGTGCTGCCCACGGCCTGGCAGGCCGTGGAGTACGCCGCGGTGCCGCCGGGCGGCAGCGTGGCCGTGCTGGGGCTGGGCCCGATCGGCGACATGTGCGCCCGGATCGCCCTGCACCGGGGCGCCGGCCAGGTCTTCGGCGTCGATCTGGTGCCGGAGCGGCTGGAGCGCGCCAAGGCGCGCGGGGTGCGGGTCTTCGACCTGGAGAGCTACGGCGACAAGCTGGCCGACGCCATCCGCGACGTCACGGACGGGCGCGGGCCGGACGCCGTCATCGACGCGGTCGGCATGGAGGCGCACGGCAGCCCGTCGGCGAAGGGCGCCCAGCAGCTCACGACCCTGCTGCCCGACGCGCTGGCCACCAGGATGATGGAGCGGGCCGGTGTCGACCCGCTGCCCGCCCTCCGTCTCGCCATCGACCTCGTCCGCCGGGGCGGGACCGTCTCGCTCTCCGGCGTGTACGGCGGCATGGCCGACCCGCTGCCGCTGCTCAAGATGTTCGACAAGCAGATCCAGCTGCGGATGGGGCAGGCGAACGTGCGGCGCTGGATCGACGACCTGCTGCCCCTCGTCGGCGACGGCGACCCCCTGGGGGTCGAGGACTTCGCCACCCACCGGCTGCCCCTCAGCGAGGCGCCGGGGGCCTACGAGATGTTCCAGAAGAAGCGGGACGGCGCCGTGAAGGTGCTGTTCCAGCCCTGAGCACACGCCCCGTCCGGGCCCGCCCCGACGCCTGGCCGACCCGTTCCGGGCCCCGCCCGACCCCCCGCCCGCCCCCGGCCGACCCCCTTTCCGGGCCCGGCCCGACGCCCCTTCCGACGCCCCGAGAGGCAGGAGAGCATGACGGACACCTCGTCGCGGACCGCGCGTCCGCCGGGCGGCCGGCCCGCGCACGGCCCCGAGGCCCACGCCTCGTCCGCCCCCGGCCCGGAGGTCCACTCCCCGCCGGCGTACGGCCCGGAGGTCTACGCCCCGCAGGCCGACACCCAGCTGCTCGCCGAGGCGCTGCACGCCTCGCCGCCCCCACCGGGGTCGGACGTGCTCGACCTGTGCACCGGCAGCGGCGCGCTGGCGCTGATCGCCGCCGCCTACGGCGCACGGGTGACCGCGGTCGACCTGTCCGACCAGGCCGTGGCGGCCGCACGGCACAACTCCGCCCGCGCCCGGCTGCCCGTCCGGGTGATGCGCGGGGACCTCTTCGAACCGGTCGCCCGCTGCCGCTTCGACCTGATCCTGTGCAACCCGCCCTATGTGCCCGCCCGGTCGGCGAAACTCCCGTCCGGCGGGCGGAGCGTCGCCTGGGACGCGGGCCCCGAGGGCCGGGCCGTCCTCGACCGGGTCTGCGAGGGGGCGCCGCGCCTGCTGAAGCCCGGCGGCGCGCTGCTGCTGGTGCACTCCGCCCTGTCCGGCACCGTGCCGACCCTCACCCAGCTGCGGCGGCGGGGCCTCGTGACCGAGGTCGTCCGCCGCCGGGAGGTGCCGTTCGGCCCCGTGCTGCGCTCCCGGGCGGCCTGGCTGGAGAGCCGGGGCCTGATCGGCCCCGGCGAGACCATGGAGGGACTGGTGATCATCCGTGCCGAACGCCCCCGCTGACCCGACCCCGCCGCGCCGGATGGTGCTGACCGGTGACGGCCCCCTGCTCGTGGAGGGCCCCGTGGAACTCACCCTCGACGACGGCACGGTCGTCACGTCCGACCGGTTCACGGTGGCCATCTGCACCTGCCGCCGCAGCCGCACCTATCCGTGGTGCGACACCAGCCACCGCCGCAGGAGCCGCTCATGACCAGCGTTCTGGGAACGACGGCGCCGAAGACGCTGAGCGCGCCCCTGCCCGGCGGACGCGGCGAGATCTCGGCCGGTCTGCTCGACGCCCTGCGCGCCCCGGCGGGCCGGGCCGTGCCCGGGCCGGCCCTCGCCGCGCACGCCGACCCGCTCGGCGACGACCTGCAACTCGCCCTGTACCTCTGCTACGAGCTCCACTACCGGGGCTTCACCGGTGTCGACGCGTCCTGGGAGTGGGACCCGGAGCTGCTGCGGCTGCGGGCCGCGCTGGAGCGCCGCTTCCTCGACGCCCTGCGCGAGGGAACGGCCGGGCACCCGGACCTGGAGGCGGTGCTGGACGCCATCCTCGTCGAGCCCGTCGCGGGCACCGGCGTCTCGTACCACCTGCGCGACCGGGGCACGCTCGCGCAGATGCGCGAGTACGCGGCGCACCGGTCGCTGTACCACCTCAAGGAGGCCGACCCGCACGCCTGGGTGATCCCCCGGCTACGCGGCAGGGCGAAGGCCGCGTTCGTCGCGGTCGAGTACGACGAGTTCGGCGGCGGGCACGCCGAACGGGTGCACGCGGAACTGTTCGCCGCGCTGATGCGCGACCTCGGGCTGGACCCCTCCTACGGGCGCTACGCGGACGCCGCGTCGGCCGAGATGCTGGTCACCGTCAATCTGATGTCGCTCTTCGGCCTGCACCGCTCGCTGCGCGGCGCCCTCGTCGGCCACTTCGCCGCCGTGGAGACGACTTCCTCCCCCGGCTCCCGGCGCCTGGCCGCGGCGATGCGCCGCCTGGAGGCGGGCCCGGCCGCCGAGCACTTCTACGCCGAGCACGTCACCGCCGACGCCGTGCACGAACAGGTGGTGCGCCGGGACGTGATCGGCGGCCTGCTGGCGGACGAGCCCTCGCTGGCCCGGGACATCGCCTTCGGCGTGGCGGCCACCGGCTGGGTGGAGGACCGCTTCGGCGTCCAGCTCATGTCCGCCTGGGAGACGGGCCGCAGCAGTCTGCGGGTCCGGCTGGACCCCCCGGTCGCCGGGGGCTGACCGCCGAGGCGGCCCCCGGGCCGGTCCGCGCGCGGCGGCGCGGGCCGGTGCGGGGCTGTTGACACCCCGTCGTCGCTCTCCCTACTGTCACGGCAGCATTTCGAACGACAGTCGAAATATCGAACACGGAGGGAAGCGTCGTGCGCATCACGGGCATCAGCACGCATGTGATCGGAACGCCGTGGCGGAATCTGACCTATGTCCAGGTGCACACGGACGAGGGGCTCACGGGGGTCGGGGAGACCCGGATGCTGGGGCGCACCGACGCGCTGGTCGGGTATCTGCGGGAGGCGGAGGCCAACCACGTCGCCGGATCGGATCCGTTCGCGATCGAGGACCTGGTGCGCCGGATGAAGTACGGCGACTACGGGCGGGCGGGCGAGATCGTCATGTCGGGGATCGCCTGTGTGGAGATGGCCTGCTGGGACATCAAGGGCAAGGCGCTCGGCGTGCCCGTGTGGCAGCTCCTCGGCGGCAAGGTCACCGACCGGGTCAAGGCGTACGCCAACGGCTGGTACACCACCGAGCGCACCCCCGAGGCCTACCACCGGGCCGCCCTCGGGGTGATGGAGCGCGGCTACCGGGCCCTGAAGATCGACCCGTTCGGCACCGGGCACTACGAACTCTCCCACCAGGACACGCTGTACGCGGTCTCGCTGATCGAGGCGGTGCGCGACGCGATCGGGCCGGACGCCGAACTGATGCTGGAGATGCACGGCCGCTTCTCCCCCTCCACGGCGGTGCGCCTCGCCCGTGAGCTCGCGCCCTACCGCCCGGCCTGGCTGGAGGAGCCGGTGCCGCCGGAGAACCTCAAGGCGCTGGCGAAGGTCGCCGGCAAGGTGGACCTGCCCGTCGCCACCGGTGAACGCATCCACGACCGCATCGAGTTCCGCGAGCTGTTCGAGTCGGGGGCCGCCGACATCATCCAGCCCGACGTCGGCCACATCGGCGGCATCCTGGAGACCCGCAAGCTCGCCGCCACCGCCGAGACCCACTACACGCTCGTCGCCCCGCACAACGTCGGCGGCTCCGTGCTCACCGCCGCCTCCCTCCAGGTCGGCTTCTCCACCCCCAACTTCAAGATCCTGGAGCACTTCAACGACTTCGCCGACGCGGAGATCAAGAAGGTGGTCAAGGGCGCCCCGGAGGTGGTCGACGGCCACTTCGAGCTGTCCCACGAGCCCGGCCTCGGCGTCGAGTTCGACGCGGAGGCGGCGGCCGAGTTCCCGCAGCAGCAGGCCCGGTTCGACCTCTGGGCCGAGGGCTGGGAGAAGCGCGACCCCACGGCCGGCCGGTCATGAGCACGGGCGCACGGGGCGTGGTGCTGGAGCGCCCCGGGTCCTTCCGGCTGGCGGAGCACGCACCGCGTCCGCCCGGCCCGGGCGAGGCCCAGGTCAGGGTGGCGGCCGTCGGGGTCTGCGGCAGCGACCGCGAGGTGTACCAGGGCAGCCGGCCCGCGGGCTACGTCCGGTACCCCGTCACGCCCGGCCACGAGTGGTCGGGCACGGTCACCGCGGTCGGCGAGGGCGTGCCGTCCTCGCTCGTCGGCCGCAAGACGGTCGGCGAGGGGTTCCGCAACTGCCAGGTGTGCGAGCGCTGCCACGCGGGCGAGACCACGCTGTGCGACGCCGGGTACGAGGAGACGGGATTCACCCTGCCCGGCGCGATGGCGCCGACGCTCACCCTGCCCGCCCGGCTGCTCCACCCGCTCCCCGACGACGCGGACCTGACGGCGGCCGCGCTGCTGGAGCCCGCCGCCTGCGCGGCGGCCGCCGCCCTGCGGGCCGCGGTGCGGCCGGGGCAGCGGGTGGCCGTCGTCGGCACCGGCGCCCTCGGGATGCTGGCGGCGCAACTGCTCGCGGCCTCCTCCCCGGGGGACCTGCTGATGGTGGGCCTGAGCCCGGACGCGGCCCCGCTCGCCGGCGCCTTCGGCGCCACCCGCTACCGCACGGCGGACGAACCGGCCGCCGACAACGGCACCTTCGACGTGGTGGTCGAGGCGGCGGGCGCGCCGACCACGGCGCGCACCTGTGCCGCGCTGCTGCGGCGCGGCGGCCGGCTGGTGCTCACGGGGATCCCGGCGCCCGGCGCGTACGGGCTCGACCCGACGGATCTCGTGGTGCGCCAACTGGAGGTGCGGACGGTCTTCGGCGCGACGCCCGAGGCGTGGGCGCACGCCGTGCGCGCGTTCGCCTGCGGGCTGCTGACACCGCTGCCGCTGGTCACCCATGAGCTGCCGCTCGACGGCTTCGAGCAGGCGATGGCGCTGGTGGGGTCCGGCGACCCGGGCGTCGGCAAGGTCCTGCTGCGCCCCTGACGGACGGCGGGCCCCCGGAACCGGGGGCCCGCCCACGCCTCACACCCCGTACACCCGGCTCACCCCTCCCACCCCGCCCGCGCGCCGCGCCCACGCACCCCGACACCCCGCACTCCACGTCCCGAACACCATCCGACCCGTCGAACGACTGCCCGCGAGGAGCCCCATGTCCCCGTCCTCCGCACCACGCCGCCCCGGCGAGCCGGCGCTCGCCGCGCTCGGACTGGGCGGCCCGGATCCCGATCCCGCCGACGCCTCCCCGCACACCTTCCCCGACGGCGGCCGCTGGCGCGTGGAGATCCCCTCCGTCGAGGGCCCCGAGGCACTGACCGCCGTGCTCACCGAGGCCGCCGCGCTCGACGTGCCGGTGCACCGCGTCAGCCAGGGCTCCGGCGTCTGGATGCTCACCGACGCGGAGATCACCGAGATGGTCCGCGCCACGGCCGAACGCGACGTCGAGCTCTGCCTGTTCACCGGTCCCCGCGGCACCTGGGACACCGGCGCCTCCACCCGCACCGACTCCCGCGGCGCGGGGTTGCGCGCCCGGGGCCACGACGCCGTCGCCGGCTGCGTCGAGGACGCCGTCCGGGCGACCTCGCTCGGCGTCGGCTGTCTGCTGGTCGCCGACGAGGGCGTGCTGTGGACGCTGCACCGGGCGCGGACGCGCGGCATCATCCCGGCCGACACCACGCTCAAGGTCTCCGCGCTGATCGGGCCGGTCAACCCGGCGGCGTACGCGGTGCACGAGGGGCTCGGCGCGGACTCGCTCAACGTGCCCAGCGACCTGACCCTGCAGCACCTGACGGAGATCCGCCGGGTCAGCGGGGCGCCGATGGACATGTACGTGGAGGCCCCGGACGACCTCGGCGGTTATGTGCGGATGTACGAGGTGGCCGAGCTGATCCGGCGCGGCGCGCCGCTGTACCTCAAGTTCGGCCTGGCGAAGGCGCCTTCGATCTATCCCTCGGGACTCCATCTGCGCGAGACCGTGCTGAGCACCGCCCGGGAACGGGTGCGGCGCGGACGCCTGGTGCTGGACCTGCTGGCCCGGCACGGCGCGGACGGCGGCATGTCGCCGCTCGGCTCCCGGCTGCCGGGCGAGCTGCGCCGCTTCGCCTGCCCGGCGGACTGACCCGCGGGTGCCGGGACCGGTGCGGTCCCGGCACCCGCGGGCAGCGCTCAGGCGCCGGGGGCCAGGCGGATCACGTTCCACGACAGGGGTTCGAGGGTGACGTCCAGGATGCCCGCCGCCAGCACGGCCCCCTCGCCCTTGCGGGGTGCGACGCGGTCGGGGTCGGCGAGGGTGTTGCGGGCGTCCGGGTCCTCGTCGGCCAGCACGCTGTGCTCGACGACGGTGTCGAGGCCCAGTCCGTTCAGCGTGACGCGCAGCGGCAGCGG
Organism: Streptomyces zhihengii; assembly: GCF_016919245.1. Taxonomy (NCBI): domain Bacteria; kingdom Bacillati; phylum Actinomycetota; class Actinomycetes; order Kitasatosporales; family Streptomycetaceae; genus Streptomyces; species Streptomyces zhihengii. The sequence goes on along the minus strand of NZ_JAFEJA010000002.1, from coordinate 1,052,043 downwards.
CCGGCGCAGGTCGCGGTTGACGGCGAAGACCGTGACGCCGCCGGTCTCCGGGTCCCGGACGGCGGTGGCGTGCAGCAGCGGCACCTCGCCGTAGCGGGCGGTCTCGTGGACGGGCGACTCCACGCGCACGTCGAGGACCTCGCCCCGGCCGTGGCGGGACGCCTGGGCGAACGGGAAGAACGTCGTCTGCCGCCACGCGGGGCCGCCGGGCTCGGTCATGATCGGCGCGATGACGTTGACCAGCTGGGCGAGGCAGGCGACGGTCACCCGGTCGGCGTGGCGCAGCAGCGCGATCAGCAGCGAGCCGACGACCACCGCGTCGGTGACGCTGTAGCTGTCCTCCAGGAGCCGGGGCGCCTCGGGCCAGTCGAGCGGCGCGGCCGCGGACTCGGCCTGGAAGCGGCTCATGTACCAGACGTTCCACTCGTCGAAGGAGAGCTGGATCCGCTTCTTCGACTTCAGCCGGGCGCCCACGTGGTCGCAGGTCGCGACGACGTTCTCGATGAAGGACTCCATGTCGACGGCCGAGGCGAGGAAGGAGTCCCGGTCGCCGTCGTGCTCCTCGTAGTAGGCGTGCAGGGAGACATGGTCGACGAGGTCGTACGTCTCCTCCAGCACCGTCGCCTCCCAGGCGGCGAAGGTGGGCATGGACTGGTGGGAGCTGCCGCAGGCGACGAGTTGCAGGCCGGGGTCGATCTGGCGCATGGCGCGGGCGGTCTCGGCGGCCAGCCGGCCGTACTCCCGGGCCGTCTTGTGGCCGGTCTGCCAGGGGCCGTCCATCTCGTTGCCCAGGCACCACAGGCGGATGCCGTACGGCTCGGCGTCCCCGTGCGCCGCCCGCAGGTCCGACAGCGCGGTCCCGGAGGGGTGGTTGGCGTACTCCAGGAGCTCGACGGCCTCGGCGACCCCCCGGGTGCCGAGGTTCACCGCCATCATGGGCTCGGCCTGCGGGCCCGCCTTGGCGACGAAGGCGATGAACTCGCTCAGCCCGAAGCGGTTCGTCTCGGTGGAGCGCCAGGCCGGGTCCAGGCGCCGGGGGCGCTCGTCGACGGGGCCGACCGAGTCCTCCCAGCGGTAGGCGGAGACGAAGTTGCCGCCGGGATAGCGGATCGCGGTCACGCCGAGTTCGCGGACGAGTTCGAGGACGTCGGTGCGCAGTCCGTCCTCGTCGGCCGCGGGGTGGTCCGGCTCGTGGATGCCGGTGTAGACGCAGCGGCCCAGGTGCTCGACGAAGGAGCCGAAGAGCCGGGGGTCGACCCTGCCGACGGTGAAGGCGCGGTCGAGTGTGAACCGGGCGGCGGGGAGGGCGGTGGCCTCGGACATACTGTCCTCTCGACGTTCGATATATCGCACAGTGATCGTGATTCCGAACGGACCGTATGCGGGGACGGGCCGGGCGTCAATGGGCCCGGGAGACCGCGGGCGCGCACCCCGGGCGAAGGTGCCGGGGAGACCGCGGGCGGCCCGCGGGCGAAGGTGCCGGGGAGACCGCGGGCGCGCACCCCGGGCGAAGGTGCCGGGGAGACCGCGGGCGCGCACCCCGGGCGAAGGTGCCGGGGAGACCGCGGGCGGCCCGCGGGCGGAGCGGCCGGGAAGACCGCGGGCGGCCCGCGGGCGAAGGTGCCGCACACCGGGCGGCCGGGCGGACAGTGGTGTCCGCCCGGCCGCCGGGTCCGTGTCAGCCGGCGAAGGCGGGCTGTTCCAGCCCGCGGCCCGCGCCGGGGAGCACCAGCAGGGAGCCGGAGAGCGGATGGGGCGCGTCCAGCCCGGTGCGGGCCGAGGTGATGTAGAGGTCCGTCAGGTCCGCGCCGCCGAAGGCGCACGCGGTGGGCCTGAGCACCGGCAGCTCCAGGACCCGGTCCAGCCGGCCGTCGGGCGTGTAACGGCGGATCGCGCCGCCGCCCCACAGGGCCACCCACACACAGCCGTCCGCGTCCACGGCGAGCCCGTCGGGCCAGCCGGCACCGTCCTCGACGACCGCCAGCGGGCGGCGGGCCTCGGGGAACGGCACGTCCGACGCCAGGTCGACGACGTCTATCCGCCGCGTCGGGGTGTCGATGTAGTACACAAGGCGGCCGTCGGGGCTCCAGCCCGTGCCGTTGCTGACCGCGACGGACGGCAGCAGCGGCGTCGCGGCGCCGTCCGCGGCGTACCGGGTGAGCGTGCCGCCGCCGGGCGCCTCGTCGTAGCGCATGGTGCCGGCCCACAGGGACCCGTCGGGGGCGATCGCGGCGTCGTTGCCGCGCCGCCCGGGGACCGGCTCGCGGTGCAGCCAGCCGAAGGAGCCGTCGGGGCCGTAGAGCCCCACGCCGTCACGGAGGTTGACCACCAGCCCGCCGCCCGCCCGGGGCTTCGCCGCGCCGACGTGCTGCCCGGTGGCGGTCACCGTGCGCCGCCCGGCCGCCGGATCCCAGGTGTGGACCCGGGAGCGCAGGATGTCCACCCATATCAGCCGGCGCGCCGCCGCGTCCCAGGTCGGCCCCTCCCCCAGCGCCGCGTCGTCGCGGACCGCCACCTCGACCGGCGTCCTCACACCGCCCCCCGGAAGCCGAGCCGGCCGGACAGCTCGGCGGCGCCCTTGGCCGCCAGTTCCGCGAGCTCGGCGCGCCGTCCGTCGCTCCAGCGGATCATCGGCACCGAGACGGACAGCGCGGCGACGACCCGCCCCGCGCGGTCGCGCACGGGCGCCGCGACACAGCTCACGTCGGCGTTGGACTCCATGCTCTCCAGCGCCGTGCCGGCGGCCCTGATGCCCGCGAGCTCGGCCCGCAGCCGGACGGGGTCGGTGATGCTGTTGGGCGTCATGCCCACGAGTTCACCGCCCTCGGGGATCCGGGCGTCGAGTTCGGCCTCCGGCAGGGAGGCCAGCAGCATCTTGCCCACGGCGGTGCAGTGCGCCGGCAGGCTGCGCCCGGCGGCGGACACCATGCGCACGGCGTGGGTGGAGTCGGCCTTGGCGATGTACAGGACGTCCACACCGTCGAGCACGGCGAGATGGACCGTCTCGCCGCAGGTGTCGGCGACCGTCCGGGCGACCTCCTGGCCCTCCCGCGCGAGGTCGAGCTGCTCCGCGTAGCGGCTGCCGAGCTGATAGGTGCGCACACCGAGGCGGTACCGGCCCTGGCGGCCCTCCACCGGGACGATGTAGGAACGGGCGGCGAGGGTGGTCAGCAGCTCGTGGACGGTGGTGCGGGGCAGTTGCAGCCTGCGGACGATGTCGGGCGCGCTGAGCGTGCCGTCGCCGTCCAGGAAGAGCTCCAGGATGTCGAAGGCCCGGGTCACCGCGGGGACGAGACGTCCCATGATGTTCCCCCTTGTTTCCGCTTGTTCGGTATTTCAACAGGTGGTCGACAGGGCGAACAGTGTAGCGGCGCACCGGCCTCCCGGGGAGATCCCGGAAGGCCGGCGCGCACCGCCCGCGGGGCGCGGGAGACGGCCGCGTCCGCGTCCGTCAGGAGCGCGGGCCGAGGAAGAGGCCGCCGCTCGCGTCGACGACCTGACCGGTGATCCAGCGGGCGGCGTCGGAGGCGAGGAAGGCGACCACGTCGGCGACGTCGTCGGCCGAGCCCAGCCGGTCGAGCGCCGTCGCGCCGGTGATCCGTGCGGCGAGGCCCGGCACCTCGAAGACGTCCCCGTTGGCCTCCGTCCTGGTGGCTCCGGGGGCGACGGCGTTCACCGTGATCCCCCTGGCCCCGAGCTGGTTGGCGAGGGTCCTGCTCATCGTCTCGACGGCGGCCTTCGTCATGGCGAAGGACGTCTGGGCCGGGTTGGCCATCCGGGTCGCCACCGAGGAGATCGTGATGATCCGGCCGCCGTCGGGCAGCAGGGGCAGTGCCTGCTCGACGATGAAGTACGGCGCCCGCACGTTGACCGCGAACAGGCGGTCGAACTCGGCCCGGCTCGTCGTGCCGAGCGGGCCCGCCGGCGCGGCGGCCGCGTTGTTGACGAGGATGTCGAGCGGCCTGCCGGACAGGCGCTCCGCGACACCCGCGAGAAGCGTCTCGGCGTCCCCGTCCACTCCCAGTTCCGCCCGGACGGCGTGGGCGGTGCCGCCCGCCCGCTCTATCGCCTCCACCGTCCCCGCCGCCCCTGCCGCGTCCGAGCCGTAGTGCACCACGACCTCGGCCCCGTCCGCCGCGAGCCGGGCCGCGATCGCCCGCCCGATGCCCCGTGACGCACCCGTCACCAGTGCCGTCCTGCCGGTTCGACCGTTCACGCCGCCCACCCCATCCATGTGTTAGTCACTAACATGGAAGTAGTGTCTACCATATGACGGAGCGAAAGCCGACCCTGAGGGACCAGCAGCGGGCCGCGACCCGGCGCGTGATCCAGGCGCACGCGGTGCGGCTGTTCACCGACCGCGGCTACGACACGGTGACGGTGGCCGAGGTGGCCGAGGCCGCCGGCGTCTCGGCGATGACGGTGTACCGGCACTTCCCCACCAAGGAGGACCTCGTCCTCGTCGACCGGCCCGCCCTGCTCGTCGCCGAGAAGGTCGCCGCGTCGCCCCCGGACCTGCCCGTGGTCCGCCGTGTCGCCGGCGCGCTCGTCGAGGCGGCCGGCGTGCTGACCGGCGGCGGCGAGGAGGGCGGACGGGCGCCGGACGAGCGGTTCCTGCTGGACTGCCTCCGGCTGATGATCGCCACACCGGCGCTGCGGGCCCGGCACCTGGACAGCCAGTACGCGCTCCAGCAGGCCGTCGTCGAAGCCCTCGGCCACGACGCCGCCGACCAGGACGCCGCCTTCGGAGCCCGGGCGGCGACGGGGGCCTGCCTGGCCGCGATGCACACGGCGCTGACGCAGTGGGCCGAGGACGACGGACGGACCGCGCTGCCCGCCCTGATCGCGCGGGCGCTCACGGCGTCCTTCGGGGACGTCCTCGCCGGCGGTCCGGGCGAAGGCGGCCCCGCCGCACCGCCGGGCACGGGGTGACCGGTCCCGCCGCACCGGACCGACCCGCCCCGGACCCCGGCGCCGGACCGGACCGACCCGCCGCCCGACCCGGGCGCCCCCGCCGACGGACCCACTCGCCGAACCGGAACCGACCCGCCCCCAACCCGCGCGCCCCCGCCGACGGACCCACTCGCCGGACCGGACCGACCCGGCCAGTGGTCACGGAGTGACCCGCCCGCCCGACCCGGGCGCCCCCGCCGACGGACCCGTCCCCCGCTGCGGACGCCCCCGGAGGACCCGCCCCCTCCCGCTGGTCCGTACGGCGGCACGGGCCCGCGCCCCGTGTCGTCCCGCGCCTACGATCGACGCACCTGCGACCATGATCCGGCCGGGCTGAGCGGCTTCACCCCGGCCGGGGTGAGGGAACCCGCATGACGCTGCCCCAGTCCCCGGACGTCGCCTCGCTCAAGGCCCTCGTGCGGCGCGAGATCGAGACCCTGCGCACCGAGGTGGGCCGGCGCGCCGCCGCGGCCCCCATCCCCCGGGAAGCCGACCGGGCCGTCGCCGCGGACCTCGCGCAGGAGTGCGCCTGCGGCCTGGGCACCGGCCCCTCCCACAGCTGCCGGGACGGGGGCGAGGACCACGACCCGTGGGCCTGCCTGTGCGCCACGCTGCCCGCCGTGCCGGTCTCCGCCGCGCTGCTCTCCCCCGTGCGCGGCCCGGACGGCGGCATCGCCGACTTCCTCATCCGGGCCGGCAACCACGTGCGCTCGGCCGAATGGCTGCCCTCCCCCGACCAGCAGGTCGGACGGCTCTTCACCGAGGCCCGGCCGGGCGTCGCGGCGGGCGGCCTGATCGCCGCGCTGGCCGAGGTGGTCGAGACGGGGCGCGCCCTGACCGGCCGGGTCGTCGACTACACCGAGGAGCGCGAGGGCGGGCTGCGGCGGGCGCAGCTCGTGCACTACGCGGCCTCCTGCGACGGGCAGGTGCTGACGACCTGGCACGCCGTGCGCGACCAGGCCGAGATGCTCACCATCGACGCCCAGCACCTGGCCTCGATGGGCTGGGGACGCTGGGACCTGCTCTCGGGCGCCGTCACCTGGTCCGAGGGCATGCAGCGGATCTTCCGCAGCGATCCCGCGCTGCCGTGGACGCTGCTGGAGCTGTGCGACGCGCTGGTCCCCGCCGACTCCGGGCCGTTCGGCGAGTTCCTCTCGTCCGTCCTGGCGGGCGAGGAGCCGGCCTGGACCCGGGTGCGGTTCACCGTGCTCGGCGAGGAGCGCACGGTCGACCTGCTGGGACGGCCCGTCACGGACACCGACGGCCGGTCCTGGGCCATCCAGATCCTGGCGCACGACCTCACCCCGCAGATGCGCAGCCGGCGCCGGGTGGTGGAGAAGCAGGGCGAGGCGGACCAGTTGCGGCAGCAGGCGGCGGCCGAGCGGCATGTGGCCGGTGCGCTGCGCGAGGCGCTGCTGCCGTCGTACTCGGAAGGGCTCGCCGGTCTCGGGCTGACGGCGGCCGCCGCCTATCTGCCGGCCGAGCAGGACGCGGCGGTCGGCGGCGACTGGTTCAAGTGCCGGCCGCTGGCGAACGGGCGGGCACTGATCGCCATCGGGGACGCGAGCGGGCACGGTCTGGACGCCGTGGCGCGGATGGCCCAGCAGCGGTACGCGGTGGCCGGCCTCGCGCAGACCGGGGCCGACGCCGGGGCCGTCACGACCTGGCTCAACGAGCTGGTGGCGGGCGACTGGGCGGTGGACACGGCGACGGTGGCGATCTGCCTCTACGACCGGGACCGGGTGCTGCGCTGGGCCAGCGCGGGTCACCCCGCTCCCCTGCTGCTGCGCGGCGAACGCGCGTTCCCCCTGCCGACCGGTCACCGGGGGCCGCTGCTGGGGGCGCTGTCCGGACACCCGTACGAGACCGCCGAGTTCCCGATGCTGCCGGGCGACGTGCTGCTGCTGTACACGGACGGCGTGGTCGAGCGGCGCGGCCAGGACATCGAGGTGGGCATCGACCAGCTCACGGCCTCGCTCGCCGACTGCCGGGGCGTCTCGCCGCGGAGCGTAGTCGACCGGCTGGCCGAGGAGTACGTGCGCTCCGCGCACGACGACGACGCCTGCCTGCTGGCGGTGCGCTTCGACTGAGGCGGCCCGCGCGGCTCAGCGGCGGCGCTCCTCGCCACGCTCGGGGTACGGGCCGCCGGGCAGCGGCCACAGGTGGGCGGTCTCCCCGGGCGCGAGCTGGTCGACGACGTCGGCCAGCGCCACGCACGCCTCCTCGATCCTCCGGCGCACCGCCCGCTGCTCGGTGACCAGGGCCCCCAGCAGCAGCCCGGTGAGCGCGGCGGCGCCGTTGAGCGCCTGGAGGAGGGCCATCGTCTCCAGCATCGAGCGGCCCTCGAAGGGGCCCTGTCCGGAGGTGGCGGCGGTGACCGCGAGGACCGAGACCACCAGGGTGCAGGGCGCGGAGCCGGCGAGCTGGTAGCGCAGCGCCGCCCAGATCAGCACCGGGAACACCAGGAAGAGCAGGGCCGACTCGGTGCGGGTGGCGAACCAGGCCACCGCAAAAGTCACCAGGGCGAGCACCACCGCCTCGGTCCACCAGAAGTCCCGGTTCGCCGCCGGCCGCCCCGCGCTGCGCAGCACCAGCAGCATCGGGGTGACCACGAGGACGCCCATGGCGTCCCCGGCCCACCAGGCGGCCCAGATGGGCCAGAAGTCGTCCGGCGCCAGCGAGCCGCTCATGACCAGGGTGCCCGCGCCCGCGGTGGCGCTGATCAGCATCCCGGCGAGCGCGCCGAGGAACACCAGCGCCACACCGTCCCGCAGCCGGTCCAGCGCGGGCCGGAAGTCCGCGATCCGCAGCATCAGGTACGCCGCCACGGGTGCGAGCGTGTTCCCGGCGAGGATGGCGAGGGCGTCGACGCTCACCGAGCTGATCGTCGCGATGGTGGCGAGCGCCCCGATCACGATGCCCGGCCACACCGACAGGCCCATCCACAGCAGCGCGGCCAGCGCGATGCCGGTGGGCGGCCACAGCGGTGTGACGACGGAGCCGTCGACGACCACCCGCTCGGTGAAGCCGATGCGCCCGCCCAGCCAGTAGGCGCCGGCGACGGCGAGGATGCGCAGCGCCGCTGCGGCCGGACGTCTCAGTTGCTCGCTGCGGATCACGCATGTCATCACACAACGCCGTCGGCCCTCCGTCGCCGTGACACGCGCTGCGAGGCCCGTCCCGGGGCCGTCCGGACCCCCGTGCCCACCCCCGTCCGTGCCGCGCTCACTCCGGGACGGCGGCCTCCGCGGCGCCCATGAGCACCAGGACGGCGGCGTCGTCGGTGTGGTCGGTGAGCGCCGTGAGGCCCATCACCCCGGCCGCGAGGCCGCCGGCGGACACGCGCTCACGGACCGCCCGGCCGACCAGTTCCGACACCGCGCCGAGGCCCGCCTCGATCGGGAAGGCGGGCCCTTCGACCACCCCGTCGGTCACCAGGACGAGGGCATCGCCCTCCGTGAGCCTGCGGCGGACCACGGGGTAGACCTCGCCGGGCACGATGCCCAGCGGGACCCCGGTCTCGTCCTCGACGATCCCGCACCCCTCACCGGACGCCCAGACGGCCGGCACGTGCCCGGCGCGGGCGCTCTCCACCACGCCGGTCGCCGGGTCGAACCGCAGGAAGCTGCAGGTGGCGAAGAGGCCCTGGTCCACGGAGAGCAGCAGGTCGTTGGCCCGGCCCAGGATCTCGCCGGGGTCCACGGTGGCGGTCGCGACGGCGCGCAGACCGATGCGGATCTGCCCCATCACGGCGGCCGCCTCGACGTCGTGGCCCTGCACGTCGCCGATGGACAGGCCCAGCGAGCCGTCGGGGAGCAGGAAGCCGTCGTACCAGTCGCCGCCGATGTCGAGCCCGTTGCGGGCGGGTGCGTAGCGGGCGGCCACCCGCAGGCCCGCCACTTCGGGCAGGTCGCTGGGGAGCATGGACCGCTGGAGGACCTCGGCCAGCTCGACCCGGGCCTTCTGGATCTCGGCGGTCTTGCGCGCCCGGTCCGTGAGCCTGCCGAGGGCGGTGAGCAGGTCGTCGGCGGAGGCCGACCGCGGATGACGCCGCCAGGTCATGGGACTCTCCGCGCCACCTTGACCTCCTCCTGGCCCCGGCTTCCGCCCGCTCGCGCGGCGGGCCGGCCCGGCAGGGCTCGCACAGCCCGACCCCAGTGTATTTCCGCCCGCATCGTTCCGCCGGGCGGGCGGAAACGGGCCGCCCGGGGGCATCCGGGCGGCGTTCCGGCCCTCCGGCGGGAGGGCGCCCCGGCGCCGGATGAGTACGCGGGGCACGGCGGACTGAGTATTCCGGCCGATTTCCGCGAGCCCGCCGACTGGTCGGATGAGGGGCATGACCTCCGAAGTCCCCCGCCGCGCGCGCCTGCGGCAGATGACCTCCACCGGCACCGTGCTCGCCGGTGTGCTGCTGCCCCTCGCGGCGGGCGTCCTGCTGGCCCGAAGCGTCGGCGCGGACCCGCTGACCCCGGTGAACGCGCTGATCACGGGCGGTGCCCAGCGTGCCGCGGCACGGCAGCCGCGGCTGCCCGGATGCCGCCGGCACGCGCTGCTGGGCAGGGCGCCGGCCGTGCGGTCGGCGGCGCTGCGGATCGCTCCGGCCGCCTCCCGCTGCGCCGGTATGCTCGCCCGCGTCCGGCCCGGGGCGGCGCCGGACCGGGTCCCCGCCCGGAGCGGCCCCGGGGCCGGGTGACCGCCGGCCCGGACGCCCGGGTCGTCCGTCCGGGTGAAGGGGCGGGTGCACGTGCGGGACGTGGCGGGGGCGACGGCCGGGGCGGGCGGGACGCGGTGGGCGCAACGGCCGGGGCGGGCGCGACACCCGGGGCGGCAGGAACCGTTCGGGGCCGTTCCCACCAGCGGGGATACTGGTCGGTCGGGCAACAACTCGCCGACCACGAGAGGCAGATGGATGGACGACGCACTGGGGAAGGGCTCCGCCCGGCGGGGCGCGGGCGGGCGGCGGCACGCGGTCGTCGTCGGCGGAAGTCTCGCGGGGCTGCTGGCCGCGCACGTGCTGGCCGAGCACGCGGAGAGGGTGACGATCGTCGAACGCGACCGCCTCCCGGACGAGCCCGGTGTGCGCCCCGGCGTCCCGCAGGGCCGGCACGTCCATGTGCTGCTGGAGGGCGGGCAGCTGGCGCTCGACGCGCTGCTGCCGGGCTTCATGGCCGGACTGCGGGCGGCGGGCGCGCCGCGGGTGGGCATGCCGTCGGACATGGTCCAGTGGCAGGGCGGCCGGTGGTTCCGGCGCACGGAGGCGACGACGCACATCTACACCGGGTCCCGGGGGCAGGTGGAGCATCTGGTGCGGGCGCGGGTGCTCGCCAACCCGCTGATCTCGGTGCTCGGCTCGACCGAGGCCGTGGGACTCGCGGGCGACGCCCGCCGGGTGCGCGGTCTGCTGGTCCGCGAGCGCGGTGCCGGCGCGGACGCCGAGCCCCGCACGCTGGAGGCGGACCTGGTGGTGGACGCCTCCGGGCGCGGCACCCGGGCGGACCGGTGGCTGTCGGCGATCGGGGCGGAGCCGCCGGAGGAGGAGACCATCGACACCGGACTCGCCTACGCCTCGCGGCTCTACCGCAACACGAGCGACCACCTCGGCACCGGGGCGCTCGGCTACTACGTCTACCCCAGCGCCGACCAGGTCTACAGCGGCGGGGTGCTGCCGCTGGAGGACGGGCGCCACCTGGTGATCCTCGCGGGGCTGCGCGGCGACGAACCGCCCACCGACGAGGAGGGGTTCACGGCGTACGCGGCCCGTTTCCCGCACCCGTTCATCCATGAGTGGATGAAGGAGGCCGTGCCGGAGTCGGCGCCGTTCGGGTTCCGCCGGACGTCCAACGTCCGCCGCCGCTACGACCGTCCGGGCCGCCGGCCGGCGGGCTTCCTCGCGACGGGCGACGCGCTGTGCACGTTCAACCCGATCTACGGGCAGGGCATGGCGGTGGCGGCGATGAGCGCGGTGGCGCTGCGGGACGCGCTGGCCGACCCGCGCCGCGTCCCGACGACCCGGCGGGTGCAGCGCGCCCTCTTCGAGGCGTCGCGCCAGGCGTGGGACATCTCGGCGGGCGCGGACCGCGCGATGCCGGGCGCGGCGGGCAGCGCGGTCGCCACCCGCGTGGTCGACCGGCCGGCGGGCTGGTACCTCGGGCGGGTCCAGCAGCGGTACCCGGGGGACCCGGTGATCGGCCCGGCGTTCCGCTCGGTGCTCACCCTGACCTCCCCGGTGAGCGCCCTGTTCGCGCCGCAGGTGGTGCGCGCGGCGCTCTTCGGCCCGGTCGCGGAGACCCCCTCCGGCCCGCCCCTGGAGCGCGAGGCGCCGACGGGGTGAGCCGGCGCGCGCCGGGCGCCGGGCGACGGACGACGGGCGACGGGCGACGGGCGGCGGGCGACGGGCGGCGATGGTCGGCATGCCGCCGACCTCGCACGGGGGCGGGCCGGGCGCGGGCGCGCCGGGCCCGGTCGGCCGGTGAGGTCCGGGCGGGCCGAACGGCACCCGGCGGCCGGGTCGCCGGGTGCCGGAGGGCACAGGCCCCTGACCGGCGGGCCCCGGACGCCGCCCTGTGCCAGCCCGTCCGGCGCTTGAGGACACGGCCGCAGGCCGTGCCGCGCCGGGCCGAAGGGGCCCGGGCCGGCTCGGGACGCCCGTCCCGCGCCCTCGGGCACCCGGCGGGCCCGCCCCGGCGCAGGGACCGGGCCGGCGGACCGCTCAGCCGGCCGGCCCGGCCCCGGCGGACCGCCGGAGGCCGACCCGACCCCGCCGGGGCCCGCCCCGGCGCCGCTCAGGCGGTGGCCGGGACGACCGTGTAGTGGACGACCGTGTCCTCGCACGGCCCTTCGGCGAAGACCTTCATCGCCTCCATCTCCGCGGTGTCGGCGTCCAGCCCCCAGCGCAGCTTGGTGGCGACCCACTCGGCGATGTAGCGGCAGTGGGCGGACGGCTCCGCGGGGATCCAGTCGGCGGGGTCGCGGTCGCCCCGGGCCCGGTGGGTCCCGGTGGTGAGCACGGTGAGGGGCTGGGGCGCGCCCTGGTCGTTCGCGTACGCCTCGCGGCGCGCGGCGGGCCAGGCGGCGGCGCCGGACTCCCACGCCTCGGCGGGCGGGACGGTGTGGGCGACCACCGCCGCGTCGGCGCCGGTGATCTGTCCGCCCCCGGTGTACGGGGCCCAGCGTCCGCCCGTGAGGCGGCAGCCGGGGCCGGCGGCCGGTACCTCGACGGCCTCGGCGAGCAGGACCTCGGCGCGGGTGTCGCACCCGTCGTCGGGCACCAGGCCGGCGTTCCAGTGCGGGAAGGCGTCCGGGCCGGGGGCGGCCCCCGCCTGCTCGGGCACGACGGGGACCCGGCCGACGGCGTCGGCGAGCGGCACGACCTCGGCCGCCCCGGCGGGAGCGGGCGGGGCCAGGCAGAGGGCGGCGAGGAGGGAGACGAGGGCGAGCACGCGCGGCGTGCGCAACCGGTGTGTGGTCATGGGGCGGTGATAGCGGGCCCGGGGCCCGCCCGGGGGCGGACGGCGCGGACGATCACCCGCGCGGGTGTCGCGGTTCACCGCAGAAACGTTGCCGGACCGCCGGCCCGAACCGGCGGCCCCGGCCGTCCGTCCGAATCCGCCCCCGGCCCGGTCGGCCGCAACCGGCAGCCCGCCCGGCCCGTCCGCAACCGGCCGCCCCGCCCGCCCCGACCCGTCGCGCCGGGGCGGCGACACGCCCGGGATGCACGGGTGGGCCGTCCGGCCGTGTCCTCGGGGCGGGTACGGGCGTTGAACCGGGTGTCCGTCGTCAGCGCTTTCGCGAGGGGGACCTACGTGAGCAGCGACGCACCGTTCTTCACCGCCGACTTCACTTCGACCGCCCAGTGGGTTGCGGGCCGGTCATGGGCCTATCCCGAGGGAGGCCCGCGCAATCGCTCCGACAACAAACTGGACCATCTCACCGACGATCCCGCGTACAGCCGGGAAGGCGTCTTCCGCGCCACCCGGCGTGACGACGGCTACTGGGACACCGGACTGCTGACCACCGAGGAGAGCGAGGAGGGCTTCGCCCTGCGCTCCGGCGACGTGCTGGAGACACGGGTGCGGCTGCCCGAGGAGACCGGCGCCTGGCCCGCGGTGTGGACCTGGCGCGACGGGGGCAACGAGGTGGACGTCTTCGAGTACCACCCGGACAACCCCGGCCTGCTGGAGCTGACCAACCATGTACGGGGCGGCCAGCGGTACTTCAGCGACCCCCGGATCCGGCCCGGCGCGCAGGTGGACCTGCGGGTCGAGTTCGGGTCGGGCTCGGTCGTCTGGTGGGTCAACGGCAGACGCGTGTTCGCCGACGGCCGCGGTGTGGGCCGTCGCTGGCGGGCGTACATCATCGTGAACCTCTCGGTGTGCGCGGGGCGTTACCACCCGGCACCCGACGAGGACGTCACGGAGATGTCGTACGCCGTGGAGTATCTGCGGGTCCACCGGCGCCGTTGAGGCCGGCGGGCACGGTACGGGGCCGGGCGGCACCGGCCGCCCGGCGGATCGCCGAGGGGCTGGTGCCGAACCACCGGGTCACCGCGCGGCGCAGGGTGCGGGCGTCGCTGAAGCCCAGCAGTCCTGCGACGGTATGCAGGGGCAGGTCGCCGGTGGTCAGCAACTCCTCGGCGCGCACCAGGCGTACGGAGTCGACCAGGGCCTCGTACGTGGTGCCGTGGCCGGCCAGCCGCCGGCGCAGCGTGCGCTCGCTCATGCCCCGGGCGAGCGCCTGCTGCGCGAGGGGAGGCACCCTCGGCAGACCGCGGGCGACCGACACCTCCAAGCCCTCCACCAGGTCCTGCCGTTCCCGGCCCCGGGTGCGGGCCGCGTCGAGGAGCTGGACGACCTGCGCGAGCGCGTAGGCGTCGGCACTCGGCACGGGGCGGTGCAGCCAGTCGTCGCCGAACTCGATCCGGTCGTCGTCCGCGCCGAAGCGCACCGGGCAGCGGAACCACTCCTCGTACGCGCCCCCGTAGGACGGCCGGGCGTGCCGGACGGCCACCGCGCGGGGCGCGAAGTCCCCGTCCAGGGAGTCCCGGACCAGGGCGACGATGCTGCCGAACGCCTCCTCCAGCAGGAAGGCCCGCAGCCCCGAGTCGGTGTAGCGGGCCCGCGCGAGGACCGCCGCGCCGCCCGGCACGGGCTCCATCCGGTAGTCCAGCATCGAGCCGGCCACGCCGTGGTGGCGCACCCCGAGGTCGAGGGCGTGGCCGAGGGTGGGGCTGGCCAGCAGGCCGAAGCCCACCAGCCCCCACGCGGTGACCCGTTGGCGGCGGCCGACGGCGAGGCCGAGCGCCGGGTCGCCGAGCGAGCCGAGCGCCTCCCGGATGACGCTGCTGCCCTGGCGGTAGGAGATCCGCCCGCCGACCGCGCTCAGCGCGCCCTCGCTCAGTCCGGCGCGGCGCAGCGCGGGCCCGAGGTCGTGGCCGCGTTCGGCGGCGACCAGGGTGAGGTAGCGCAGCAGGTGCGGAGTGATCGTGGCCGATCCGTACCGGGGATCGGCGAGGCCGGCCGGCGGCGGTGACGGTCGGGTCATGTGATCTCTCCTCCGGCCCGTCACCTTAGGCATTCGGCACGGCCGCGGACAGGGGGCGTGGCCGGTGAAGTCCCGTTACTGGCCGGTCCGGTCCTCTCCCCCGCCCGGGAACCGCCCTTACCGTCGGTCACACCCGTTGTCCCACTGCATCGCGAGGGAGCAGGCATGCGGTCCCCCACCACGCGCGCGAGAGCGGTCTCCCTGCTGCTCGCCGGGGCGCTCGGCGCCCTGACCCTGTCGGCCGTGCCCGCCGCGTCGCCCGCCGGCGCCGCGACCGCGGCACCCGAGGCCGCCCCGGACGGCACGGCCTACCTGGTCGGCCGCGGCATCGCCGATGTGACCGGCGAGGCGGCCGAGGTCGGCATGATGGGCTACTCCAGCTTCGACCAGAAGGCCACCGGCATCCATCAGCGCCAGCGTTCACGGGCGTTCGTCGTCGCGGACCCGGCCGGCAACCGGGTCGTCTACGTCAACGCGGACCTGGGCATGATCTTCCAGTCGGTGCGCCAGGGCGTCCTGGCCGAGCTGGGGCGGCGCTACGGCTCGCTCTACGGCGAGCGGAACGTGCTGCTGTCGGCGACCCACACCCACGCCGGGTCCGGCGGCCACTCCCACCACATCGCCTACAACCTGGCGTCGCTCGGCTTCCAGAAGGACACCTACCGGGCCATCGTGGACGGCATCGTCGAGTCGGTCGCCGAGGCGCACGAGGACCTGAAGCCGGGCACCATCAGCCTGGGCCGGGGCGAGCTGACGAACGCCAGCGTCAACCGGTCGAAGACCGCGTTCGACCGGAACCCGGCGGCGGACCGGGCCGCGTTCCCCGGCGGGATCGACCCGGCGATGACGGTGCTCCGCTTCCGCCAGGGCGGCAGCGACGTCGGCGCGATCAGCTGGTTCGCCACCCACAACACCTCGCTCACCAACAAGAACACCCTGCTGAGCCCCGACAACAAGGGGTACGCGTCCTACGCGTGGGAGCACGACGACAAGGGCGTGCGCTACCTGGACGACGCCAAGGGCTTCGTCGCCGCGTTCCCGAACACCAACGCCGGTGACATGTCGCCGAATCTGAATCTCAAGCCGGGATCGGGGCCCACCGAGGACGAGTTCGAGAACACCCGCATCATCGGCGACCGGCAGTACACCCGCGCCAAGGAGATCCACGACCGCGCCACCGTCCCGGTGACCGGCGGGGTGGACGCGCGGCTGCGGTACGTGAACATGGAGCAGGTGACCGTCGACGGCCGGTTCACGCCCGACGGGCGGGAGCACCGGACCTGCCCGGCGATGGTCGGCGCGTCGACGCTGGCGGGCAGTGTGGAGGACGGCCCGGCGATCCCGGGCTTCACCGAGGGCATGAACAGCCCGGTGGCGAAGCTGCTGGAGCCGCTGCGCATCGACCCGCCCGAGTGGCTGGTGGGCTGCCAGTACCCGAAGGCGAACCTGGTGCCCACCGGGCTGGTGTCCTCCGTAGTGCCGGCGACCCCGAGCGTGCTGCCCGTGCAGATCATGCGGATCGGCCAGTTCTACCTGGTGGCGGGGCCGGCCGAGTACACGGTGGTGGCCGGGCTGCGGATCCGCCGCTCGGTCGCGGCGGAGCTGGGCGTGCCGCTGGAGAACGTGCTGATGCAGGGGTACGCGAACGCCTACAGCCAGTACGTGACGACCCCCGAGGAGTACGACCTCCAGCAGTACGAGGGGGGCTCGACGCTCTACGGGCGCCACACGCTGCCCGCGTACCAGCAGGAGTTCGCCTCGCTGGCCGCGGCGATGCGCGCCGGCACGCCGGTGGACCACGGCCCGCTGCCGGCCGACCACTCGGCGGGGCAGATCACGCTGCAGACGGGCGTCGTGATGGACAACCCGCCGGCGGGCAGGTCGTTCGGCGACGTGCTCACGGCACCGGCCCAGAGCTATGCGCGGGGGTCGACGGTGACGGCGGAGTTCGTGACCGGGCACCCGAAGAACAACCTGCGCCGGGGCGGCACCTTCCTGGAGGTCCAGCGGCAGGTCGACGGCCGCTGGGTGCGGGTGCTGGACGACGGCGACTGGGACACCGTCTACCGGTGGGTGCGGATCAACGGCCTGCTCGGCACCTCCAAGGCGGTCCTGACCTGGCGGATCGCACCGGGCACGCCGCCGGGGACGTACCGGATCGTGCACCACGGCGACGGGAAGAGCCTGCTCGGCAGGGTGACCGCCTTCAGCGGGTCGACGGCCGCGTTCACCGTGCGCTGACCGGGCGCCCGGGCCCGGGGCTACGCTGGGAGGCATGACCGAACGGAAACCGCCCGGCGTCAGCTTCGAGTCCTGGGTCGACCGCCAGGTCCGGCAGGCCACCGAGAACGGCGAGTTCGAGGATCTGCCGGGGTTCGGCAAGCCGCTGCCCGAGGACCCGGGCGGCTACGACGAACTGTGGTGGATCAAGGGCAAGATGCACCGCGAGGGTCTGGCGGTCCTGCCGCCGGCCCTCGCGCTGCGCAAGGAGGCGGAGGACGCGCTGGCCGAGGCGCTGCGCGCCCCCTCCGAGGCCGCGGTGCGGCGGATCGTCGCCCGGATCAACGAGCGGATCACCCCGGCGATGCTGCGCCCGCCGCCGGGGCCGCCGCTGGGCCTGAAGCCGTACGACGCCGACGCGGTCGTCGAGGAGTGGCGCCGCGGGCGGCGGTAGCGGCCCGCGGTCCGCCCGGGCTCCTCAGGCGGTCGGGTCGGCCGCGAGCCACTCGGCGACGGTGCGGGCGATGGGCTGGCCGGTCTCCAGCTCGACGAAGCCGAACTGGCCGCCCTGGTTGCACTCCAGGAACCACCAGGTGCCGGTGGCGTCCTCGGCGAAGTCGAAGGCCCCGTAGGCCAGTTCCGCCTCCTTCGTGTAGCGCTCCACGGCCCGGGCGACGGGCACGGGGACCTCGACGGGCTCCCAGGTGTGCCCGGTGTCGCCGAAGCGGCCGTCGACCTGCCCGGCCTCGGCGGTCTTGCGTGCGGCGAGATGGGTGCCGCCGACGCTGGTCAGCCGGATGTCGGCGGCCTTGGCGATGTAGCGCTGCAGCAGGGTGGGGCCGGCGGCGACCCCGGAGAAGTCCGCGTCGGGCGGGACCAGGGTCGTGGGCAGGGCCATGGGCGGGTCGCCGGGCGACTTGCCGGACACGGACTTCACCACGACATGGCGGTACTGCTCGGCGAACTTCCGGGCCATCGCGGGATACGTGGTGACCAGGGTCGCGGGCACGGGGAAGCCGCTGCGGTGGGCGAGGCGCATCTGCCACGGTTTGCGGCGTGCCCGGGCCGCCGCGCTGGGGTGGTTCATCCAGCGGGCGGCGGTGGAGTCGAGCATCCCGTACAGGGCGTGGCTGCTCTCGTCGGTCAGCCAGGAGGACGGATCGGGCGCGTGCGCGGCGGCCTCGCCCGGCCTGCGGATCCAGACCGAGCGCATCGCCTCGACGCTCGCCACCCGGCCGCCGGTGGACAGGTAGCCGCGGAACTCGCCGCGTACGTACTCGGCGGACAGCGCGACGTCCCCGGGGAGGTCGCCGGGGTCGAACCGGACGAGCGGGACGCCCAGTTCGTGCAGTTGCGCCACCACCATGTCCGCGGTGACGTCCTGTTCGCTCGTCAGCACCAGTACGGTCACGGAGTGCGGTCCGTCCCGCCGGTGGCCTGTCCGTTCATCGGGGCGGGCCGGTCAGTCGTCGAAGTGGGTGGCGGAGCCGGCCTTGGACGTCGTCGTGCCGGCCGCGGCCATCAGGGCGCGGTCGGCGATCGCGGGACGGCCGTCGGAGAGCACGTTCAGCTGGAGCGCCGCGTCGTACGCGTACGCGGTCAGGGCCGGTGCCTGCTCGGCGGGCCGTGCGTAGTTCCACGCGAACGGTTTCATCGCTGGTTTCCTCCCCTGCCCGCGCGGCAGCCCGGGCTTCATGACGGTACGTGGCGAGGTCGCCACAGTTTCACCACACAGAGTGACACTGTGAAAGCTCTTCACGGAAAGACCTTCGGATCCGAACATCTGCATCGGCGGTGACATGCCCCGCCGGTGCCATCCAGACAGACGCACCACAGGCCGTGAGGGTTTCAAGTTTTGGCCATGACGTGACGCAGATGACACGACAAAAGTCGCGAAACACAAGAAAGGCCCCGTCGTCGAGCGGTGTGCGGCACGCACTCCACTCAACGGCGGGGCCCCGGGAAAGTGTCAACCCGCCTGAGCCGGCGGGGCGTTCCCCGCTCCGAAGGCGACCCGCTCGACGGATCCGTAGGTCACCCCGTGGTCCGCGAGCACCTCCGCGACCACGCCCGGCCGGGCGGCGAGCGCCAGCAGCAGGTGCTCCGACCCGATGGCCCGGTCGCGCCGGCCGACGGCGATCCGCAGCGACCGCTCCAGGACGCCCTTCGCCTCGCGGGTGAAGGGCCGGTGCCCGGAGCGCGGGCGGCGGGGGGCCGGGAAGGCGGCGAGGGCGCCCTCGCCGTGCGCCTCCTCGACCCGTGCGACGATCCGGTCCACGTCGACGCCGAGCCCGGCGAGCGCCCGCTCGTCGGCCGCGGTCATCCCGCCGCGGCGCCGGGCCCCGGCCAGCGCGGCCTCCAGCCCCTCGCGCCGGTCGGCCGCACCGAGGGCCCGCAGGACGAACGCCGCCCGCCCCTCCGTCATGTCCAGCAGGGCGAGCAGCAGATGCTCGTCGGTGACGCGGGGTTCGCCGGTCCGCCGGCAGCGGGCGACCGCACCGGTCACCACGGCCCGGGCCTCCCCGGTGAAGCGTTCGAACATCACTGCCTCCCGTGCTTCTTGTGTACGGCCTGCCGGCTGACGCCGAGCTCCGCCGCGATGTCCTGCCAGGACCAGCCCTGGTTGCGGGCGCTGCGGACCTGGACGGACTCGAGCTGCTCCAGCAGCCGGCGCAGCGCGGCGACGGCCCTCAGCCCGATCCGGGGGTCCCGGTCGCCCGCCCGCTCGGCGAGATCGGTTGCTTCGGTCATGATGTCAACGTACATTGACACCTCTGACGCGTCAACCTTCATTGACAACGGTGAAGGCCCGCCCTGGCGTGTCCGCCCGCCCGGCGGCCCCCCGGGCGGCACCATGGGGCGGACACGACCGAGGAGCGGACCATGGACAGCGCCGACCTGCTGACGGATGCCTTCGACCGGGTGCGCGAGGTGGTGCACGACACCGTCGAGGGCCTGTCGGCGGACGACCTGGCCGCGCGGCCCGACCCGGGCGGCAACACCATCGCCTGGCTCGTCTGGCACCTGACCCGGATCCAGGACGACCATCTCGCCGGCGCCGCGGGGACCGAGCAGGTGTGGACGGCCGACGGGTGGGCCGAGCGGTTCGCGCTGCCCTTCCCGCCGGCGGCGACCGGGTACGGGCACACGGCCGAGGACGTCGCCGCTGTACGGGCCGGCGCCGGCGAGCTGCTCGGCTACCACGACGCCGTGCACGCCGCCACCCTGCGCCACCTCCGCACCCTCGACGCCGACGCCCTCGACCGGGTCGTGGACGCCTCCTGGACACCGCCGGTCACCCTGGGGGTCCGCCTGGTCAGCGTGATCTCGGACGACCTCCAGCACGCCGGCCAGGCGGCCTTCGTCCGCGGCCTCCTCCGGCGCCGCGGCGAGTGAGCCCGCCCGGGCCTGGGCCGTGTCTGACAAATCCCGCCTGGCGCGCGACGCCCGGCACGCACTCCCCCAGCTACCGCTGGGAGGTACCCCCATGCCGCGTTGTCGGAGTCATCCGAGTACGCCCAGTACGAGGATGATCCTCCGCCTTGCGATTGCACGCACCGGACGCCGCGCGCCCCGCCCTGCGGGCGGACGGCGCCATTTGTCAGACAAGGCCTAGGGCCGGACGGCGGGTGACCGGACGGGCGCACACCGTCGCCCCCGCTCCCCTCGCTGGTAGCGGCCGCCGGTGAGTGGCACGCTGAGACGGGGGTGTCTGCCCGACGACCCGGGAGGACGGATGGGACGTGACGTCCCGGCGCTGGTGTTCACCCGTGACGACCGCCGCCGCTACCGCACCAAGATGCAGTCGTGCCTGGACACCTTCGCGCAGATGCTGCGCGAAGCCCGTTTCGAGTTCGAGCGCCCCCAGGTGGGCCTGGAGATCGAACTGAACCTGGTCGACAGCTCGGGCGAGCCCGCGATGCGGAGCACCGACGTGCTGGAGGCCATCGCCGACCCCGCGTGGGACAGCGAACTCGGCCGGTTCAACCTGGAGATCAACATCTCCCCGCGGCAGCTCACCGCGGGCGGCCCGGACTCCTGGGAGCAGGAGATCCGCGACGCCCTCAACCACGCCGAGCGGCGGGCCGCGGACGTCGGCGCGCACCTGGCGATGGTCGGCATCCTGCCGACCCTGCGCCGCGACCACGTCGGCGCCGCCGCCCTCTCCGAGAACCCCCGCTACCACCTGCTGAACGAGCAGGTGTTCGCGGCGCGCGGCGAGGACCTGCGCATCGAGATCGACGGGGTGGAGCGGCTGCGGACGTACGCCGACACCATCACGCCCGAGGCGGCCTGCACCAGCACCCAGTTCCACCTCCAGGTCTCGCCCGACCGGTTCGCGGCGTACTGGAACGCGGCGCAGGCGATCGCCGGGGTGCAGGTGGCGCTCGCGGCCAACGCGCCGTTCCTGTTCGGCAAGGAGCTGTGGCGCGAGACCCGTGTCCCGCTCTTCGAGCAGGCGACCGACACCCGTCCCGACGAACTCAAGGTGCAGGGCGTGCGCCCGCGCGTCTGGTTCGGCGAGCGCTGGATCAACAGCGTCTTCGACCTGTTCGAGGAGAACCTGCGCTACTTCCCGGCCCTGCTGCCGCTCTGCGACGACGAGGACCCGAAGGAGACCCTGGACGGGGGCGACACGCCCCACCTCGCCGAACTGACGCTGCACAACGGGACGATCTACCGCTGGAACCGCCCGGTCTACGCCGTGGACCAGGGCAAGCCGCACCTGCGGATCGAGAACCGGGTGCTGCCCGCCGGGCCGACGGTGGCCGACATCCTCGCCAACGGGGCCTTCTACTACGGTCTGACACGCGCCCTGGTGGACGAGGAGCGCCCCGTGTGGTCGCGGATGTCGTTCCAGGCCGCGGAGGACAACCTGCACGCGGCGGCCCGGCACGGGATCGACGCCCGTCTGTACTGGCCGGGCATGGGCGAGGTGCCGGTGGCCGAACTGGTGCTGCGCCGCCTGCTGCCGCTGGCCCACCGGGGCCTGGAGGTCTCCGGGATGGACGCGCCCTGGCGCGAGCCGCTGCTCGGCGTCATCGAGCAGCGGTGCGTCACCGGGCGCAACGGGGCGGTGTGGCAGGCTGAGATGTTCCACCACATCGACCGCACCAGCCGGGTCGGGCCGCAGGAGGCGCTGCGCCTGATGACCCGCCAGTACCTCGACTACATGCACCTCAACGCCCCGGCCCACACCTGGCCCGTGGAGTAGGGCGGGGTGCGGGCCGGGGCGGGGTGGCACCGCCCCGGCCTAGCGGAGCACGTCCTTGCAGTAGTTGACCGTGCCGGTGGGGACGACGTAGCGGGCGGGGACCCAGACCTTGCGGCTGTCCCGGACCAGGTACCAGACGTCGTTGCCGGCGATGTTCTGCGCGCGGACCTTGCACACCAGGCCGACCTGGGCACGGTAGGCCAGCGTGCCCTTCACGGAGGAGTCGGTGCTCGGGTAGGCGCGCAGGTTCAGGCCGCTCTGGGCGGTGACGGTGCCGTACGGCTTGGCCGGCGCGGCGGCCGGGGCCGCGGCACCGGCGGGCGCGGCGACCGTCAGGGCCACACCGACGGCGAGCACACCGGCGGCGACACGGGAGGTGAGGCTTCCGGCCGGCCCGACACTGCGGATGGTGGTCATGGTCATCGAACGGCTCCGATCGGTGGACGGCCCCCCACTACCGGGCCGACCCTAGGGCGGCCGGGGCCCGTCACCGCGCAGAAATGCCCGGAAAGCGCCCGGGTTCGCCCCCAGGGGGCAACGCGGGCGCGCCCGCCGCGCCCCGGAACGGCGGCCGGCCCGGGGAGCGTTCCGCTCCCCGGGCCGTGCCGGGACCGTGCGCGCCGCGGGCCGTGCCGGGACCGTGCGCGCCGCGGGTCACACGTCGGGGTAGATGTCCCCCGTGCCCATCGCGGACTCCTGATCGGACTGGGCCTTCAGGCGCTGGGCCTTGTCCTTCAGCCGCTGGGCCTCCTTGGGGTCGCTGCTGCGGCTCGCGGCCTCGTCCAGCTCCTTCGCCTTGTCCCGCATCTGCCGCACCCGGCCGCGGGACTCCTCGATACCGCTCATGATCACTCCTCGTGCGTGTCGAGCACTGACCACCCAGCGAAACAGGGCGGCCGCGCGGACGCATCTCGAAGGCCGGCCGGCGCCGGTCAGGCGGCGGCGAGGGCCGCGGCGGCGGCCTCGCGGGCGCCGGCCCGGTCGGCGGCGATCAGGCCGATGCGGGTGCGGCGGTCGAGGACGTCGGACTCGTCGAGCGCGCCCTCGTGGCGGACGGCCCAGACCAGTTCGGCGCCGGTCACGGGGTGGCCCGGCACCACCGGGCGGGCGAGGGACGGGTCGGCCAGCCCGAGGGCGTGCACGGCCGGGGCCTCGGCGCCGTAGCGGCGCACCAGCCGGCGCGGCACGTCGAGCGCGGCCAGCTCGGCCGGGCGGGCGGCGCCCACCAGCGGGAGGGACGCCGTGCGGCAGGGGCCCGCGGCGAGGCGGCCGGCCCGGACGGCGGCGTCCACGGCGTCCTGGGCCATGCGCCGGTAGGTGGTGAGCTTGCCCCCGACGACGGTGACGACTCCCCCGGGCGAGGTGACGACCGCGTGCCGTCGGGAGATGTCGGCCGTGCGCCCGGGGCCGTCGCCGGTGTCGAGCAGGGGGCGCAGGCCCGCGAAGGCGCCCACCACGTCGGCGCGGCCGAGGACGACGTCGAGCGCGGAGCCGAGCACGTCGAGCAGGAAGCCGATGTCGGTCTCGGGGACCTCGGGCACGTCGGGGACGTCGCCGTCGACCGGCTCGTCGGTGAGCCCGACGTAGACCCGGCCGTCGCCCTGGGGCAGCACCAGCACGAAGCGGTTCCGCTCGCCCGGGATCGGGATGTGCATCCCGGCCGCGAGGCCGCCCAGCGCCTCGGAGCGCAGCACCAGGTGGGTGCCGCGCGAGGGGCGCAGGCGGACGTCGCCGACCAGGCCGCCGGCCCACACACCGGCGGCGTTGACGACGGTGCGGGCGCGGATCTCGGACTCCTCGCCGGTGAGCTCGTCCCGGACGCGGGCGCCGGTGCCGGTGAGCGCGAGGACGCGGACGCGGGTCAGGATCCGGGCGCCGTGGGCCGCCGCGGTGCGGGCGACCGCGGTCACCAGACGGGCGTCGTCGGTGAGCTGCCCGTCCCAGGAGAGCAGTCCGCCGCGCAGTCCGGTGGGCCGCAGGGCGGGGGCCATGTGCCGGGTCTCCACCGCGGACAGGGCGCGGGGCGCGGGGAGGGTGGCGCGCGAGGTGCCCGCGGCGGCGCGCAGCAGGTCGCCGGCGCGGAACCCGGCCCGGGCGATCGCGGCCTCGGCGCGGGAGACCAGCGGGGTGAGCGGCAGCACGAACGGCTGGGCGCGCACCAGATGGGGCGCGGTGCGCTCCATCAGGACGCCGCGTTCGACGGCGCTCTCGTGGGCCACGTCGAGCTGGCCGGTGGCGAGGTAGCGCAGTCCGCCGTGGATGAGCTTGGAACTCCAGCGGGAGGTGCCGAAGGCGAGGTCGTGCGCGTCCACGGCGACGACGCTCAGGCCGCGGGAGGCGGCGTCGAGCGCGGCGCCCGCCCCGGTCGCGCCGAGCCCGACGACCAGGACGTCCGCCTCGGTGCGGGTGCCGGCGACGGCGGTCAGTTCACGGGTGCGGCGGGCCGCGTGGAGCGAGGCGGCGGCCGGGGCGTGGGGGTTCACGGTGCGAGGGTCCTCTCCAGAAGGGTGCGCAGTTCGCCGAGGAAGGCGGCGTCGGTGAGCTCCTCGTCGCCGGCGTCGGTCATCGTGCGCAGGGACATGGCGAAGGACTGCACGACGAGGAGCAGCGAGCGGGCCTGCCGGACGGTGTGGGCGCGCCGGACGGATCCGTCCGCGTGGCCCTCCTCCAATCCGCCGGTGATGAGGCCGAGCAGGGCGTCCTGGCTCGCGCCGCGGCGGTCGAGGAGGTAGGGGAGCAGCAGTTCGGGGTCGACGTCGAGGATCTTGTGGAACAGCGGATGGCCGCGGAACGCCTCGACACCGGCGACCAGCCCGTCGACGATCCGGGACCGGGTGGGGACGCCGGGCTGCTGCCCGGGCATGGCGCCGACGGCCAGCGCGATCCACTCGCGGGTCATCAGGTCACCGACGAGGCTGCGCACGTCGGGCCAGCGGCGGTAGAGCGTCATCCGGGACACCCCGGCGCGCCGGGCGACATCGGTGAGGGTCGTGCGGCGTACGCCGACGGCGAGGACGCAGTCGCGTGCGGCATCGAGCACGGCGTCTGCGTCCGACTGGTTGTGACGAATGGGCGTCATCTGTCACAGTGTAATGCCAGGGCGGGCCGCGCGGCAGTGCACCCCGCGAACCGACGGTGAGGAAGAGCGACGTGGACATGTTGTGGAGCGGCTGGGGCGACCCGGCCAAGGCGGCCCCCCTGCCCGACGCGGTGACCGGTCTGCTGCGCGACCTGCTCGGCGTCACCCGCGGCGCCGGGGGCCCCGCGTCCCCGGCCGACGTCGAGGTCCCGGCCACGCCCCTCGACGCGAAGACGCTCGCCGCGCTGGCCGACTGCGTCGGCGGCGCCGCGCACGTGGACACCGCCGCCGAGGCCCGGCTGCGCCACACCCGCGGCAAGTCCACCCCCGACCTGCTGCGCATCCGCTCCGGCGACACCGCCGACACCCCGGCCGCGGTCGTGCTGCCCGGCAGCCACGACGAGGTGCTCGCCGTGCTGCGGTGCTGCGCCGAACAGGGCCTGTCCGCCGTGCCGTTCGGGGGCGGGACCTCCGTCGTCGGCGGTCTCGCGCCGGACGCAAGGCGCCCGTTCGTCGCCCTCGACCTGCGCCGGCTCGACCGGCTGGTCCGCGTCGACGACGTCTCGCGCACCGCCACCCTCGAACCCGGTCTGCGCGGGCCGCGGTGCGAGGCGCTCCTCAACGAACAGGGCTGGACGCTGGGCCACTTCCCGCAGTCCTTCGAGTGGGCGACGGTCGGCGGTTTCGCCGCGGCCCGCTCCAGCGGCCAGGCGTCGGCCGGTTACGGCCGCTTCGACGAGATGGTCCTCGGACTGACCGTGGCCACCCCCGAGGGCACCCTGGAGACCGGCCGCGCGCCCCGCTCGGCCGCCGGACCCGACCTGCGCCAGCTCCTGCTCGGGTCGGAGGGGGCGTTCGGCGTGATCACCGCCGTCACCGTGCGCATCCGGCCGCTCCCGGAGCGCCGTGTCCACGAGGGCTGGCGCTTCCCCTCCTTCGAGGCCGGGGCCGCCGCGCTGCGCGCCCTCGCCCAGGACGGGCCGCGGCCCACCGTGCTGCGCCTGTCCGACGAGACCGAGACGTTCATCGGGCTGGCCCAGCCCGACGCCATCGGCAGCACCGACGTGCCGGCCGCGGGCGGCTGCATGGCGATCGCCGGGTACGAGGGCACCGCCGAGGACACCGCCGAACGCCGGGAGCGCGCGGCCGCCGTGCTGGCCGGCCTCGGCGGGGAGTTCGCCGGCGCGGAACCGGGCGAACGCTGGGCGCACGGCCGCTACGACGCCCCCTACCTGCGCGACGCGCTGCTGGACGCGGGCGCGTTCGCCGAGACGCTGGAGACCGCCGCCTTCTGGTCGGCGATCCCGGGGCTGTACGCGGCGGTGCGCACCGCGCTGACGGACACCCTGACCGAGGGCGGCACCCCGCCGCTCGTCATGTGCCACATCTCCCACGTGTACGAGAACGGCGCCTCCCTGTACTTCACCGTCGTCTCGGCGCAGGGCGAGGACGCCCTCGCCCACTGGGACACGGCGAAGCGGGCGGCCAACGAGGCGATCCTGGCGGCGGGCGGCACCATCAGCCACCACCACGGGGTGGGCACCGACCACCGCGACTGGTACGCCCGGGAGGTCGGCCCGCTCGGGGTCCGTATGCTGCAGGCCGTCAAGGCCGAGACCGACCCCGCCGGCGTCCTCAGCCCCGGCGTCCTGCTCCCCGTCCGCTGACCACCGAGCCGCCCGGAGGCGTATCCATGCGACAGTTCACCGCCGTCGTCAACCCCACCGCGGGGAGCTCCAGCGGTACGGCGGCGCTCCTTCCCGTCGCCCGGCTGCTGCGCGAGGCGGGCGCCGAGATCGACACCCAGTACAGCCGGAGCCTGGAGCACGCCCGCGAACTCGCCCGCCGGGCGGGGGAGGCGGGCAGGGCGGTGCTCGCCGTCGGCGGCGACGGGATGGCCGGCTGCGTCGGCGGGGCGCTCAGCGGCACCGGCACCGAGTTCGGCCTGGTGCCCGCGGGCCGCGGCAACGACTTCGCCCGCGCGCTGGGGATGCCGTCCGACCCGGGTGAGCTCGCCGGCGTCCTGCTGCGCGGCACGGCCCGGCCCGTCGACACCATCGAGGTCAGCTCCGCGGTGCACGACGGCATATCGGTGCTCGGCAGCGTGTACGCGGGCGTCGACGCCGTCGCCAACCGGCACGCCAACACCTCCCGGCTGCTGCGCGGCGCGGCCTCCTACTACGCGGGCGGGCTGCGGGCGGTGACCGCCTGGCGGCCCGCCTCGTACCGGATCACCGTCGACGGCGTCCTGCACGAACGCCGCGGCTACACCGTGGTCGCCGCCAACTCCGGCTTCTACGGCTTCAATCGGCGGATCGCCCCCGGGGCGCGCGTGGACGACGGCAGTCTGGACGTGGTCGTCATCCACGACGCCCCCAAGCGCCTGTTCTTCGCGATGATGAACGAGCTGAAGACCGGCGCCCATGTGCGCCGCCCGCAGGTGGAGATCCTCAGCGGCAGGGAGATCCGCATCGAGGCCGAACGCCCGCTGCCCTACGGGGCGGACGGGGAAGTGGACGCGGCACTGCCGGTGACCGTCCGGGTACAGCCCGGAGCGCTCAGGGTGCTGTGTCCCGAACCCGTTCCGGAAATTTCGTCCCGCCGGTAGCGATCAAGCGGGAGGAGTGTGACGTTGGATGCATGAGCTGGGCATCCTGGACTACTCCTGGTGTGTATTCCGGACACGGCGGCGTCCTGACCGAAGAGGTCGGTGTCGTGTCGGGCGACCTCACGGTGCATACCACCTGGGTCGACGGCGAGGCGGCCGTCACGGTGCAGTACACCGGGGCCGCCGACTGGTTCACGATGTCGGGCAGTCCGGCACCGTGCCCCTCCGAAATGGCGAGCCGTGATCTCCACGACGCGGTGATCGAAGCGGTCCGCGGACCGACGACGGCGACGGTGCCCCCGCTGCCGCAGGCGTCGGCCGAGATCGACTGAGCGCCCCGAGGACACAGACCCCCCACGGGGCAGGGAACGCCCGCCGCACCGGCGGGCGTCTCCTGCGTGTCCGGGCCCGGGGCGGCGCGATCGCTCAGCCGGTGCGGAGGACCCGGAAACGGGCGGGGTCCGCCGGGTCACGGTCGGCGACCTGGACGGGCGCCCACGCCCACTGCCACACACCGCTGCCCGGCGTCCGGGAGAACCGGACCGGTCCGCGGGTCCCCTCGGCCCCGGCCCGCCCCCATGACGCGGCGATCGCCGCCCGGTCCGTGCCGTGCGCGCGCAGCGCCCCGGCGAGGACGGTGACCGTGTCGTAGCCCTCGAAGGCCACGAACGAGGGCTCCTCGGCCAGCCGCTCGCGCAGCGCCGCCCCGACGCGGACGCCGAGCGGGCCGGGGTGCTCGGGCAGATAGCGCAGGAACGGGACGCCCGCGCCGTCGGCGCCCAGCGAGGCCGCCCACCCGGCGAACTCCGGCTGCCCGGCGGGCGCCCCGACCAGGAGGCCGGCGAGGCGCGGATCGCGGCGGACCGCCCGGACCAGCGGCACCGCGGGCTCCGGATACCCGGTCAGCACCAGCAGGGCCGTGGCACGGTGGCCTGCGAGCGCGTCGCACACGCCCGAGGGGCCGAGCGCGGGCATGTCCAGTGCGGTGACGGTGCCACCGTGCGGCGCCAGACGCTCACGGAGGATGCCCGTCCCGGCGGCCCAGTAGACGCTCGCGTCGGCTGCCACGGCGATGTGCCGGTGGCCCGCGCCGAGGAGGAAGTCGCCGTAGATCCGCCAGCCGTGGGACTGCGCCGGGGCGATCCGTGCCACCCCTTCCGCCGGCCGGTCGGTGAGCGCGTCGAGCACCGCCGACGAGCAGAGGAACGGCAGGCCGAGGGCGGCGGCGCGGGCGGCGGCGGCACGGGCGACCACGCTGTGGTACTCCCCCGCCAGCGCCGCCACGCCCAGCGCCGCGAGGTCGTCCACGGCCGCCTCGGCCCGCCGCGGGTCGGCCGCCGTGTCCCGGACCACCAGGTCGAGCGGGGTCCCGCCGATCCCCCCGGCGTCGTTGACGTCGCGCACGGCGAGTTCGAGACCGGCGAGCAGGTGCGCTCCCGCCTCCGCCCAGCCGGGCCTGGTCAGCGGGACGAGCGCCCCGATCCGCACGGACGGCCCGCCGGCCCGCACGGCCCCGGACGGTTTCGACGGCGTACTCACGAGACGGTAACCCCCTCTGACGACGCGTCCGCCCTGCCCGGACGGCACGGCGGCCGGGCCCCGGGGCGGCCTCCGTGCGGCACGGCGGCCGCTCCCCGGGCGGCCCTGCAGGACATTGATCCACCGCCCACGCCGAGGGGCAAGCGGATATCCGGCGGCCGGACCGCCGCCCCGGGCGGCTACCGTGGGGCCGTCCCGGCCGGGACGCCCCCGCCGCCTTCCAGGAAGTGCCCTCACCGTGCTCGTCGCCCGTTCCATCGCCCTGTTCGCCGTCGCCGCGCTGTTCGAGATCGGCGGGGCATGGCTCGTCTGGCAAGGGCTACGGGAGCACCGCGGCTGGGTGTGGGTCGGTGCGGGGGTGATCGCGCTCGGGCTCTACGGAGTGGTGGCCACCTTCCAGAGCGACGACAACTTCGGCCGCATCCTCGCCGCCTACGGAGGGGTCTTCGTCGCCGGGTCGATCGCCTGGGGCATGGTCGCCGACGGGTACCGACCCGACCGGTACGACGTGGCCGGCGCCCTGATCTGCCTCGTCGGCATGGCCGTCATCATGTACTCACCGCGCTCCCACTGACCCGCCGCCCCCACCGCGCGCCACCCGCTTCAGGTAGCCCTCGCGGTCCAGCGGATCGGCGTCGGTGCGCGGGCGCACCGGCGGGGCGCCGGCGACCGGCCGGTAGTGGTCGAAGACGGTCTCCAGCACGCCCTCCCCGCTGGTGAGCGACGGGACACGCCGCTCCAGCGCGTGCACGGAGGCGGCCGGCAGGTCGCCCTCGACCACGTACGAGCGGGCTCCCGGCAGCGTGTCGCGCGGGACCGCGCCGTGGCGGGCCAGCACCGGCAGCACCTGCCCGTACTGGGCGGCGGGCACCTCCAGCCGGAAGCGGTGCACCGGTTCGTGGACGCGTGTGCCCGCCCGGCGCAGGGCGTCCATCAGCACCAGCGGGGTGAGGTTGCGGAAGTCGCCGGCCGTGCTCGACATGCTCTTGTCGAAGACGGCGTGCGCATGGCTCTGCCGGGCCGCGTAGCCGGAGTGGGTCAGGGTGACGACGCAGTCGTGCACCTGCCAGCCGTACAGCCCCTGTTCGAGGGTGCGGGCCACCGTCTCCTCGATCGCGGTGACGAACGCGGCGGGCAGCGAGCCCAGTTCGACCTCCAGCCGGAACGAGGACCCCGATCCGGCCGCCGCGGGATCGACGCGCAGGCCCACGGTGGCGAGGTACGGATTGGGGTCCGTGTGGATGAACTCGGCCGCCGCGCCCGATCCGGTGGGCCGCTCGGTGTGGACGGTCGTCGTCCCGCGGAACCGCACACCGAGCCCGTACTCCTCCGCGAGCGTCGCCTCCACGACCTCCTTCTGGACCTCCCCGTAGAGCGACAGCGAGGTCTCGTGCCGCACCTCGTCCTGCCGCAGGCCGATCAGCGGGTCCTGCTCGGCGAGCCGGGCCAGGGCCTGGTGGAGGGCGCCGCGCTCCTCGGGGCGCACCGGTTCCACCACCGTCTCCAGGCTGGGCGGGGCGAAGTGGCCGCCGTGGACCGCCTCCGGCCCCGGGGCGCCGAGGGTGTCGCCGACACGCGCCCGGCCGAGGCCGCGGACCACGGCGATCTGGCCCGCCGACACGGCGTCCCGCTCCACGGGCACCCCGTGTTCGATGACCCGGATGCCGGTGACCCTGGCCGGGAGGCCGTCGCCGCCGACCGGTACCCGCTCGCGCAGCCGTGCCGTGCCGGAGAACAGCCGCACCCACGCCGACTTGTCGCCGTCCGGACCGCGTTCGACCGCGAACACGGTGCCGGAGAGCGGACCGCCCGGGTCCCCGGCGGCCGGGGGCAGCAGTCCGGTGATGCCGTCGATCAGCGCGTCGACACCGGCGCCGGTGATCGCCGAGCCGAAGTACACCGGATGCGCACGCCCCGCACGGGTGGCCGCCGCGAGCGCGCGGCCGAGCCGCTCCCCGGACGGCAGCGCGCCGTCGACCCAGGAGGCGAGCAGTGCCTCGTCGAAGTCGGCCAGGAGCGCGGTCAGTTCGGTGCGGAAGGAGTCTCCGGTGCGGGGGGTGCTGGACGCCGCGCGGGTGCCGAGGGCCTCGGTGCGGCTCATGGCGATGTGGGCCGGGGTCAGCTTCTCGCCGATGGAGGCCAGCAGTCCGTCGCGGCGGGCCCCGCTCCGGTCGATCTTGTTGACGAAGATCAGCGTGGGCAGGCGCAGCCGCTGGAGCACCCGCATCAGCACCCGGGTCTGCGCCTGGACGCCTTCGACCGCGGAGACGACGAGCACCACGCCGTCGAGGACGCCGAGCGCCCGCTCGACCTCGGCGATGAAGTCCGGGTGGCCCGGGGTGTCGATCAGGTTGACGGTGGTGTCGCCCGCGTCGAAGGAGGCGACGGACGCCTTGATGGTGATGCCGCGCCGGCGTTCCAGCGCGAGGGTGTCCGTACGGGTGCTGCCGGCGTCGACGCTGCCGAGCGCGTCGATGGCGTGCGTACGGTGCAGGAGCCGCTCGGTCAGGCTCGTCTTGCCGGCGTCAACATGCGCCAGGATTCCCAGGTTCAGCGTGTGCACGAAGTGTCATGTCCTTGAGATGGGGGGCGTTTCCTTCCTGGGTGGACATGAGAGTTCCGCGCATGATCTGGCCTCCTGGCTCGGTCCGGCGTCGTTCGCCGGCGCACCCCGCGAGTGCAGCAGACGGGCCGCCCCGCGGACAACCGGATTTCGGGGGCGGCGGGGCCCGGCGCGGCGCGCGTGCGGTCCCCCGTCCGCACGCGCGCCGCCGCGCGCCGGGCCGTTCCGGCATCCCCGTGCACACCGGAACGGCCCGGCGGGATCAGTGGAGCCGGGCCACCGCGGTCGCCGTGGTCCGCTGGAACGCGGCGAGCGGCGCGCCGTCCAGCTCGCCGAGCTGCCCCCACTGCACGACGGTCACGGTCCGGCCGTCCCGGCCGACGGACCACAGGGCTATGTCGGTCGAGCCGACCTCGGGGTCGTGGGTGTCGATGCTGTAGACGTTCGCACCCTCCTCGACGTCCACCGGCCCGTGGTGGAACGCCTCGCCCTCCAGGCCCGGGTAGCCCGCCTTCATCCGGTCGAGGCAGGTCTCGACGGCGAGCCGGAGCCGGTCGGCGAGCTGCGCGGCCTTCGCCGGGGTGGCGGCGACCGTGGTCGTCTGGCGGGCGGTGGTGTCGAGCTCGGTCCTGAAGTCCCGGTACCGCGTGCCGGTCGCGGGCGTCGTGCCCGCCGTGCAGAACGACTCGTCGGCCGGCAGGCCCTTGCGCACCGGGTCCGCCGTCCACGGCGTGCTCGCCGCGGGCAGGTCGCCCGGGGCGAGGAAGCGCGGCACGGCGGCGGAGTACGCCGTGGGGCCGCCGGCGGCCGCGGGCGCGGCGGCCGCCGCCGTCAGCGCGGCGCTCACGGCGAGGGCCGAGGCGAGGCCGGCGCGGGTGAACCTGCGGGTGCTGCCGGGGGTGTTGCTGCGGGTGTGGTTCATGGCTGGTGTTCCCCGTGGGTCGTGGTGGGTCGTGGTGGGTCGTCTCCTGTCGAGACGTCCACCAGCGTCGGCGCGGCCGGACCGGCGGGCAATGTCCGACGGGTCATCAGGAACGGTGGAACCGTTTCACCCCCGGTGACGTGGGGGTTTCACAGAGGGGTGAAATGCGCTCGGGAACGGGCGCGGGAGAGGAACGGCCATGACGGACACACCGCGCCGGACGGACACCGAGGAGTTCGCGGCCCGGCTGCACGCGCTGCGGACCGCCTCCGGCCGCACCTACGAGTCCCTGGCCCGCCGCGTCGGCGTCGGCGCGGCGACCCTCCACCGCTACTGCTCCGGCCGGACCGTCCCGATGGAGTTCGCCCCCGTGGAACGCCTGGCACGGGTCTGCGGCTGCACCCCCGAGGACCTCGCCGACCTCCACCGCCTCTGGCTCTCGGCCGACACGACCCGCCGCACCCGCCCCGTCCCGACGGGGGGTGCCGCCGGGGGCGGCGGTGAGGGGGTCGCCTCGGGCGGGGGCGCCGCCGGGGCGGCGGGGGTTGCGGCGGGCGGGGCGGCCCGGGGGCCCGAGGGCCCCGGAGCCCCGGCAGGCCGCATCGAGGGTGCGACGCCGGGCGGAGGCGCCGCCTCCGGCGCGGGGGCGGCCGAGCGCCACGCGGTAACGGACACGAAGGCGCCCGGGACCGCCGGGCCGACGGTGCGTCAGGGCACCGCCTCCGGCGCGGGAGCCGGCGGAGAAGCCGGCTCCGGCGCCCCCGCCGCCGACACGGCGGGCGGGGCAGCCCGGCGGCCCGAGGTCCCCGGAGCCCCGGCGGGGCGCGCCGACGGCGCGACGCGGCGTGGAGGCACCGCGGCACGGGTGCGGCGGAGGTGGGTGGCGGGGGTGGTGGTCGCCGGGGTGACGAGTGTGTTCGCGCTGGTCGCCGGGTTCCGGGAGCTCGGCGCCCCGGAAGGCGGCGTCCCGGCGCCGCCCGCGCGGGCCGCGACGGCGCCCCCCCCGCGACCGCCCCGCCCCGCGGGGCGTCCTCGCCCTCCCCCACTCCGTCGCCGTCGGCCGCTGCCGCCGGGACCGATGCGCCGGTCTCCGCGACGCCCTCCCCCGGTGACCGCCCCGCCGCGACGGGCGCGCCGATCGCCTGGACCGGTGACGACCACGTCTGGCAGGGGGCCTGCGGGCACACCTATGTCATCGGGCGCGGCCCGGCGGCCGTGCCGCCGCCGCCCACGCAGGCGGACGCGGCGTCCTGGGCCTCCGCCCTCGGCGCGCTGCACGGGGGCGAGACGCTGGTCCGCGTCACCGTGCAGGGCACCGGCGGGCAGCCGGTGGTGCTGGAGTCGATGCAGGTCAGGGTCGTCCAGCGGCGTGCGGCGCGGGAGCTTCCCGCGTACCGCATGAGCTCCGGCTGCGGCGGTTCGCTCACCCCGCGGCTCTTCGAGGTCGACCTGGACCGGGCGCGGCCGGTGGCGCGTCCGGTGCCCGGCAGCGACTCGGGCGTGCCGATCCCCGCGGTGTCGTTCCCCTACACGGTCTCGTCGTCGGACCCCGAGGCCCTGCTCGTCTCCGGGCGTTCCGTCGCCTGCGACTGCGACTGGGTCCTCGACGTGGCCTGGAGCAGCGGCGGCCGGTCGGGCACCGTGCGGATCGACGACGGCGGCCGGCCGTTCCGCACCACCGGAGTGCGGGGCGGCGCCGTGTACGACTACGACTACACGAGCCGGGGCTGGACGGCGGCGGGCGCCGGGACGGAGGCGGACCCCGGTGCCGGCACCGAAGCCGGTCCCGGGGCCGAAGCCGGTCCCGGCACCCGCACCGGCACGGCCCCGGCCGCCGACCCTCCCACGGCCACCCGCTGAAATTGCCGAACCGGCAAGGTTCTTTGCCCGCGGTGGCCCCCCGGGCGCACCATCGGGCAGGACGGCGGAACCCGCCGTCCCACGAGCCCCCGAGGAGCGCATCGATGAGCCAGCACCACACCACCGGGACCGGCGCCGGGGCGGGCCAGGAGTTCTGGGACGCCCGCTACCTGGAGAGCGACCGGATCTGGAGCGGGAACCCGAACGCGGCGCTCGTCACCGAGGTGACGGACCTGGCGCCGGGCAGCGCGCTGGACCTCGGCTGCGGCGAGGGCGGCGACGCGATCTGGCTGGCGCGCCGCGGCTGGCGGGTCACGGCGACGGACATCTCCGGCGTCGCGCTGGACCGGGCGGCCCTGCACGCGCGGGAGGCCGGGGTGGCCGAGGACGCGATCGACTGGCAGCGCCACGACCTCGCGCTGTCGTTCCCCGAGGGCCCCGAGGGCCCCGAGGGCGGCTTCGACCTCGTGTCGGCGAGCTACCTCCACACCCCCGGGGACATGCCCCGCGAGCAGATCCTGCGCCGTGCGGCCGCCGCCGTCGCGCCCGGCGGCGTGCTCCTCGTCGTGGGGCACGCGGGGCCCGGCCCGTTCGACCCGGAGGCGCACCACGACATGTACTTCCCCACCCCCGACGATGTCTTCGTCTCCCTGGAACTGCCGTCCGGCGCCTGGCGGGTGGAGCGCGCCGAGGAGTTCGAGCGGACGCAGAACGGCCCCGACGGACGCCCCGGGCTGCGCCGGGACAACGTGCTCAGGGTGCGCCGCGCGGCGGCCTGACCTCCGGCACCGGCCCCGGGCGGCGTCCCCGGCCGCCCGCCCGGTGCGGTCGCCGCGGGACGCCGCCCGGCAGATGATGAAGACGTGGATGAAGTGCGTCGGGTGCTCCGGCGCTCCTGACGCACCGGGCCACTTCTGCGGCCCACTGCGCGCCGGAAAGGGAAAGGCCATGGCCGACGACACTGGGCGGGACGACGACCAGGGGCGGGGCGACGACGTCTACCAGCCCGAGCACTCCGACACGGGCAACCGTCCCGACGGGGAACTCGACCTGGAGAACGTGATCGGCGAGCGCAGCCTGGACGACATGATGGAGGAGGGGTACTCGCCCCTCGACCGTCCCCTGGTGGTCGGCCGGCACGGCACCACCGGTGAGGAGCTGGCCCGCGGCGAGAGCCTGGAGCAGCGCCTGGCCCAGGAGGTGCCGGACACGGCCTCCCCGGACGGGGACGGCATCGGCGATCTCGCGGACGGCGACGGCGAACCGCTGGACGGCGAGTCGGGCCGCGCGCGGTCGGGCAGGCTGGCCGCGGTGGACGACATCGCGCCGCGCCGCCACAACGACGTGGTCGCCCGGGACGTCGGCATCGACGGCGGGGCCGCGTCCGCCGAGGAGGCCGCGATGCACGTGATCGACGGCGAGGAGGAGAGCGAGGCGGAGGAGTACGTGCCGTCCGCCGCCGACTCCGCGCCGCGGACGCCCCCGGGCACCTGAACCTCCCGCGTACCCCGCCCACCTGCACGGAGTCCCCGTGCACCGCGCTGTGCGCCCGCCCCCGCGAGGCCGCCGGCCGGCAGGCGTTCCCGGCCGGCGCCGGCGCGCGCTGTTGAACGGCGCCGAGGTGGGCACCCGGCCCGTAGCGGGACCGCGACCGCGGTCCACGACCGGCTGATGAAGGGGAGCGGACATGTCGGACGACACCACCGCCGCGGACCAGGCACGGGGCGACGACGTCTACCAGCCCGGGCACTCCGACGCGGACAACCGTCCCAGCGGCGCGTTCGACCCGGAGAACGTGATCGGCGAGCGCAGCCTCGACGACGTGATGGAGGAGGGCTACTCGCCGCCGGAGCGCCCCCTCGGAGTGGGCCGGCACGGCACCACGGGCGCCGAGGCCGAGGAGGGCGAGACGCTGGACGAACGGCTGGCGCAGGAGGTGCCGGACGTGACGCCGCCGGACGGGGACGGCATCGGCGACCTGGCCGGCGGCGACGGCGAACCGGCCGGCGAGATCGCCGGGGGCGCCCGGGCGGGACGGCTCGCCCCGGCCGACGACCCCGCGCCCCGCAGGCCCGCGGGGACCGTCGCGCGGGACGTCGGCATCGACGGGGGCGCGGCGTCCGCCGAGGAGGCGGCCGTGCACATCGAGGAGGAACCCGGCGCGGACGACGGCACCGGCCCTCCCGCCCGGTGGGAGTGAGCGGCGATGCGCTTCGCCGACCGGGGGGAGGCGGGCCGGGAGCTGGCGGCCTCGGTACTGGTGCGCCACCGCGCCGGTGAGCTGCGGTCCCCGTACGTGCTGGCGCTGCCGCGCGGCGGCGTGCCGGTGGCGGCCGAGGTGGCACGGGCGCTGGACGCGCCCCTGGACGTGGTCGTGGTGCGCAAGATCGGCGCCCCGTTCAACCGGGAGCTGGGGGTGGGCGCGCTGGCCGGCGAGGCGCCGCCGCTGTTCGACACCCGGGCGCTGGAGTCGCTCGGGCTGTCCGCCGACGGTCTCGGCGACCTGGTCGCGGCCGAGCGCGCGGAGCTGCGCCGCCGCGAGCAGGTCTACCGCGCGGGCCGCCCGGCGCCGGTGCTGGGCGGCCGCACGGCCGTCCTCGTCGACGACGGGCTGGCCACCGGTGTGACGGCACGGGCCGCGGTGCGGGCCGTGCGGGCCATGGAGCCCGCGGCGGTGGTGCTGGCGGCGCCGGTGTGCTCCCGGGAGGCGGCCGGGACGCTGCGGGCGGAGGTCGACCAACTGGTGACGCTGTACACGCCGTGGCCGTTCCACTCCGTCGGCCAGTGGTACCACGACTTCACCCAGGTCGGGGACGATGAGGTGGTCGCGGTCCTGCGGGACGCGGCGGCGGCGCGGCCTCAGTGACGGCCCGGGCCGCGCCCGGTACCGTTTCGCCCGCCGTGTGGGGGAGGTGTAGAAAGAGCATATGGCCGCACGCTACGGCCGCCCGCGCTCGGTTCTGCGCATGAGAACTGTCGCAGGCCAGGTCTTTCTCCTGCAGGTGGCGATCGTGGTGCTGCTGGTCGCCGCCGCGATCGCCGCCCTGGTGCTGCAGTCCCGCGCGGGCAGCGAACGCGAGGCGCGCAACCGGTCGGTCGCCGTCGCCGAGACCTTCGCCAACTCCCCCGGTATGGAGGCGGCCCTGCGGAGCCGGGATCCCTCGGCGATCCTCCAGCCGAAGGCCGAGGAGGCCCGCAAGCGCTCGGACGTCGACTTCATCGTCGTCCTCGACACGAACGGGATCCGCTACACCCATCCCCTCCCCGACCGGATCGGCAAGCAGTTCGTCGGGAACATCCAGCCGGCCCTCGACGGGGAGGTCCTCGTCGAGAGGATCACCGGCACGATCGGCCCGCTGGTGCAGGCGGTGGTCCCCGTCGAGGACGCGCGCGGCCGGGTCATCGGGCTGGTGTCGGCGGGCGTCACCCTCGACAAGGTCAGCGGTGTCACGGAGGACCAGTTCCCGCTGCTGTTCGGCGCCGCGGCCGGAGTGCTGCTGCTGGCCATGGGCGGCACCGCCCTGGTCACGCGCAGGCTCCAGCGCCAGACCCATGGCCTGGGCCCGGCCGAGATGACCAGGATGTACGAGCACCACGACGCGGTGCTCCACTCGGTCCGCGAGGGCGTGCTCATCCTCGGCGGCGACCGCCGGCTGGTGCTCGCCAACGACGAGGCGCGGCGGCTGCTCGGGCTGGCGCAGGACACGGAGGGCCTCGCCGTCGAGGAGCTGGGGCTCGATCCGCGGATGTCCCGGCTGCTCGGGTCCGGCCGGATCGCGACGGACGAGATCGTGCCGGTCGGCGACCGGGTGCTCGCCGTCAACCAGCGCACGACGAACCAGGGCGGCGGCCCGCCGGGCACGGTGGCGACGCTGCGGGACACCACGGAGCTCCAGGACCTTACCGGCCGGGCCGATGTGGCGCGCGAGCGGCTGCGGCTGCTGTACGACGCGGGCACGGAGATCGGCACCACCCTGGATGTACTGCGCACCTGCGAAGAGCTGGCCGACTTCGCCGCCGCGCGGCTCGCCGACCATGTGAGCGTGGATCTGGCGGAGGCGGTGCTGCGCGGCGAGGAGCCGACGTCGACGGGTGCGGACGTGGACATGCGCCGGGTGGCGTTCGCCGGGCCCGGGGACAGCGCCCTGTATCCCGTGGGGCATCCGATCCGCTTCCTGCCGGGGACCCCGATGGGCGTCGGTCTCGGCCGGGGGGACGCGGTGCTGGAGGAGGACCTGAGGACGTTCTCCGGGTGGGAGCGCCAGGATCCGGAGCGTGCGCCGCTGCTGGTGGGCGCCGGGATGCACTCGATGATCGCGGTCCCGCTGCGGGCCCGGGGCGTGGTGCTGGGCGTCGCGATGCTGTGGCGCTCGGGCACCGCGGAGCCGTTCGAGGAGGACGACCTCTCCCTCGTGGAGGAGCTGGTGGCCAGGGCGGCCGTCAGCGTGGACAACGCCCGGCGGTATTCGCGCGAGCACACGATGGCGGTGACGCTCCAACGCAGTCTGCTGCCGCGGACGCTGCCCGAGCAGGACGCGCTGGAGGTCGCCTACCGGTACCGGCCGGCGCAGGCGGGCCTCGGCGGTCTCGGCGGGGTGGGCGGCGACTGGTTCGACATCATCCCGCTGCCCGGGGCGCGGGTCGCGCTCGTCGTCGGCGACGTGGTCGGGCACGGACTGCACGCCGCCGCGACCATGGGGCGGCTGCGGACGGCCGTGCACAACTTCTCCAGTCTCGACCTGCCGCCGGACGAACTGCTGTGGCATCTCGACGAACTCGTGGCGCGCATCGACCGGGACGAGACGGACGAGCGCGAGGAGGCCGGCGTCACCGGCGCCACCTGCGTGTACGCGATCTACGACCCGGTGTCCGGGCGGTGCAGCATCGCGCGGGCCGGGCATCTCCAGCCGGTGATCGTGCACCCGGACGGCAGCGCGGAGTACGCGGACGTGCCGGGCGGCCCGCCCCTGGGCCTCGGGGGCATGCCGTTCGAGACCCTGGACCTCGAACTGGCCGAGGGCAGCCGTCTGGTGCTGTACACAGACGGCCTGGTCGAGGACCGGACACGGGAGATCGACGAGGGGCTGGAGCTGCTGCGGCGCGCGCTGGAGCGCCACGCCGGGCTGGCTCCGGAGGAGATGTGCGAGCAGGTACTGGCCGGGCTGGTGCCGGAGCGCCCGCGGGACGACATCGCCCTGCTGGTGGGGCGTACCCAGGTGCTCGCGCAGGACCGGGTGGCCCGGTGGGAGGTGCCCGCCGACCCGGCGGCGGTGCGCGAGGTGCGGGCGGCGGTGTCCCGCAAGCTGGCCGAGTGGGACCTCCAGGAGGCGGTCTTCACCGCGGAGCTGATCCTCAGCGAACTGGTCACCAACGCGATCCGCTACGCCGCGGGGCCGATCCGGGTGCGGCTGATCCGTGACCGGGCGCTGATCTGCGAGGTGTCCGACCAGAGCAGCACCTCGCCGCATCTGCGGCAGGCCGCGGGCACCGACGAGGGCGGTCGCGGACTGTTCCTGGTGGCGCAGTTCGCCGAGCGGTGGGGCACCCGGTACACGGGCAACGGCAAGGTGATCTGGGCGGAGCTGCCGCTCACCCCGCAGGGGGCGCTGCTGCCCGACTTCCCCGGTCTCTGACGGCGCCGCGCCCGGCGCCCGCGGCGTCCTCGGCGGTCCGCCCGTGGTGCCCGCGGCGTGCTCGGCGGTCCGCCGGCGGCCGAGAGCACTCACCGGCGGACAAGAACGGGACGCCGACTGCTGCCCCGGCGACAAGAATCGGTGCCCCGGACCGGGCCCGCGCGGAAACCGGCGGACCGCTCTTGCCTGCCTGGTTACCCGTGCGTAACGTCATCGGCGCACCGCAGGCCGGAGGCGGTTCCACGCACCGGCCGCCCTCCGGAACCCGCTCTCCCGGACCACGCACCCGCGTGTTCCCGGCCGCTTCGTCCTGGCCGGAAGCACGACCGTCGCACCGTTTCCGCGTTCATCCCCGCCGTCCGTGCGCCCCGAGGCGCACCGCCGCATCCTGGAGCCGAAATGAAGCGTCCCAGTCTCCTCCCCGCCCGGGGCCGCAGAGCCGCCGCCCGCGCGGGTGTCGCCCTCGCCGCCGGGCTCGGGCTGCTCGCCACCAGTGCCGGTTCGGCGCACGCCGCGCCGGTCAGGCTCGACTACCCGCTCACCGGCCTGACGGTCCTCGAGGGGACGGGCTCCGACCTGGCGCTGGGGCCGGGCACGCTGGAGGTCAACGCCGACCTGAAGCTGGGCACGATGACGGCCAACACCAAACTGCCCGCGGCCCCGGGCGAGTTCAACATGATCGGCATCGTGCCGGTCAGCGTCACCACGGAGTTCATCGAGACGGAGCCCACCACGGGCACGATCGACCTCAAGACCGGTGCGGTGAACAGCACCACCAAGATGACGCTGCGTCTGAAGAACCTCAAGGTGGCGGGGATCCCGACGCCGGTCGGCAGCCACTGCCAGACCGAGGTGCCCGCGGTGCTGAACCTGACGTCCGAGCCGGGCTTCAACGCGCTCCGCGGCGGTGTGCTGGTCGGGTCGTACACCATCCCGAAGTTCGAGCACTGCCTGCTGGCCACGCCGTTGATCAACCTGGTCATCCCGGGTGACGGCAACACGATCCGGCTGAACCTGGGCCAGCCGGTCCGGCCGCCGGCCGCGTGACGGTCCCCGTTCCCGCCGTGCGCGCGCACGGCGGGAACGGGTCGTCGCCGCCGGTCACTCGGTGGTGGCGATGTAGTAGACGTTGAGCGGGTCGCCCTCGACGGTGACCACGTCGACATGGCCGAAGCCCGCCTCGGCCAGCATCCGCAGGGCGGTCTGGCGGCCCCAGAGGGTGCCGAGCCCCGCGCCGCCGGTGGCGAGCGAGGTCGTCATGCAGTAGAAGACGCTGAATCCGTAGAGCGCGGGACCGAACGGGTGGCCCGTGTTGTCCTCCAGATTGCTGGAGGCCTCGATGTCGGCCATCAGGAACACACCGCCCCGGCGCAGCGACTTGGCGATGACGGCGAGCGTGCGGGCGGGCTTCGCCAGGTCGTGGATCACGTCGAAGGCCGTGATCAGGTCGTAGGAGCCGGTGATGCCGGTGGAGTCGCGGAGGTCGAAGGCGACGTTGCGGAGCCCGCGGGACGCGGCCTCGGCGCGGCCCGCCGCGACGCCGCTCTCCGACTGGTCGACGCCGGTGAAGGTGCTGGCGGGGAATGCCTCGCCCAGCACGACCGGCGCGTGGCCCTGGCCGGTGCCCACGTCGAGGACCTCG
Organism: Streptomyces zhihengii; assembly: GCF_016919245.1. Classification (NCBI taxonomy): domain Bacteria; kingdom Bacillati; phylum Actinomycetota; class Actinomycetes; order Kitasatosporales; family Streptomycetaceae; genus Streptomyces; species Streptomyces zhihengii. Next base: position 1,010,269 of record NZ_JAFEJA010000002.1, on the reverse strand, counting down.
ATCCCCGAGCGGAGGCGCTCCGTCAGTCCGGGGACGAGGGGCACGATCGTGTCGACGAGCCCCTGGTCGTAGACGCGCGCGGTCTCCTCGGCCTGGAGCGCCTGGAAGCGCGGATACGCGGAGTAGGGCACGCCGCCGCCCTCCCGGAAGGCGCGGACGACCTGCTGCTCGACCTCGCCCATCAGCGCGACGTACTGCATCATCCCGGCGAGGTTGTCCGGTCCGGCCGCCGCGACGAGGGAGGCCGCGTGCTCGGGCGGCAGCCGGTAGGTGCGCCCCTGCGGCTCGTACTCCAGGAAGCCGCCGACGACCATGCCGCCCAGCCACTCGCGGACGTACCGTTCGTCGAGGTCCGCCGCCTTGGCGATGTCGGCGGAGGTGGACGGCGGCAGTGCCGACATGGTCTCGAACAACCCCGCCTGGTGGCCGACGCTGGTCAGCAGGGCGAGCGCGCCCTTGTTGAGGACATCGACGACCTCACCGGCGAACGCCTCCTGCTTCGCGGGGTCCGGCGTGCCGCTCTGCGTACCGGGGCTCGACATGACTGCTCCTCTCCACCGGGCGGATGACGCGCGCCGGCGGAGCCGGCACGCTCCTTTTGTCACACTACGCCGGTATCGCGGACTCCACCCCGAGGGCGGCCGTTCCCCGTCAGGCGACCGGGAGTTCCAGCTCCGGCCGCTCCCAGCGGACGGCGGGCGGGGTGGCGGGCACGGTGCCGGTCCTGCGGGCGCCGAGGCCGAGGTAGAAGCCTTCGGAGGGAGGGTGGGAGACGATCCGGACGGCCGTCAGACCGGCGTCCCGGGCCCGCCCGGCGAGGTGCGCGGCGAGCAGCCGTCCGATGCCGAGGCCCTGGGCCTCGTCGGCGACGAACATCAGGTCCAGCTCGGGCGGTGACAGCACCAGGGCGTAGAAACCGAGCACCCGCTCGTCCGCGCCGACGGCGGCGAACACCTCGTGCGCCTCGATGTACGCGGGTCCGACGGTGTAGCCCTCGACCATCGCCGCCCAGTGCCCCTCGTAGGCGCGCGAGCCGCGGACGATCCGGGTGAGCCGGCGGGCGTCGCGCGCGGTCGCCCTGCGGATCCGCACGGCCTCGCCGCGGTGGCGGACGCGTGCGGGCGGGGGCGGCGGCGGGGTCATGGTCCGATTGTCGCGCACCGGACCGCGGGGGCACGCCGCGGCGCCGGGGCGGCCGGCCCCGGACCGCGGCGACGGGCGTCAGGCGCGCCAGTAACCGAGGGCGTGCACGCGCTCCTTGGGGAGGGCGAGCTCCTTGCGGGCGAAGGTGCTCAGGGTGCGGGTGGTCGCGGTGTCGCAGGCGATCCACAGATAGGCGCCGTCGCGGTCGGCGGCGAGCCCGGGCAGGGCGGTGCGCACCTCCTCGGCGAGGTGGGCGCCGTCGTCGCGGCGGGGGACGCGGCGCACCTCGTGGTGCGCGGCGTCGCTGCGCAGCGGCAGTTCGCCGTCGCTCCCGTGGGTCGTCTCGAACCAGATGGTGGCCGGTGTCCCGGGCAGCGCGCCGAGCAGGGAGTTGATCGCCGGCAGGGAGGCCGGGTCGCCGACGACGAACAGGTGCGAGGGCAGCGGGTCGGGGACGGTGAATCCGGTGCCCTGGAGCGTCGCCTCGACGGTGTCGCCGGGTGCGGCCCCGCGCGCCCACTCGCTCGCGCGCCCGTCGTGCAGGGCGAACTCCATGCTGAAGGTGCCGGCCTCCGGGTCGGCGTCGACGAGGGTGTAGGCCCGCTGGTGGGGCTTGTCGCCGTTCTCGAACCAGACCCGCACCCACATGGTGGGGTGGACGCCGGTCCGCGCGAGCATCCCGCCGTCGGTGAAGTGGACCCTGCGGTAGTGGTCGGTGACCTCTTCCGCGCCGGTGACGGTGAACGTGAAGTCCTTGCCGCGCATCAGTCTGAGGACGACGCCCTCCCAGCCATGCCCCACTGCGCTCTCCTCGTCGTCTCGTGTCGTTCCGTGTGATGCCGGGCCGCCGCCCGACCATGGCCGAAGAGCCATGGCCGGAATTGTGTCTCGAACAGCCGTGCCTTAAGTTAGGTCAGCCTAACCTAAAGAGTGGGATTCAGTGTGAACAGAGCGCTATTCCGGGACCCGTGGGGCATCCCGCACCTGCGGGCCGGCAGCCCCGGGGAACTCGCCTACGCCCAGGGGCACAACGCCGCCGCCGACCGGGCCTGGCAGCTGGAGGTCGACCGCCACCGGGCGCAGGGCACCTCCGCGTCGTTCCTGGGCGCCGAGGCCCTCCCCTGGGACCGCTTCGCCCGGATGTCCCGGATCGAGGACACCGCCCGGCGCTGCCACGCCGCCCTCTCCGAGGAGACCGCGGGCTGGATCGCCCGCTACGTGGACGGCGTCAACGACGGCCTCGCCGCGGGCGCTTCCCGGATGCCGCAGTTCGCCGCGACCGGTCTCGCCCCCGGCCGCTGGGAGGTGTGGACGCCGATCGCCGTCTGGCTGTCGACCCACATCCTGTTCGCCGGATTCCCCACCAAGCTGTGGCGCGAGGAGGTGGCCCGGGTCCTCGGCGAGGACGCCGCCTGCCTGTTCGCCGCCGACGGCCCCGGTACCGCCGGCAGCAACGGCTGGCTGGTGCCCGGCGACCGCACCGCGTCCGGCGCCGCGCTGATCGCCGGGGACCCGCACCGCTTCATCGAGGATCCGGGCATCTACCAGCAGATCCGGCTGGCCTGCCCCGAGTTCGACGTCGTCGGTCTCGCCGTGCCCGGCGTCCCCGGCATCGCGCACTTCGGCCACACCGGCTCGGTCGCCTGGGCCATCACCAACGCCATGGCCGACTACCAGGACCTCTACCGGGAGCGCCTGCGAAGACGCGGCCCGCTCGTGGAGGCCCTCGGCCCCGACGGCTGGCGCCCCGCCGCCGTGCACACCGAGGTCGTCGAGGTCGCCGGCCAGGCCCCGGTCACCGTCGAGGTCGTGGAGACCGAACGCGGCCCGGTCGTCGCCGGGGACGCCGACACCGGCGAGGCGCTCAGCCTGCGCTGCCCCGCCCGCGCCGACGGCGACATCGGCTTCGACGCGCTCCCCGCCCTGCTGCGCGCCCGGACCGTCGAGGACGTCGACCGGGCGGTGGACCGCTGGGTCGAGCCCGTCAACGTCGTCCAGGCCGCCGACACCGCGGGCGGACTGCTCCACCGGGTGGCCGGCCGGGTGCCGCGCCGCCATCACCTCAACCGGATCCGGGTCGTCCCCGCCTGGGAGGCGCGCCACGCCTGGACCGGCACCTACGAGACCATGCCGCGCGCGGCCGTCGACGGCGTCGCCGTCATGGCCAACCAGCGCGGCATCGCCGCCCCCCTCGGCGTCGAGTTCGCCCCCCGCCACCGGGCGGCCCGGATCCGCGAACTGCTGGACGCCTCCGGCGCCTGGACGGGCCCCGCCATGGCGGGCGTCCACACCGACACCCTGCTGGGCTCCGCCGAACCCCTGCTCGCCCTGCTGGCCCGGACCGACGGCCTCTCCCCCGCGGCCGGCCGGCTGCGCGCCCGGCTGCTCGCCTGGGACCGGCACATGGCCGCGGACAGCGCGGACGCCGCCGCCTTCGCGGCCCTCCGCTCGGCGGTGGTGCGCCGGGTGGCCGGCCTGCCGGCCCTCGCGCCGCTCGCCGACGCGCCCTCGCTGCCCGAGGTCTTCCACCCCTGGCTCGCACCCGTCCCGCGCGTCGCCCACGCGCTCGAAACGCTGCTCGCGCCGGACGCGCTGCCCGGGCTGGACACCGCCCGGGTGGTGCGGGAGGCGGCCGAGGAGGCGGCCGGCCTCGACACCGGCGTCTGGGGCGACACCCACCGGCTGGTGCCCTGGCAGGCGCTGCCCGACAGCCCCGAGGACGGCTGGCCCGCCCTGTCCGGCGACGTCGACTGCGTGCTGTCCACCTCCAGCGTGCCCGGCGTCACCGACCTCAGCGCACGCGGCCCCGCGGCCCGCTACGTGTGGGACCTGGCGCGCCGCGAGGACAGCCTGTGGATCGTGCCGCTCGGCGCGTCCGGCGTCCCGGGCGATCCCCACCAGCGCGACCAGCTGCCCCTCTGGGCGGCCGGAGAACTCGTCCCCGTGATCACCGACTGGGACCGCCTCACCGAGGAGAAGCAGATGACCGAGCCCGCCGCACGCCCCCGGGAGGCCGTGCACGAGCAGCACATCGAGGGCTTCGGCACCGTGCGCGTCCTGCCGCTCGACCCGGTCGCGGACCTGGACGTCGTCCACGGCTGGGTGACCGAGGAGCGGGCCCGCTTCTGGGGCATGAACGGACACACCCGCGAGGAGGTGCGGGAGATCTACGAGTACGTCGGCTCCCTGACCACCCACCACGCCTTCCTGGTGCTCCTGGACGACGAGCCGGCCGCGCTCTTCCAGACCTACGAGCCGGACGCCGACCCGGTCGGCGAGTGCTACGAGGTCCGGCCCGGGGACTTCGGCGTCCATCTGCTGGTGGCGCCCGCGGCCGGGGGGCACCGGCCGGGCTTCACCTGGGCGCTGATGCTGGCGCTCATGGCGTACTGCTTCGCGGACGAGAAGCACCTGCGCATCGTCGTGGAGCCCGACGCCCGCAACGAGAAGGCGATCGAGCGGATGGTCCGCTCCGGATTCGTCCGCGGGCCCGTGATCGACAAGCCCGAGAAGCGGGCTCAGCTCGCCTTCCTGGGCCGCGAGGTCTACGAGCGCCGCGCCTGAGCGGGGCCCGGGGGCGGCGGACGTGCCGGCCGCCCCCGGGCCACGGCGGCTCAGGCGGTGGCGGGGAGGAAGCCGGCCACCGTCGCCGCGAACTCGTCGGGGGCGGTGATCCGGATGCCGAGCTGCTCCGCCTTCTCGCGCTTGGAGCCCGCGCCCTCGCCGGCGACCAGGAGCGAGGTGCGCTTGGAGACGCTGGAGGACGCCTTGCCGCCGGCGCGCTCGACGAGTTCGTTCATCTGGTTGCGGGAGAGCTTCTCCAGGGCGCCGGTCATCGCGCCCGTGACCACGACCGTCATACCGGCCAGCGGCCCGGGGGCGGCCTCCTCCGAGGGCTCGCCCTCCGCCGCCCCGTCCGCCGCCGCGGGCACCGGCGGTGTGGCCCCGGGCTCCGTCATGTTCACCCCGGCGGCGACCAGCCGGTCGATCAGCGGGGCGAGTTCGGCCAGCTCGTCGACGACCGTCCGGGCCTTCTCCCCACCGATGCCCTCGACCTGCTGCAACTCCTCGGCACCCGCGGCCCGTATGTGCTCCATGCCGGCGAAGTGGCGTGCGATGCGGCGGGACATGGAGCGCCCGGTGCCGCGCACGCCCAGGGCGCAGAAGACCCGCGACAGCGGCTTCCTCTTCGCCTCCGCGATCGCCGCCAGCAGGTTGTCGGTGCTGGTGGCGCCCATCCGCTCCAGGGACAGCAACTGCTCCCGGGTGAGCGAGAACAGATCCGCCACGTCCCTCACCAGCCCGGCGTCCACGAGCTGGACGACCCGGGTGGTGCCGAGTCCCTCGATGTCGAGCTGGTCGCGGCCGGCCGCGTAGGAGACGGAGGCCACCACCCGGCAGTCGCGGCCGCGCTCGCAGCGCCAGCGCTGCTCGGAGGTGTCGATGCCCGAGCCGCACTGCGGGCAGACCTCCGGGAACTCGACGGGCCGCTCCGCGCCCGTGCGCAGATGCGCGACCGGCGCCTCGATGCGCGGGATGATGTCCCCCGCCTTGTGGACCATGACCCGGTCGCCGATGCGCAGGTCGCGGCGGGTGATGTCCGCGGGGTTGTGGAGGGTGGCGTAGGTGACGGTCGATCCGTCGATCTCGACCGGCTCCAGGACCGCCCGCGGCGCGATGATGCCGGTGCGGCCCACGTTCCACTCGACGCCGAGCAGGGTGGTGACCTTCTCCACCGCCGGCAGCTTGTAGGCCACGGCCCACCGCGGCGCGCGGGTTCCCGAGCCGGCCTCGGCCTGGTCGGCGGCCGGATCCGCCTTGACCACGATGCCGTCGATGCCGAACGGCAGTCCGGCGCGGGCCTCGGCGATCTCCTCGATCCTGGCCTGGATCTCCTCGACCGCGCGGACCGTCCGCGGGGCGACCTCGGTGCTCGCGGCGGTGTGCACACCGAGCCGGACGACCTCCGCCATGACCTCGCTGTGCGGCAGGGAGGCGAGGCGGTCGGCGAGGCCGGGGTCGGTGCCGGGCAGGGCGAGCGCCCCGTACCCGAAGAAGGTCATCTCCACCCGGTAGGCGCGGTCCCTGGCCCGCAGGGTGCCGGCCGCGCCGTTGCGCGGGTTGGCGAAGGGGGCGCCGCCGTGCGCGGTGCGGGCCGTGTTGGCCTGCACGAACTGCTCCTGCGTCATCAGGACTTCGCCGCGTATCTCCAGCGTCGCCGCCTCGGCCAGCGCGTCGGGCAGCCCGAGCACCGTGCCCACGGCGTGCGAGACGTCCTCGCCGGCCGTGCCGTCGCCCCGGGTCACCAGGCGGGTGAGCCGCCCGTCCTCGTAGCGGGCGGCGACGGCGAGCCCGTCGAGCTTGGGCTCGACACTCCAGCCGGCGACCGGCCGCCCGATGCGCCGCTCCAGGGAGGCCGTCCACGCGGTGAGCTGCTCGGCCGAGAAGACGTTGTCCAGGGAGAGCATCGGGACGGTGTGCGGCACGTCGCCGACGGCCGCGCCGCCCGCGACCTTGCCCGTCGGCGACTCGGCGGCGATCTCCTCCGGATGGGCCTCCTCCCAGGCGGCGATGCCCCGCGCGAGACGGTCGTAGGCGTCGTCGTCGAGGGCGCTCTCGCCCGTCGCGTAGTACGCGGCGGCGGCCCGGGAGGCGGTCGCGACCGCTTCCGCGTACGCCGCGGCGTCGGCGATCCCGGCTGCGGGAGCCGCGGGAACGGCAGGTGAAGTCGTCATGGCTCCATCCTGCCGCCCACCACTGACAACGGCCCCGGCGCGATGTCCGGCGGGGGCGTGCTCAGCCCTGGTACTCGGTGAGGTCGATGGAGTGGATCTGGAGGGGGTACCCGTGCTCCGGGTGCTGCACCTCGCGCTCCAGCGCCATGCCGAGCTTGCGGGCGACGTTCTCCGACGCGGTGTCGCCCACCCTGATGACGGCGACGACCCGCTCCAGCCCGCGGTCCTGGAGCGCGAACTCCAGGGTGGCCTGCGCCGCCTCGGAGGCGTAGCCCTGGCCCCAGAACTGCGAGCCCAGACGCCAGCCGATCGCCACCTCGTGGCGTGTCTCCGGCAGGAAGGCGGGCACGAACAGCCCGACCGCGCCCGCCAGTTCCCCGGAGGCGAGCAGCTCGACGGCGAAGACGCCGAAGCCCTCGTCGTCCCACTCCTCCTCCCACCGCTCGATCGCCTCGGCCGTCCCGTCGAGATCGAGCAGCGCCCCGTCGTCGACCCACCGCATCACCCGTGGATCGGTGTGCAGGTCCGCCAGGGCGGCGAGGTCGGAGTCGTACCAGCGGCGCAGCCGCAGGCGGGGGGTGCGAATCTCTGTCATGGCGTCCATCCTGCCCGACCGGCGAGGGGTGCTCCGCCACGCGGGGAGGGTGCGGCTCCGCTTCGGCGGCTCGCCCGCCAGATCACCGTGCGAACGGGCTCTCGAACGATCGGAGGGCCCGTGGCATATGCCCAAGGCACCACCGGATCGAGTGTTGCCAAATGGCTTACGGCACTTCGCCGCCTGTGCAACAGTCGTATCCGGTCCCTGTTCGAGACCTGGCCGTGGCCGCGCCCTGTATCGGAGTTCGAGATGCCGTCCCATGTGTTCGCGGACCGTCCCGCCCAGCCGCCGGAGCGCGGCGCGATGGACGCCCTGATCACACGTACGCGCAGACTGCGCGGCGACATGGAGGCGATGCGCCAGGACGCGGTGACGGCCGACGACGACGCCCGGGGCCGCTGGCAGCGGGCGCTCTGCGACCTGGCGGTGCATCAGCTCGACGACCTCGGCAGCCACCTGGACCAGCTCAGGTCGGGCGTGCCCGCCACCGAGGCACGGGCCGACGAACTCGCGGAGTACGAGGCCGACGAGGCCGCCCGCTCGGGCTCGCTGCTCAGCCGGGTCGGCAGCGCCGAGTGGAATCTGCTGACCGACGAGGTGAGCTGGTCGGACGAGTTGTTCCAGATCCTCGGCCGCGACCCGGCCGGCGGCCCGATGTCCCTCGACGAACTGCCGTCCCTGGTGTACGCCGAGGACCAGGCGCTGCTGACGGCCGTGGTGACGGACTGCCTGGTCGACGGGCGGCCCATCGACGAGGAGTTCCGCATGGTGCGCCCCGACGGGCGGTTGCGCACCGTGCACATGATGGGCGAGCCGGTCCTCGACAGCGACGGCGGCACCGCGTCGATGTGGGCCGTCCTGCGCGACGTCAGCGAACTGCGCCGCAGCCAGCGGGCGGTGCGCGAGAGCCAGGACTCCTTCCAGCGGCGCCGGCACGCCGAGCAGACCGAACGCCGGCTCGCCGTGGAGATGCAGGAGGCCGTGCTGCCGCCCTGGCGCGGCTCCCTCCAGTTCCCGCCGACCGGCCCCACCTCCCTCGACGTCGCCGCCCACTACCTGCCGTCCGCGAACGGCGCGCTGATCGGCGGCGACTGGTACGACGCGCTCCAGCTGCCCGGCGGGGAGTCCCTGCTGAGCATCGGCGGCCTCACCGGCCACGGTGTGACGGCCACCTCCTCGATGGCGATGCTGCTGGGCGCCCTGCGCGGGATGGCCGTCGCCGGCGTACGGCCGGGGCAGCTCATGTCCCACCTCAACCACCTGCTGGACACGGCCGGCCAGCCGGCCCTCGGCAGCGGGCTCTGCTGCCGCTACGACCCCGGGACCCGGGTGCTGCGCTGGGCCCAGGCGGGACACCCCGCCCCCCTGCTGTTCCGCGACGGGGCGGGGCGCGCGCTGGCGACGCCGGACGGCGCCCTGCTCGGCGCGACCAGCGCCGCGGCGTACGAGGAGGCCGACGTCACCCTGCTACCCGGTGACCTGCTCGTCCTGTACACGGACGGGCTGACGGGTGCGGCGGTGGCCGGGGACACGGCGGACCGGCTGACGGCACTGGCAGCACGGTTCACCGGGGCCCGGGACGCCCGTGAGTGCGTCAGGGTCGTGGTGGAGGAGTTCGGTCAGGGCGCTCGTGAGGACGACGCCTGCGTACTGGTGGCACGGGTCACCGGCTGACGGGCACACCTGCGCACGGACGGCAGGGCACAGGGCACCCGCTGACAGGCACACCCGCGCACGGACGGCACGGAGACGGACACTCGCCGACGGCACCGCGGAACCACCCGCTCGGCGTTGCCGCCGCGCGGAACTCGCCTCGTGCCGGGGCCGAGAGCCCCCTCAGGTGTCCGTGCGCCGGGGCTTGGACGCCGCCTGCGGCGGCATCGCCAGCTGGATCTCCTCGCGCAGGTCCTCGATCTTCGCGTAGCCCGCGTACTGCCCGGTCAGCCGGTACATCTCGCGCAGCCGGTCCCAGGTCCGGTGCGAGGAGGTCTCCCCCATCGACACCAGGGCCAGGCGGGCGTAGCGGTCCGCCTGTTCGGGATCGTCCGCGATGAAGCAGGCCGAGGCCAGCGAGATGTAGTCGAAGATCTTCGAGCGCTGCCGTCCGCCCTCGCGCAGTTGCAGCGCCTGCCGGGCGTGCCGCTGGGCGATGCCGGCGACCGAGGGGTCGTGGTCGGCGAGGGTGCGGTAGGCCAGCGCCTGCATGCCGTGCATGTCCGCCTCGTCGAAGAGCTGCATCCAACTCGGCGGCGGCACGTCGGACTTGTCGGAGACGAAGAGGTCCTCCGCCTCGCCGAGCGTCCGGCGCATCGCCTGGCCGTGGCCCATGGACGCCTGCGCCCACGCCTCGATGGTGTGCAGCATCGCCTGGGTCCGCGGCAGGGTCTGTTCGCCCGAGCCGGTCCTGGCGAGCTTCATCAGGTCCAGGGCGTCGTCCGGGCGGCCCAGGTGGACCATCTGGCGCGCCGCCCGGGACAGGGCCTCGCCGGCGCGCGGACGGTCGCCGCCCTCGCGCGCGGCGTGGGCCGCGATGACGAAGTACTTCTGGGCGGTGGGTTCGAGGCCGACGTCGTGGGACATCCAGCCGGCGAGCACGGCGAGGTTGGCGGCGACGCCCCACAGGCGCCGCTGGAGGTGGTCGGGGTGGCGGTAGGCGAGCATGCCGCCCACCTCGTTGAGCTGGCCGACCACCGCCTTGCGCTGGAGTCCGCCCCCGCGGGCGGCGTCCCAGGCGCGGAACACCTCGACGGAGCGCTCCAGCGCGTCGATCTCCAGCGACCCGATGGGGGCGGCCTCGTAGCGGTCGTACCCGGCGGAGTCGGCGTGCAGGAGCTCGGAGTTGCGGACGGGGGGCTGGGTGGCGGGGTCGCTCCCCAGCCAGTCGTGCATGGCGCTGCTGAGCGCGGAGCCCGCGGCGAGTGCCGCGCCCGCGCCCACCAGGCCGCGTCGGTTGAGCATGAGGTCCATTCCCGTGAATTCGGTGAGGACCGCAGCCGTACGGTCGGGCGCCCACGGCAGTCCGTCAGGGTTGTCACTGCCGCCCTGTACGTCCCGCCGCCTGCCTGTTCGTCCGCTCCGTGCGAACCCGAGGTCCTCGATGGTCACGACACGACCGAGCCGCTCGGTGAACAGTGCCGCCAGCACCTTGGGCACCGGATCGCGGGGGGACTCCCCCATGTCGATCCAGCGCCGCACACGCGAGGTGTCGGTCGCCAGCTGCGGATGCCCCATGGCTGCCGCCTGCCGGTTCACGAGTCTCGCGAGTTCGCCCTTGGACCAGCCGGCCAGGCCGAACAGGTCGCTCAGGCGGGTGTTGGGTTCACCGCTCACGTCAAGCCCCCAGGTTCTCGGCTGAGTTGACAGTAACGGCCCGTGATGGGGGTGGCGACTATTCGCCAGGGTTCGCCAGGGTGCGCCAGATGGTGTGCCACCCGCGCCGGGGTGTCAGGTAGGAATGCGCCACCCCGCCCCGTCCGCCGGGGCACATTCCCCAGGGTGCTGCCTCTGGCATATGGGGCGGGGCGCGCACGCAACCTGTCGGCGCACGAAGGGATCTGTATCTCCCATGTACACAGCATCGTCCTCCGTGTCCGCCCCGTCCCGGCTCCAGCAGCGCACCGCCGTCCCGGCCGGCTCCGGACCGTATCCCGTGCCCGCGCAGACCGGCCGGGCCCGCAGGCCCGCCGGCGTGGTGGGCCAGCCCCTCAGCGGGCGCATCGACCTCTCCGGCCCCCAGGGCGCGCAGCTCCGCAAGGCGGTCGCGTCGGTGCACCGGATCTGTCCGGAGTTCAACCCGGTGCAGGTGCTGCGCCGGAGCGGACGGTCCGTGCTGATCGTGGGGACGACCGGGCGAACGACCGCGGTGGCCAAGTGCTTACTGGACCACTCGCCGGCGTGGGCCGAGCGGCTGAGGCACGAAATAGCTTCCTACCGTGCGTTCGTGCGGCACCGTCCGCCGGTCCGGGCCCCGCGGCTGATCGCCGCGGACCCGGAGAACTGCACCCTGGTCATCGAGCGTATGCCCGGCCGCCCCGCGGCCCTGACCCGGCACCCGATGGAGGCACCGCCCCGCGCGGACCTGCGCGCGGTGCTGGGGGCGGTCGTCCGTCTCAACTCCTGGCGCCCGCCGGCCGGGATGTTCGACGCGCCGCTCGACTACGGCTCCCGGATCTCGCGCTATCACGAGCTCGGTCTCTTCACGGACCGTGATCTCGGCGACCTCCAGAAGCTGCTCCACGGCGTGGCCCAGGCGGGCGGACGCCAGGGGATGGGGCAGTTCTGCCACGGCGACGCCCTGCTGTCGAACATCCTCCTCTCCCCCACCGGCCCGGTGCTCGTCGACTGGGAGCACGCCGGCTGGTACCTGCCCGGCTACGACCTGGCGACGCTCTGGTCCGTCCTCGGGGACGCGCCGATGGCACGCCGTCAGATCAGCCAGCTCGCCCAGCAGCAGGGCCCCGCCGCGCGGGACGCGTTCCTGGTGAACCTGATGCTGGTGCTGACGCGGGAGATCCGGACGTACGAGACGGCCGTGCAGCGCACCATGCGGGAGGCGTCCCCGGTGACCGCCGCGCAGCACCCGGCCTCCGGGATGGCCGCCGGTGAGGAGCAGCGGCTGCTGCTGCGCCGGCTGCACGACGACTGCGCCCTCGCCCGCAGGGCGGTGCGTGCGGCGGTCGGGACCCGCTGACCGCCACGAGGGGGAGGCGCGCCGTGCGCCCGGTGCCGACACACCGGGCGCACGGCGCGTCGGCGTGTTCCCGTCCGGGCGGGCTGCCTCTCCGGGTCCGGGACGCGCACGGGAGGGGGGCGCGGCGGGGCGGACGGCTTTCGGAGGGGGCGGCTGAGGGAGGGGCGGCTCTCGGAGCCGGCTGCCTTCGGAGCGGGCGGCTTTCCGAGCGGGCGGCTCTGGGAGGGGGCGGCCTTCGGAGGGGGCGGCTCTCGGAGGGGGCGTCCTTCGGAACCGCCGGCTTTCCGAGCGGCCCGGGAAAGGCCGCCCGGCGGGGCCATTGGTCCATGCCAGTGACGCGCCGCAGGCCGGTGGCCCGCCCGCCGGAAAGTGCGCCTGACACCCCGTCCGAACCGGTGCTGACGTGCGCAGTTCCCGCTGTGGAGCCTGATTGACGGATCGTCCGCGAGCCGCTACCCCTGTACGGGTCCGGCCGCGCACCATCCGTCCCTGGAGGCTGCATTGCAAGGATCCGCCCCCGCACGTCCCGACCTCCCCCGCCCCCGCCTCCGGCACGCACGGACCGTCGGCGCGGCCGCGGCCGTCGGTGCCCTGCTGCTGCCGCTGATGTCCTCGGGGCCCGCCGCGACCGCCGGCCCGGCCGCCTCGCCGAGCGCGCTCCAGCGCGCGTTCGACCGGGCCGCCGAGGAGTACGGCGTGCCGGGGAGCGTGCTGCTCGGTGTGTCGTACCTCCAGTCCCGCTGGGACGGGCACGGCGGCGCCGCCAGTGTCACCGGCGGCTACGGGCCGATGCATCTGACGGACGCCCGGACCGCGCTGGCCGAGGCCCCGCACCACAGCCACGGCGCGGAGGACGCGCGCGGCGACTCGGCCCGCCCGGCGCGGACCGTCACCGACGCGGCGCTGCCCGACCCGGCCCGGCTGCCGGCGCAGCTGCGGACCCTGGAGCGGGCCGCCGGCCTGACGGGGATCCCCGCCGGGGAGCTGCGGGAGAGCGTGGCGGCCAATGTGCGCGGCGGAGCGGCGCTGCTGGCCGACGCCCAGCGGCGGCTGGGGCTGCCGCTGAGCGAGGACCCGGGCGACTGGTACGGGGCGGTGGCGCGCTTCTCGGGAGCCGACGACACGGCCACGGCGACGGTCTACGCGGACGACGTCTTCGACGTGATCCGCTCGGGCGAGGCGCGCACCACCGACGACGGGCAGCGGATGGTGCTCGCGGCCGACCCCGGCGCGGCCCCCGACCGTACGCAGGCCGCGGCGCTCGGGCTGCGCACCGCGGACGCCTCGCGCACGGAGTGCCCGCCGACGGTGGCGTGCGAGTGGATCCCCGCGCCCTACGAGGAGTTCGGGGAGGGCGACTACGGCAACCACGACAAGGGGGACCGGCCGCGGTCGCAGTCGGTGGAGTACATCGTGGTCCACGACACGGAGGCCACCTGGGACACCACCCTCCAGCTCGTGCAGAACCCGGAGTACGTGTCGTGGCAGTACTCGCTGCGGTCGTCCGACGGGCACATCGCGCAGCACGTGCCGCTGAAGGACGTCGCCTGGCACGCGGGGAACTGGTACGTCAACGCCAAGTCGGTGGGCCTGGAGCACGAGGGCTTCCTGGTGGCCCCGGACGCCTGGTACACGGAGGCGATGTACCGGACGTCGGCCCGGCTGGTGCGCTATCTCGCGCACCGCTTCGACATCCCGCTGGACCGGCAGCACATCATCGGCCACGACAACGTGCCGGGCACCACGACCGCCACGATCCGCGGGATGCACACGGACCCGGGGCCGTACTGGGACTGGGCGCACTACTTCCGGCTGCTGGGCCGGCCGCTGACGCCCTCCGCGGGTCCGGACAGCGCCGTGGTCACCGTGCGTCCGGCGTACGACGCCCACAAGCCGCTGTACACGGGCTGCGTGCGGGCCGGCGAGGCCTGCGCGCCGCACGGCTCCGGCGCGGTGCGGCTGCACACCGGTCCGGGTGAGGACACCCCGCTGGTGAAGGACGTCGGTCTGCGCCCGGACGGCGCGGATTCGACGAACGGGGTGAACGACACGGGGGCGCGGGCCTCGACGGGCCAGCAGTACGCGGTGGCGGAGCGCCGCGGCGACTGGACGGCGGTCTGGTACCTGGGGCAGAAGGCGTGGTTCCACAATCCGCGCACCCAGCCGACCGCGGTTCCCTCGCGGGGGACGCTGGTGACGCCCCGGGAGGGCCTCGACCGGGTGCCGGTGTACGGGCGGGCGTACCCGGAGGCGTCGGCGTATCCGGCCGGGGTGCCGGTGCAGGCGGTCTCGCCGCTGCCGTACACCCTCGGGGCGGGGCAGCGGTACGTGGCGGGCGACCGGACACCGGGCGAGTACCTGTACGCACCGAAGTTCGACACGTCGGTCCACCGGGTGGTGCGCGGACAGGAGGAGTACGTCCAGATCCAGTTCGGGCACCGGGTGGCGTTCGTGAAGGCCGCCGATGTGCGGGTGGTGCGCAGGTGACGGACCTCCGATGACCGCGGGGTGCCACCGCCGTGGGGGTCCGGTGGCACCCCGCCCCCTCGCCCGGGAACCACACCGGTATGACTATTCGCCCGGGTGCGTGCGTCCGTCCGGGCGAGGGTAGTGCTGGGCCGACCACGCACAGTCCGCGCCGCCGCGCGCGGTGACCGGGGAAAGGCCCGTATCCCACATGGCACAGCCCTTCGTACTGCCGGACTTCTACGTCCCGTATCCGGCACGGCTCAATCCGCACACCGAGGAGGCGCGGCGGCACACCACCGACTGGGCCCGGCGGATGGGAATGCTGGAGGGGTCCGGCATCTGGGAGCAGAGCGACCTCGATGCCCACGACTACGCGCTCCTGTGCGGGTACACCCACCCCGACTGCGACGCCGGGGCCCTGAGCCTGGTCACCGACTGGTACGTGTGGGTCTTCTTCTTCGACGACCACTTCCTGGAGATCTTCAAGCGGACGCAGGACCGGGCGGGCGGCCGGGCCTATCTGGAGCGGCTGCCCGCCTTCATGCCGATGGACGGCACGGCCGCGATGCCGGACCCGGTCAACCCGGTGGAGGCCGGCCTGGCGGACCTGTGGCGGCGCACCGTCCCGGCGATGTCCCCCGCCTGGCGCGCCAGGTTCGCCGAGGCGACGAGGAATCTGCTCAACGAGTCGATGTGGGAGCTGTCCAACATCAACGAGGGCCGGATCGCCAATCCGGTGGAGTACATCGAGATGCGGCGCAAGGTCGGCGGGGCGCCGTGGTCGGCCGGGCTGGTGGAGTACGCGGCGGGCGCGGAGGTGCCCGCCCGGGTGGCCGGCTCACGGCCGCTGCGGGTGCTGCGCGACACCTTCTCGGACGCGGTGCACCTGCGCAACGACCTGTTCTCCTACCAGCGCGAGGTCGAGGAGGAGGGCGAGAACAGCAACGGTGTCCTGGTGCTGGAGACCTTCCTCGGCTGCACCACGCAGCAGGCGGCCGACGCGGTCAACGACCTGCTGACCTCGCGGGTCCAGCAGTTCGAGAACACCGCGCTGACCGAGGTGCCGGCGCTCTGCCTGGAGGAGGGGCTGGGCCCGGACGAGAGCGCGGCGGTCGCCGCGTACACCAAGGGGCTCCAGGACTGGCAGTCCGGCGGCCACGAGTGGCATCTGCGCTCCAGCCGCTACATGAACGAGGGCCTTCGGGAGAGCACGTCATCGGCGCCGCGGGGCTCCGGCGGCGGGCCGGCCCCGGGGCTCACCGGATTCGGGGCGTCCGCGCTCGACATCCGGGCGCTCCTCGGCCGCCCCGCCGAGGCACGGCTGCGCACCCTGACCCACCGGCCGCGGGCGGTGGGGCCCTCGCTGCTGCCAGACCTGGAGCTGCCGTTCCCGCTGTCGCTCAGCCCGCATCTGGACGACGCCCGTGCCCGGTCCGTCGAATGGGCCGCCCGGACGGGCCTGCTGAACGACATCTGGGACGAGGCCCGGCTCACCGGCTTCGACTTCGCGCTCTGCGCGGCGGGGCTGGACCCGGACGCCACCCGGGAGGAACTGGCGCTCAGCGCCCAGTGGCTCACCTGGGGGACGTACGGCGACGACTGGTACCCCATCGCCTACGGACGGCGGCGCGACCTGGCCGGGGCGCGGGCGGCGACCGAGCGGCTGAAGGCGTGCATGCCGGTCGACGACCCGGCGGCGGGCGCGGCGGGGGCGGTCACCCCGCTGGAGCGCGGTCTCGCCGATCTGTGGGCGCGCACGGCGGGCCCGATGACGGCATCGGCGCGCGAGACGCTGCGTCAGGCGGTCGCCGTGATGCTGGAGAGCTGGCTGTGGGAGCTGCACAACACGGCGCAGCACCGGGTGCCCGATCCGGTGGACTACATCGAGATGCGGCGGCTGACGTTCGGTTCCGACCTCACCATGAGCCTCGCCCGGCTGCGGCAGGGGGACGCCCTGCCGCCCGGGGTGCGCGGGAGCGGACCGCTGCGGAGCCTGGAGCTCGCGGCCATGGATGTCGGCTGGCTGGTCAACGACCTCTTCTCGTACCAGAAGGAGATCGAGTACGAGGGCGAGATCCACAACGCGGTCCTGGTGGTGGAGACCTTCTTCGGCTGCGACTATCCGACGGCCGCCGCGATGACGGCCGGTCTGCTGGAGTCGCGGCTGCGGGAGTTCCTGCATGTGAAGGCGCACGAACTGCCGCTGCTCTGCGAGGACCTCGGGGTGGACGACCGGGTGAGGTCGGCTCTCGGCACCTACGTGCGGGAGTTGGAGGACTGGATGGCGGGCGTCCTCAACTGGCACCGCCACGTGCGGCGTTACCGGGAGGAGGACCTGCGCGGCGGCGCGGTCCCCTGGCGGCTGGGCGCCCCCGCGGGGATCGGCACCTCCACCGCGCGGTGGCCGCTGCCGGCTCAGCCGCCGGCGGTCAGCGTGTAGCTCTCGCCGGCCCGCACGTCGAGCACCCGTTCCCCCGAGGCGAAGAGGGTGGAGCGCACGGTCAGGGTGCCGGTGCGCTCCGCCCTCAGCACGACCCGGCGGGCCGCACCGGCCGACCAGGCGATGTCCACACGGACGCCGCCGCGCGCCCGCAGTCCGCGCACCTCGCCCCCGGGCCAGACGGCGGGCAGGGCGGGCAGGATCTCGACGGCTCCGTGGTGGCTCTGGAGCAGCATCTCGGCGATCCCCGCGGTGGCGCCGAAGTTCCCGTCGAGCTGGAACGGCGGGTGGTTGTCCCACAGGTTGGGCAGGGTGGAGGTCCGCAGTTGCCCGCGGAGCATGGCGTGGGCGCGGTCGCCGTCGTGGAGCCGGGCCCAGAAGGCGAGCCGCCAGGCCCGGGACCAGCCGGTGCCGCCGTCGCCGCGCGCCGTCAGGGACACCGCGGCGGCCTCGGCCCAGCGGCTGCCGGGAGTGATCTGCCGCCCGGGGTGGAGGGCGAAGAGGTGGGACACGTGCCGGTGGGTGTCGTCCGGGTCGTCGAGGTCCTCCTTCCACTCCTGGAGCTGGCCCCACGATCCGATGCGCAGCCCCGGGTCGAGCCGGTCCAGCGCGTCCTTGAGCCGGCGGCGGAAGCCGGGGTCGTCGCCGAGGGTGCGGGACGCCTCCAGGGTGCTGGTGAACAGGTCGTGGACGATCTGCTGGGACATGGCGGGGCCGGCGGTGAAGTCACCGTGCTCGGGCGAGTAGCCGGGGGTGACGACCAGGGTGCCGTCCCGCGGATCGGTGCGCAGGGCGGCCAGCCAGAAGACGGCGGCCTCCTTCATGACGGGGTAGGCGGTGTCGCGCAGGTAGTCCGTGCAGCCGGAGAAGCGGTGGTGCTCGTAGAGCTGCTGGGTGAGCCAGGCGGCGGCCTCGGGGAACCAGAACGCGGTGGCCCAGTCGTGGACGCCGGTGAAGCCGTACGGGTTGGTCTCGTTGTGGACGACCCAGCCGGGGGCCCCGAACATCTCGCGTGCCGTGACGCGGCCGGGCGCCCGCAGGGCCTCGACGAAACGGTCGTAGGGCACGGTCGTCTCGGGGAGCGCGGTGACCTCGGCGGGCCAGTAGTTCATCTGGAGGTTGATGTTGGTGTGGTAGTCCCCCGCCCAGGGCGGGGCGGTGGAGTCGTTCCACACGCCCTGGAGGTTGGCGGGCAGGGAGCCGGCGCGTGAGGAGGCGATGAGCAGGTAGCGCCCGTACTGGAAGCTGAGCGCCTCCAGGGCGCGGTCGGCAGGGGCGGTGCCGCCGGTGTAGGAGGCGAGCAGTTCGTCGGTGGGCCGGTCCGGGGGCCGCTGCCCGATGTCGAGCGACACCCGGCCGAACAGGGCGCCGTGGTCGGCCACATGGTCGGCGCGCAGTCGCGCCCAGGGCAGCGCCGCGGCGGCGTCGACGGTCGCGGTGACGGTGGCGTGGGGGTCGGGCCCCCGGTACGCCGGGTAGGTGTCGGCGTAGTCGGTGCCGGCGGCGAGGACGAAGTGGGCGCTGTCCGCGCCGCTCACGGTGAGGGTGCCGTCGGGCCCGGCGGTCACGGTGCCGCCCTGTGCGACCACCCGGATCTGGGCCTCGAACCGCAGCCCGTTGTCGGCGAGGCGGCCGCGCACGGTGAGCCGGTCGCCGTCGGCGGTGACGGTCCGGTCGGCGTGCGGGGAGGTGTGGCTCAGGGTGAAGCCGGTGCGGCCGGGCCGGTCCGCGTGGAAGCGGCCCGCGATCACCCCGGCGGGGTGGGAGGCGAGGAACTCCCTTGTCCAGGTGGCGCCTTGATGGGTGTAGCCGACGCGGGCCAGCGCGGTGGCGAGGTCGAGGCTGCGGCGGTACGAGGCGTCGGGGACGGCGGGCGCGCCGGGCACGGCGATCAGGAGGTCGCCGAGGACCTGGTAGGCGCCGTAGCCGCGCCGGGGGCGGCCGAGGGCGGCGGCGACGGCCGGGGGCGGGAGCGTCCCCTCGCCCTCCAGCCGCCCCTGCACTGCGGCGAGGGCGCCGGGGGTGGTCCCGTTGCCGTGGTCGTAGCCCTCCGCGGAGCCGGGGCCGCCGGTCCACAACGACTTCTCGTTGACGGTGAGGCGTTCGGCGCGGAGCGTCCCGTACACGCTCGCGCCGAGGGCGCCGTTGCCGACGGGGAGGGATTCGCGTTCCCAGTCCTCCGCGGGTCGCCGGTACCAGAGCAGCAAGTCATCGGAGGTGTCGCCGGTGGCGGCTTCGAGGGGCTCCCCGAGGATCTGCTCTCCGTGCGCGCCGTTCGCGCCAGTTGTCGACGTCATGCGGAGGTCACCGGCGGCCCTGGGATCATGACTCGACGCTAGAGGTCCGATGATTCACTTGGCAAGAGGCAAACGAAAACTGCCCGGGGGTACCCCGGGCAGTACGGAGGGGCAGGGGCTCAGGCCTGCTGGAAGAGCTCCGCCGGGAGCGGCTTGAGCAGCGCGTAGAGATCGTCGGTGATCGGCCGGTCCCAGCTCGCGATGGTGACGAGGACGTTGTCGCTGCGGTCGAACTGGACGCAGGAGATCCGGCTCTCGGAGAGCTTCACCCGGCGCACGATCAGCAGGTTGTCGCCCTGCATCACCGGGGTGTCCTCCACGCCGGTGACGTGGACGGGCTCGTCGTTCTCCAGGGCGAGCAGGAGCTGGGCGGCCTCGAAGGGGATCTCGCCCTCCTCGACCTCGCGGGCCGGGGAGCCCTCGGGGAGGTTGCCGATGATCATCGCGGGACCGCGGCCGCCGAAGAGGTCGTAGCGCAGGAACACGCCCTGGCAGGTGCCGTCGGGGGCGGGCAGCAGACCGGCGCCGAGATTGCCGGGCCAGTCGCCCGGATCCATGGCCAGGACATCGAAGTCCGGACCCGCGGGAGTGGCGGCGCTGCGGCGGCGGAGAAACGACATAACCGCCATGGTACGTGCCCGGAGGCACCCGGCCGAGTCGGGGCCGACACCGCGCGGAGGCGTCGGCGGACGCGTCGGGGACGGCGGTGAACGCGGCGTGTCGCACGGCCGTACTCGTGGGCACATCAGGCGTCCGCGGGGAGCAGCACGCCCCTCGGGGACGGGGTACCGACAAGGTGAGGACCAGTCCATGAACGACCGTGTCAGCCCTCCGTTGCAGGCCCTCCCCGACGGTGAGGCCGAGCTCCGCCTCGTCGTCCGGCTGGCCTGGGAGGACGTGGCCGCGCTCGGCCGGGAGGCGGGGCGGCTCGCCACCCGGATGCAGCGCCCGGTGAGCCTCGACGAGGCCGCGGGCCACCGGCTGCGGCTGCGCTCCGGCGCCCACTCCGCGCCCCCGCCGGCCCAGCCCGCGAGCCCGGAACGGACGCAGCAGCTCCCGCCGCCCGCACCGTCCTCCGTCTCGTCGCTGACGGCGCGTTCCCAGGGGGAACACGCCCGCCAGGCGATCGAGAAGATCAACGGCACCGCGGGGGCGGCCGGCGGCGGGCGGGACGCCGCCCCGACGCCGGCGTAGGCCCGCCACCGGGGGCCGCCGCCCGCCGTCAGCCGTCGGCCCGCCGGCGCTCGTGATGGCGCGCGACCCGGGCGCGGTTGCCGCAGGCCGGCTTGCACCACTCCTGCCGGGGGTGGTCCTTCAGGAAGTACCGCACACACCGCGGCGCGTGGCAGGCCCGCAGCCGCACCCGGTCCGGCCCCGCCAGGAACGCGATCGCCGCCCGCGCGAGCACGGCCCCGAGCACCCCGCCGGCGGAGGGTCCGCCCTCCGGGCCGGGCACGGCACCCCCGGCGCCCGGGCCACCGGCTTCGGGAGCAGCGCCCGCGGCAGGCAGGCCGTCCCCCGCGGGGGCGGACCCGGAGCGCGAAGCACCCCCGGCCTCCGGGCCACCGGCCTCGGGAGCAGCGCCCGCGACAGGCAGGCCGTCCCCCGCCGGGGCGGACCCGGAGCGCGAAGCACCCCCGGCCTCCGGGCCACCGGCCTCGGGAGCAGCGCCCGCGGCAGCGTCAAGGCCCGGGAACCGGCCCCCGTCCGGGCCGACGGCCTCGGGAGCAGCGCCCGCGGTGGGGCCGAGGCCCGGGAACGGGCCCCCGTCCGGGCCGGCGGCCTCGGGAGCAGCGCCCGCGGCGGACCCGGCACCCGGGAACGGCCCCCCGTCCGGGCCCGGGCCGGTGGCCGCGGCTCGGGCAGGGGCGTCCGTGACGAAGCGGGTGGCGGGGACGAGTTCGGAGGCGGGGTCGGCGTCGTCGGGCCAGTGGAGGGCCGGGACGACGGGGACGGCGGCGGCCGCCGCGTTGAGCCGGGCCGTGGCGACGGCGGCCGGCAGCAGCCGGCCCTCGTCCGCCCGGCTCGGCGGCCCGGGGAGCACGGCCCGCGCGAACAGGGAGCGCACCGCCGCCCGCAGGTCGCGGACGGCGGCGAGCGTCCGCTCGTCCGCCGGCGCCCGGCGCGCGTCCTCGCCGAGGACGGCGGCGTGCTCCCGGATCCACACCGCGAGGCCCGCGGTGTCCGCGAGGTCGTCGGCCACTCCCCCGCGGCCGTCGTGGCGCACGGTGAGGACGAAGTCCAGGACGAGGGCGTGTGGGGCGGGCGCGGTCATGCCCGAACGGTATCCCCGCCGCCGGCCGCCCCGGCGACCGGTGCGTCCCGGCCGGGCCGGCCTCCGCGCGGGCCGGTCAGTCGTCGACCGCGGTCTCCAGGATCTGCTCGCCGTCGAAGATGCCGAGCCGCTCCCGGTAGAGCTCCAGCGGCACCCCGTTGGGGTCGTGGAGGTAGAGGCTGTCCTCCACACCGCGGTCGGGGCCGAGGTACTCGACGCCCGCGGCGTCGAGGGCCTTGCGGGCGGCCGTGTACTGCTGGACGTCCACGGAGAGCGCGAGGTGCTGGACACCACCGACGGTCTCGGTGGCCGGCGGGTGGTCGTGGCCGGGGAAGTCGAAGAAGCCGAGCAGGTTGTTGTTGCCGATGTCGAAGAAGAAGTGGGTGGAGCCCCGGTAGTCGCGGTTCTCCACGATCTCCACCAGCGGGAAGCCGAGGAACTCCTGGTAGAAGCGGATGGTCTCCTCGACGTCGCGGCAGATGAACGCGACGTGGTGCACGCCGCGCGCGGAGCTGACCGGGCGGTCGGCGGGGGCGTGCAGATAGCGGCTGCGCAGTTCCTCGCGGCGGGCGCGGATCGCCTCCAGCGCGGCTCCCTCGGGCTGCGGCATCACGGACTCCTTCGTTCGATCGCACGGGGCGAAGGCGGGACGGGACCGGATCCCGCTTGATTGCGGGATTCAACTTCCCTTCCCCGGTCATCCTCCCGCGATTCGTCCCCGTCCGCCCCGGTTGCGGCCCGCCGCCCGCGCGGGGAGCGCCCGACGTCCCCCGGACGTACCAGCGGTTCCGGTCCGCGGGACGGCCGCCGCCGATCCCTTGACGCGGCCCCGCGCCGGCTGAGTAACTGATCCCGAACAGCACGACCGAATGATCGGTCGTCCGGTTTGCGACGGGAGTGGGCCCACCATGACGGACTGGTCGGACGCGGCGGAGCGGCTCGGGCGCGAGGAGCTCGAAGCACTGCAACTGGAGCGCCTGCGCACCACCCTCCGGCACGCGTACGACAACGTCGGCTTCTACCGCGACGCCTTCGACAAGGCCGGGGTGCGCCCGGAGGACTGCCGGACGCTCGCGGACCTCGCACGCTTCCCGTTCACGGCCAAGACCGATCTGCGCGACCACTACCCGTTCGGGATGTTCGCCGTCGACCGCTCGCGGGTGCGCCGCATCCACGCCTCCAGCGGGACCACCGGGCGGCCGACGGTGGTCGGCTACACCGAGCGGGACCTGGACACCTGGGCCGACGTCGTCGCCCGGTCCCTGCGGGCCGCCGGCGCCCGCCCGGGCCACACCGTCCACATCGCCTACGGGTACGGGCTGTTCACCGGCGGCCTGGGCGCCCACTACGGCGCCGAGCGGCTCGGCTGCACGGTCGTCCCGGCCTCCGGCGGCATGACGGCACGGCAGGTGCAGCTCATCCAGGACTTCCGCCCCGAGATCATCATGGTGACGCCCTCGTACATGCTCACCCTGCTCGACGAGTTCGAGCGCCAGGGCGTCGATCCGCGCGGCACCTCGCTGAAGGTCGGCGTCTTCGGCGCGGAGCCGTGGACGGAGGGGATGCGGCGCGAGATCGAGGAGCGCTTCGCCATCGACGCGGTCGACATATACGGGCTATCCGAGGTGATGGGCCCCGGCGTGGCCCAGGAGTCCGTGGACGCCAAGGACGGGTTCCTCCATGTCTGGGAGGACCACTTCTACCCGGAGATCGTGGACCCGTTCACCGGCGAGGTCCTGCCGGACGGGGAGCGGGGGGAGCTGGTGTTCACCTCGCTCACCAAGGAGGCCATGCCCGTCGTGCGGTACCGCACCCGGGACCTGACCCGGCTGCTGCCGGGCACGGCGCGCCCGTTCCGGCGGATGGAGAAGGTGACGGGACGCAGCGACGACATGATCATCCTGCGCGGGGTGAACCTCTTCCCCACCCAGATCGAGGAGATCGTGCTGCGCACCGCCCATGTGGCACCGCACTTCCAGCTCCGGCTCACCCGGGAGGGCCGCCTCGACGCGCTCACCGTGCGGGTGGAGGCGCGGCCGGAGGCGACGGGCGACCAGCGTGCCGAGGCCGCCCGCGCCGTCACCGCCGCCGTGAAGGACGGCATCGGCGTCTCGGCCGCCGTCGAGGTCGTGGCCCCGGAGACCCTGGAGCGCTCGGTCGGCAAGATCCGCCGCATCGTGGACCTCCGCCGGGAGGGCGGCGCCTGACGGCCGGGCCCGCGTCCGGACCGGGCCCGCGTGCCCGGTGCGGACGCGGACGCCGGGCCCCTACCCCTGCGCGAAGCGGTCGCGCAGCTCGCGCTTGAGGATCTTGCCGCTGGCGTTGCGCGGGAGGGCGTCGGTGAAGACGATCCGCTTGGGGGCCTTGAAGTGGGGCAGCCGTTCGCGGGCGTGGGCGATCAGTTCCGCCTCGGTGGTCTCCTCGCGGGTGACGACCACGGCCGTCACCGCCTCGATCCAGCGGTCGTCGGGGAGGCCGACGACGGCCGTCTCGGCGACGGCCGGGTGGGTGTAGAGGGCGTCCTCGACCTGGCGGGAGGCGACGAGCACGCCCCCGGAGTTGATGACGTCCTTCACCCGGTCGACCACGGTGAAGTAGCCCTGGGCGTCGCGCACGGCGAGGTCGCCGGAGTGGAACCAGCCGCCGCGGAAGGCCTCCTCGGTCTCCTCGGGCTTGTCCCAGTAGCCCTCGCAGAGCTGCGGGGAGCGGTAGACGACCTCGCCGGGGGTGCCGTCGGGGACCTCCTCGCCGTCCTCGTCGACGACCTTCGCCTCGACGAAGAGGACGGGCCGGCCGCAGGAGTCCATCCGGCCCTCGTGCTCGCCGGGGCCGAGGACGGTGGCGAGGGGGCCGATCTCGGACTGGCCGAAGCAGTTGTAGAAGGCGAGTCCGGGCAGCCGCGTCCGCAGCCGCTCCAGGACGGGCACGGGCATGATCGAGGCGCCGTAGTACGCCTTGCGCAGCGCGGTCAGGTCGCGGGCGCCGAAGTCGGGGTGGTTGGCCAGGCCGATCCAGACGGTGGGCGGAGCGAAGAGGCTGTCGGCGCGGCCGGCCTCCACGAGGTCGAAGATCTGTCCGGCGTCGGGCGCGTCCAGCAGGGTGTTCTCCGCGCCGACGGCGAGGTAGGGCAGCAGGAAGACGTGCATCTGCGCCGAGTGGTAGAGCGGCAGCGCGTGCACGGGGCGGTCGGTGGCGTGCAGGTCGAGGGCGGTCATCGCGCTGACGTACTCGTGGACGAGGGCCCGGTGGGTCATCATCGCGCCCTTGGGCAGCGCGGTGGTGCCGGAGGTGTAGAGGAGCTGGACGAGGTCCTCGGAGGCCGGTTCGCGGTCGGGCGTGAACGGGCGGGGCGAGGACAGCGCGGCCAGCAGGGAGTCGTCGCTCTCCCGCAGCGCCCGCACCGGCGTCCCGTCGGGCAGCCGTGACGCGAGGGCGGGGTCGGCGAGGACCAGGGCGGAGCCCGACTGGGAGAGCACGTAGGCGAGATCGTCGCCGGTGAGGTTCTGGTTGACCGGGACGTGCACGAGTCCGGCGCGGGCGCAGGCGAGGAAGGCGATCAGGTAGGCGTCGGAGTTGTGGCCGTAGGCGGCGACGCGCTCGCCGGGTGCGAGGCCGTGGTCCGCGAGGACGGCCGCCGCGGTGGAGACGGCGGTGTCGAGCTCGGCGTACGTCCAGGTGCGGTCGGCGTAGCGGACCGCGGTGCGCTCCGGGTTCCGCCGGGCACTGCGGCGTACGAGGGAGTCGACCGTGTTGTGGTGAGCGCCTGTCATGGCGTGATCCTGTGCGGCCCGGTGACGGAACGTCAAGGGGCGGGACCGGCGCGGGACGGGGGCGGCCGGTCCCCGGACGGCACGTCGAGGGGCCGGATACCGACCGGACGGTTGACAGCGGTGCCGGGGGCTGACTGCATAGGGCTCCGCTGCTGCGCACTCACGTCGGGAGGCTCGTTGCTCATCCGGACCCGCATCGGACGGCTCGCCCTGGGCGCCGTCGCCCTGCTGACCGCCGCGACGGCGCTGCCGCCCCCGGCGGCGGCCGACGGCCGCGAGCGGCATCCCTCGGGCGGCGGGCTGTCCGCCGTCATCCGCTACACCGAGTACGGCATCCCGCACATCGTCGCGAAGGACTACGCGGACCTGGGCTTCGGCACGGGCTGGGCGCAGGCCGTCGACCAGGTGTGCGTGCTGGCCGACGGCTTCGTCACGGTGCGCGGCGAACGCTCGCGCCACTTCGGGGCGGCCGGTGCCCCGGACGGGTCGCTGTCGTCGGCGACGGACAACCTCGCCAGCGATCTGTACTTCCGCGGGGTGCGCGACGCGGGGACGGTGGAGCGGCTGCTCGCCACGCCCGCGCCGGCCGGGCCCGGCCGGGCGGCCGAGGAGCTGATGCGCGGCTGGGCGGCCGGCTACAACGCCTGGCTGGCCCGCAACCGGATCACCGACCCGGCCTGCCGGGGCGCCGACTGGGTGCGGCCGGTGACGGCGCTGGACGTCGCCCGCCGCGGGTTCGCGGTGTCCGTACTCGGCGGTCAGGGCCGCGGGGTGGACGGCATCACGGCCGCGGCCCCGCCCGGTTCCCCGGGGGCGGCGCGGGGGCCGGCCGCGGCGCCCGATCCGGCGGCGACGGCGCGGGCCGCGCGGCAGCTCTTCGCCGCCGGGAGCGCCGACATGGGGTCGAACGCGGTGGCCTTCGGCGGGCAGGTGACCGCGAACGGCCGCGGTTTGCTGCTCGGCAATCCGCACTACCCCTGGCACGGCGGCCGGCGCTTCTGGCAGTCGCAGCAGACCATCCCCGGGGAGCTGAACGTCTCGGGGGCCTCACTGCTCGGCACCGTCGGCGTCAGCATCGGCTTCAACGAGCGGGTGGCCTGGAGCCACACCGTGGCGACCGGTGTGACGCTCAACCTCCACCAGCTCGCCCTCGACCCGGCGGACCCGACGGTGTACCTGGTCGACGGGGTGCGGGAGCGGATGACGCGCCGGACGGTGACGGTGCCCGTGAAGGACGGCGCCCCCGTCAGCCGGACCCAGTACTGGACGCGGTACGGCCCGGTGGTCACCTCGCTCGGCGCCTCGCTGCCGCTGCCGTGGACGACGGCGACGGCATACGCGCTGAACGACCCCAACGCGGTGAACCTGCGCGCCACCGACACGGCGCTGGCCTTCGCCAAGGCCCGCTCGACCGGTGACATCGTGCGCGGGCTGCGCCGTACGCAGGGGCTGCCGTGGGTGAACACGGTCGCGGCGGACTCCTCGGGGCGCTCGCTGTTCACCCAGTCGCAGGTGCTGCCCCGGATCACGGACGAGCTGGCCGAGCGGTGCTCGACGCCGCTGGGGCGCGTGACGTACCCGTCGTCGGGCGTCGCGGTGCTGGACGGGGCGCGCGGCGACTGCGCCCTCGGCCGGGACCGGGACGCGGTGCAGCCGGGGATCCTCGGCCCCTCCCGGATGCCGCTGCTCCAGGACGCGCCGTACGCGGAGAACTCCAACGACAGCGCCTGGCTGGCGAACGCCGACACCCCGCTGACCGGCTACGAACGCGTCTTCGGCAACACCGGCACGCCCCGTTCGCTGCGCACCCGCGGCGCCGTCGAGGACGTGGCGGCGATGGCGGACCGCGGGCGTCTGACGGTGCGCGACCTCCAGCGGCAGCAGTTCGCCAACCGGGTGCCGGCGGCGGATCTGGCCCTCGCGGACACGGTCCGCGCCTGCCGGGCGCTGTCGCCCGCGCCGGTGGCGGCGTGCGACGCCCTGGCGGGCTGGGACGGCCGGATGGACACCGGCAGCCGCGGTGCGCTGCTGTTCGACCGGTTCTGGCGCGCGCTGACGGCCTCGGTCCCGGCGTCGCGGCTGTGGAAGGTGCCGTTCTCGGCGGCCGACCCGGTGGCCACCCCGCACACCCTGGACACCGCGTCGCCGGAGTTCGCGGCGGCGCTCACGGGTGCGGTGGCACAGCTGCGGGCGGCGGGCATCGCCCCGGACTCGCCGCTCGGCGACCACCAGTTCGTGGTGCGGGGCGGTGAGCGGTACCCGGTGCACGGGGGCACCGAGTCGCTGGGCGTGTGGAACAAGATCGAGGCGGCCTGGCAGCCGTCGGCCGGCGGGTACGCGGAGGTCGCCCACGGCACCAGCCATGTGCAGGCGGTCGGCTGGGACGGCAGCGGCTGCCCGGTGGCCCGCACGCTGCTCTCCTACGCGCAGTCGTCCAGTCCCGCCTCGGCGCACCACCGGGACCAGACGGCGCTCTACTCGGGTGAGCGCTGGGTGACGTCGCGCTTCTGCGAGCGGGACATCCTCGCCTCGCCGGAGCTGGAGGTGGTCCGGGTGCGCGAGCGCCGCTGATCCGGGGCGGCGCCACGGCGGCGGGTCCGTGGGTCCGTGAGCCGGCGGGTCCGTGAGCCGGGGGGCCGTGAGCCGGGGGTCCGCGGGTCCCTGGGCTCACCGCGCGGGGCTCACCGCCGGGGCGCGCACCGCGGGCCCGCCGCCGGGATCAGGCGCTACGGGCTCACCGCCAGGAAGACGAAGGCCGCGAGGATCGCCAGGTGCACACCGCCCTGGAGCGGTGTCGCCCGGCCGGGCACGATGGTGAGCGCGCCGGTGACGACGGTCAGGGCGAGCAGCACCATGTGGGTGGCGCCGAGGCCGAGGACCAGCGGTCCCTCCAGCCAGATCGTCGCCAGGGCGATGACGGGGATGGTCAGTCCGATGCTGGCCATGGCGGAGCCGAGGGCCAGGTTGAGGCTGGTCTGCACCCGTTCGCGGCGGGCGGCGCGCACGGCGGCGAGGGTCTCCGGCAGCAGCACCAGCAGGGCGATCACCACGCCGACGACGGAGTGGGGCATCCCGGCGGACTCCACCCCCGACTCGATGGTGGGCGAGACGGCCTTGGCGTCGCCGACGACGGCGACGAGTGCCACGAGCAGCAGGACGAGACTGACGAACGCCGCCGCGCGGGTCGGGATCTCCGCCCGGTCGCCCTCCTCGTCCTTGAGTTCGCCGTCCGGGGTGACGGACAGGAAGTACTCGCGGTGGCGCACGGTCTGGACGGCGACGAACAGCGAGTAGAGGCCCAGCGAGAAGATCGCGGCGAAGGTGAGCTGGGCCGTGGAGAACTCGGGGCCGGGCTTGCTGGTGGTGAAGGTGGGCAGCACCAGGCTCATCACGGCCAGGGTGGCGACGGTGGCGAGCGCGGCCCCCGACCCCTCGGCGTTGAAGACGGCGACGCGGTGACGGAGCGCGGCGACGAGCAGGGACAGTCCGACGATCCCGTTGCAGGTGATCATGACGGCGGCGAACACGGTGTCGCGGGCCAGGGTGGCGGACTTCTCGCCCCCGTCCACCATCAGGGTGACGATCAGGGCCACCTCGATGACGGTGACGGCCACGGCCAGCACCAGGGAGCCGAACGGCTCCCCGACCCGGTAGGCGACCACCTCGGCGTGGTGGACGGCGGCGAGCACGGCGCCGGCCAGGCAGAGGGCGACCACCACGACGGCCAGTGGTGACAGGTCGCGTCCCCAGCTGAGCACCAGCGCGACGACCGCGGCCAACGGCACCCAGACGGTCCACCGGCGCAAGAAGGACAGGACGTTCACCGCGCTCATGCGGGCAAGGCTGCCAGCGCCCGGCAGGGCGCGCGCGACGAGAGTCCGGTCGGACCAAACGCCCCACCACCCCCGTGCCGCCGCGCCCGCCCGGGGCCGGGGTGCGGACGAGCCGGTCCTGACAGTGCGTCACCTTCGACGAGATGGTTGACAGTCCACCGACACTGCAAGAAAGCTTCACGTGTCGCCGAAGATCCGAAAGATACTTTCAGGGAGGATTCCGGATGACCGAGGACGCAGCGCACAGAGGGAGCGGGGCCATCAGCCGACGAGGACTGGGACGCGGGGCCATGGCGCTGGGCGGCGCCCTCGCGCTCGCCTCCGTGCCCTTCGCGGCGACGGCGGCCGGCACCTCCCCCGGCGCCGGCGCGGGAGGACCGCACCACCCGACCCTGCGGCGCGGCACCCCCGCCCGGGCCGGGCTGCTCGCCCCGCACCTCGACCGCCTGGTCACCGACGCCGAGGCCTTCCTCCAGCCCTCCCCGCGGCACCCCTGGTACGCGGGAGCCGTGCTGCTCGCCGGACGCGGCGGCACGGTCGCCCTGCACCGGGCGATCGGCAAGGCCCTGCGGTACTCCGCCTACGACGAGACGACCGACACCGCCGTCGAGCTGCCCGAGGACCAGCAGATCCCGATGCGCGAGGACACCGTCTTCGACCTGGCGTCGGTCTCCAAGCTGTTCACCTCGATCCTCGCCGTGCAGCAGATCGAGCGGGGGACGCTGGAGCTGGAGGCGACCGTCGCCTCGTACCTGCCCGAGTTCGCGGGCGCCGGCAAACAGGACATCACCGTGCGGCAGCTCCTGACGCACACCTCCGGCTTCCGCTCCTGGATCCCGCTCTTCAAGGAGCCGACGCAGGAGGGGCGGCTGCGGCTCCTGTGGAACGAGGCCCCGCTGAACGCGCCGGGCACCCGGTACCTCTACTCCGACCTCAACCTGATCTCGCTGCAACTGGTCCTGGAGAAGATCACCGGCCGCGCGCTGGACGTCCTGCTCCACGACGAGATCACCGCTCCGCTCGGGATGCACCGCACCCGCTTCAACCCGCCCGCCGAGTGGAAGCCGCGCATCGCCGCCACGGAGGACGCCCGGCTGCCCTGGTCCGGCCTCGACCGCGGACTGGTGTGGGGCGAGGTGCACGACGAGAACGCCTACGGCTTCGGCGGGGTCGCCGGCCACGCCGGGGTGTTCTCCTGCGCCTGGGACCTGGCCGTCCTCGCCCGCACCCTGCTCAACGGCGGCTCCTACGGACGCGCCCGGATCCTGGCCCCCGCATCGGTCGAGCTGATGTTCACCGACTTCAACACCGACTTCCCCGGCGACGAGCACGGCCTCGGCTTCGAGCTCTACCAGCACTGGTACATGGGGGCGATGGCCACCCCGCGCACCGCGGGACACACCGGCTTCACCGGGACCAGCATGGTGCTCGACCCGACCACGGACTCGTTCCTGATCGTCCTCGGCAACTCCGTCCACCCGGTGCGGAGCTGGCGCTCCGGCAGCGCGCCGCGCGCCGCGGCGGCCGACAACATGGCCCGCGCGGTCCCCGTGCGTCCCGCCCGGGGGCGCACCGCGTGGTTCTCCGGCATGACGAACGCCACCGCCGCCACGCTCACCCTGCCGCCCCTCGGTCCGGGCGCCGGACGGCTCCGCTGCTCCCTGTGGTGGGACACCGAGCCCGGCGCCGACGCCGTGCTGCTGGAGGCCTCGGCCGACGGCGGCGCGACCTGGCAGCCGGTGCCCTTCGTCGCCACCGGACCCGACGGCACCGCGCGCACCCACCCCGCCGGCACGGCGACCGGCTGGTCGGGGCGCGTGTGGCACGACGTGGAGGCCGACCTCTCCCCCTGGCGCGAGGCACCGGTGTCGCTGCGCTGGCGCAGCGCGACCGACCGGCTCTACGTCGGCCGGGGCGTGTACGCGGACGGCCTCCGCGTCGAGGACGCGTCCGGCCGCCGGCTCTTCGACGAGTCGCGGCCCTCGGACGCGGCCCGCGTCCAGGCCACCGGATGGGCGCCGTCCGGCGACTGACGGCCCGTCCTCCCGCACCTCCCGGCCCCTGTGCCGCGGCGACCGCCGCGGCACAGGGGCCTCTTCCATGGGCCCGCCCCTGGCATCGAATGTTCGGCGGAGTTTCGTAACACCACTGTGAAACTTCACATCGATTGACGGGCCTTCGGCGGCAACCTGCCGACCACCGGTGGATCGGAGCAGCTCAGAACCTTTGTCCGAGGAGCCGAACCACCCGGACACTTCGAAATGTTTCGAGATCACCGGCGTTGACGAGGCGTTCGGCCGGGGCAACACTCTCACTCGCTCCTCACCCCCTGGACGAAGGGTTCGGATGTGATCAGGACAGCTTTCGCGCGCCGTGCGCTGGCCGCGGGCACGTCGGCGGTGCTCGCCGCCGCGGGCGTCGTCGCGTTCTCCGGCACCGCGCACGCGGCGGGCACGCTCGGAGCCGCCGCGGCCGAGAAGGGCCGCTACTTCGGTACGGCCGTGGCCGCGAACCACCTCGGCGAGGCCGACTACGCCACTACGCTCAACACCGAGTTCTCCTCGGTGACCCCCGAGAACGAGATGAAGTGGGACGCGCTGGAGCCCAGCCGCGGCACCTTCACCTACGGCAACGCCGACCGGATCGTCACCCACGCCGAGAGCCGCGGCATGCAGGTGCGCGGGCACACCCTGGTGTGGCACTCCCAGCTCCCGAGCTGGGTCGGCTCCCTCCCCGCCACCGAGCTGCGCTCGGCGATGAACAACCACATCACCCAGGTGATGACGCACTACAAGGGGAAGATCGCCGCGTGGGACGTCGTCAACGAGGCGTTCCAGGACGGCGGGAGCGGCGCCCGCCGCAGTTCGCCGTTCCAGGACAAGCTGGGCGACGGCTTCATCGAGGAGGCGTTCCGCACCGCCCGGGCCGCCGACCCCGCGGCGAAGCTCTGCTACAACGACTACAACACCGACGGCGTGAACGCGAAGAGCAACGCGGTCTACGCGATGGTCAAGGACTTCAGGCAGCGCGGTGTGCCCATCGACTGCGTCGGCCTCCAGTCCCACTTCAACGCCCAGTCGCCCGTGCCCTCCGACTACCAGGCGAACCTCCAGCGCTTCGCCGACCTCGGCGTCGACGTGCAGATCACCGAACTCGACATCGAGGGCTCCGGATCGGCGCAGGCCACCAACTACGGCAATGTGACCAGGGCCTGCCTCGCCGTCACCCGGTGCACCGGGATCACGGTGTGGGGAGTGACGGACAAGTACTCGTGGCGCAGCGGCGGCACCCCGCTGCTGTTCGACGGCACCTACCAGAAGAAGCCCGCCTACACGGCGGTGCTCACCGCCCTCGGCGGCACCCCGGGCGACGGCGGCAACCCGCCCGGCGGCGGCACGGGCACCTGCACCGCGGCCTACACCACCACCGCGAGCTGGCCCGGCGGCTACAACGGCCAGGTGACGATCACCGCGGGCGGCTCGGCGATCACCGCCTGGGAGGTCCCGCTCACCTTCACCGCGCCGCAGAAGGTGGCCAACTCCTGGAACGGCACGGCGAGCTGGGACGGCAGCGGCACGGTGCTGACGATGCGGTCGAGCTACAACGGCAACCTCGCCGCCGGGGGCTCCACGTCCTTCGGCTTCACCGTGACGACGGGCGGCGGCAGCGCCTCGCCGCCGGCCGTCGGGGCCTGCAAGGCGTCCTGACGCCGGACGGACCCGGGGCAGGAGCGGTCCGCGGTCAGCCCGCCCGGCCCAGCGCCGCCATCGCGGCGTTGTGGCCGGGCACTCCGCTGACACCGCCGCCGCGCACCGCGCCCGCCCCGCAGAGCAGCACATTGGCGTGGGCCGTCTCCACGCCCCAGCGCCCGGTGTCCGGTGCCGCCCACGGCCAGGACAGGTCCCGGTGGAAGATGTGGCCGCCGGGCAGGCGCAGTTCCGCCTCCAGGTCGAGCGGGGTCTTCGCCTCGATGCAGGGCCGGCCCTCGGCGTCGACGGCGAGCGCCCCGGCGATCGGCTCCTCCAGGTAGGTGTCGAGTTCCGCGAGGGTGGCCGCCAGCAGCCGCTCCCGGGTCGCGTCGTTGTCGTCGGCGAACAGCCGGGCGGGGGTGTGGAGTCCGAACAGCGTCAGGGTGTGGGCGCCCTCCGCGTTCAGCCGGGCCCCCAGGATCGAGGGGTCGGTCAGCGAGTGGCAGTAGATCTCGGACGGCGGCGCACTCGGCACCCGCCCGTCCGCCGCCTCCCGGTAGGCGTCGGCCAGTTGCCCGTAGCCCTCGGAGACGTGGAAGGTGCCGGCGAACGCGTCCGCCGGGTCGACCCGCCGGTCCCGCAGCCTCGGCAGCCGCCGCAGCAGCATGTTCACCTTGAGCTGGGCGCCCTCGGCAGGCGCGGGCGCCGGGTCGCCGAGCAGCGCGGCCAGCTCCCGGGGCGAGGCGTTCACCAGCACGTGGCCCGCGCCGACGGTGCCCTCGGCGGACGGTGTCCTGAAGGTCACCTCCGCCCGCGTGCCGTCGGTCACCACGGCCGTCACCTCGTGCTCCACGGCGATCTCCGCGCCCGCCGAGCGGGCCGCGGCGGCGAGGGCGTCGGTCAGCGCGCCCATGCCGCCCACGGGGACGTCCCAGTCGCCCGTGCCGCCGCCGATGACGTGGTAGAGGAAGCAGCGGTTCTGGGCCAGCGAGGCGTCGTGGGCGTCGGCGAACGTGCCGATCAGCGCGTCCGTCAGGACCACGCCGCGCACCAGGTCGTGGTCGAAGCGCCGCTCGATCGCGGTGCCGATCGGCTCCTCGAAGAGCATCCGCCAGGCCTCCTCGTCGCCGACCCGGGCGCGGAGTTCCTCCCGGGTGGGCAGCGGCTCGGTCAGCGTCGGGAACACCCGCTCGGCGACCGAGCGGGTCAGGCCGTAGAACTCCTGCCAGGCCGCGTACTCCCGGTCGCCGCCGGTGAGCCGGGCGAAGGACTCCGCCGTGCCGGGGCCCCCGACGAGGAGCCCGTCCCCGGCGCGGGTCGGCGTGTACGACGAGACGGTGCGCTTCCGCACCGCGAAGTCGAGGCCGAGATCCCGGACGATCTTGCCGGGCAGCAGGGAGACCAGGTACGAGAAGCGCGACAGCCGGGCGTCGACACCGGGGAACGGCCGCGTGGAGACGGCCGCTCCCCCGGTCGTCGCGCCGCGTTCCAGGAGCAGGACCGACCGGCCGGCGCGGGCGAGGTAGGCGGCGGCGACGAGGCCGTTGTGGCCCCCGCCGACGATGACGGCGTCGTACGAGGCGTGAGCGGGCATGGGCGGACCTTACCCGGCGGGGCGGGGGGTTGGTGGGGTGCCTGGGGTCGGTGGGCGTCCGGCGGCCCGCCGGCGGGGCACCGCGCTGCGCGCGGTCGTCCTCGAACGCCGGACGGGCTGGGGTGCCCTGGTCGGGGCCGTCCTCGAACGCCGGACGGGCTGCAGTGCCCTGGTCGGGGCCGTCCTCGGACGCCGGACGGGCTGGGAGGGCGCTCCGGAGGGCTGGAGGTACCGGGTGTTCAGGCGGGTGGGGCGGCGCGGAGGGTGGCGACACGGCGGTAGAGGTCGACGGCCTCGGAGTGGCGGCCGAGCTGTTCGAGGCAGTGCGCCTCGTCGTTGCGGCTCGCCAGGGTGTCCGGGTGGCCGGGCCCCAGCACCCGCTCGCGGGAGTCGGCGACCTGGCGGTAGACGCCGTACGCGTCCTGCCAGCGGCCCAGCCAGCCGAAGCCGACGGCGATCTCCCGGCGGCTGACCAGCGTGTCGGGGTGGTCGGGGCCCAGCACCCGCTCCCGCAGCGAGCAGACCTCGCGCGCCTCCGTCAGCGCCTCATGCCAGCGGGCGAGCCGGCCCAGGTTGACGCCGAGTGTGTGGCGGGCGCGCAGGGTCTCCGGGTCGGCGGGGCCGTGCACCCGGGTGCGGTCGTCGACGAGCGCGCGGTAGAGGTCCAGGGCCTCGGCGCTGCGGCCGAGCCGGCCGAGGCTGATGCCCACCTCGTAGCGCGCGGCGAAGGTGTCGGGATGGTCGGCCCCCAGCGTGCCGGCCCGGGCCTCGGCGACCTCCCGGTAGGTGTCGAGCGCCTCGGCCCAGCGGCCCAGCCTGCCGAGGGTGTAGGCGACCTCGTAGCGGGTCGCCAGGGTGTCGGGGTGGGTGGCGCCGAGGACCCGGGCGCGGGCGGCGGCGACGTCGCCGGCCGTCCGGCAGGACTCCTCGATGCGGCCCAGCCGGCCCAGGTTGAACGCGATGTTGTGGCGGCAGCGCAGGGTGTCGGGGTGGTCGGGGCCCATGGTGCGGGCGCGCGACTCCAGGACGGACTCGTAGATCCCGTGGGCCTCCTCGTGCCGTCCCAGCCGGCCGAGCACATAGGCGGCCTCCTGGCGGGAGGCGAGGGTGTCGGGGTGGTCCGGGCCCAGGGCGCGGTCCCGCCCGGCGGCGACCGCGGAGAACTCGGCGAGGGCCTCGGCGGCGCGGGCGGTCCTGCTGAGGGTGAAGCCGACCTCGTAACGGCTGGCGAGGGTGTCGGGGTGGTCCGCTCCGAGCAGCCGGTCGCGCTCGGCGGCGACCGCCCGGTGCACCTCGCCCGCCTCGTCCCAGCGGCCGAGCCGCCCCAGGCTGAGGCCGGCGTCGTGACGGCTGGCGAGCACCGCGAGCAGCTCGGGCGACGGGGTGGTCCGCGCGGCCGTGGCCGAGGTGTGGGGCGGCGCGGGGAAGCCCGCGGGGGTGTGCGGGCCGGTGACGGCGGGCGGGGTGTGCGGCGCGGGGAAGCCCGTCGGTGTGACGGGGGTGTGCGGGCCGGGCGTGTGGCGGCCGGGGAGGGCGGAGTGGGCGGTGCCGGGGGCGTGCTGCGCGGGGAGCGGGGCGATCGCCGGCGGGTTGGTCCAGGCGCCGGTGAGCGCGGCGGTGTGGTCGGGCAGCCGGGAGGCGGCGGGGGCGCCCGGGGCCCTGATGCCCTCCGTCATGCCGCGCGTCCACTCCGGCAGTGCGGGCGCCCGGCCGGCGGTCCGGACGGCCGGGCGCTGCGGCGGGAGCGCCGGGTGGGCGCCCGGCCGGCGGGACGCGCCGATGCGGCGGCGCAGTTCACCGGCGTCCGCCGGCCGCTCGTCGGGGGTCTTGGCGAGCAGGTCGAGGACGGCCCGCTCCAGGTACTCGGGGATCTCCTCGCGGACCTCGCGCGGCGGCACCGGGACGGTGTCACGGTGGCCGACGAGGATCGACCAGGTGTCCTCCAGGTCGAACGGCGGTGCCCCGGTGGCGAGTTCGTAGAGCACGCAGCCGAGCGAGTAGAGGTCGCTGCGGTGATCGACGGAGCCGCCGCCGATCTGCTCGGGCGACATGTAGTGCGGGGTGCCCATCGCGATGCCGGTGCCGGTGAGCTTGGAGCTGAGGCCGATGTCCTCGCCGAGGCGCGCGATGCCGAAGTCGCAGATCTTCACCGTGCCGCCGGTCAGCCGCATGATGTTGGCGGGCTTCAGGTCGCGGTGGACGATGCCCTGGTCGTGGGTGTAGGCGAGGGCGTCGGCGATCTGGTCGGCGATGTCGACGACCTCGTCGACCGGGAGCGGCTGCTGCTTGTTGTCCTCCATGAGCTGGCTGAGGTTGCGCCCGTCGAGCAGTTCCATGACGAGGTAGAGCACGCCGTCGTGTTCGCCGAAGTCGTGGACGACGGTCACGCCGCGGTGCTGGAGCGCGGCGGCCACCCGGGCCTCGCGGCGGAACCGCTCCCGCAGGACGTCGCCGATCGACCGGTCGGGCTGGACCCCGATCGGCTTCAGGCACTTGACCGCGACCTCGCGCCGCAGCGACTCGTCGCGGGCGCGCCACACCTCGCCCATGCCGCCGCGCCCGATCTGGTCGAGCAGTCGGTACCGGCCGTGGATCAGCCTGGTTTCCGCCATCTCGTGCTGTCGCCCCCGTCGCTGCCGTTCGCCCTCCCCTGACCGTCCAGTATGGCGGCCCCTCCTGTGAGTCCGTGCGGGGTGGGGCGGGTGCCGGGCCCGAGCCGTGCCATCGCCTTCAGGATGTGACCGGGCGGCAACTGCCAGCGTATCCGGGCGGGGACGCGCCGCAGCAGACCCCCGGTGACGGCGAGCCGGTGCGAGACGACCGCCTCGGGCGGGGCGGGTCTGCCGTAGAGGCCGTGGGCCCAGCCGGGCAGGGAGGCGTACGCGAGGGCGGCGGCGTGCCGCCACAGCAGGGCGCGCGCGGGGACGAGCAGCGGGTGGACCGGGGGCCGGCGGAGGAAGTCGTCGACGGCGTACGCCTCGGGTCCGGCGGCGAGTTCGGGGCGCACCCGCGCGAAGTAGGCGTCGAGTTCGGCCCGGGTGGCCGGGACGGCGGCCGGGTCGAGGCCCACCAGGCGGGCGGACTCGCGCTGTTCGCGCAGGTAGCGGTCGGCGGCGGCGCCGTCGACCGGGAGGCCCGAGCGGCACAGCACGTCGAGGTAGGAGGCGACCTCGGCGCAGTGCACCCACAGCAGCAGGGCGGGCTCGCCGACGCCGTAGCGCTCGCCGGTGTCCGGGTCCTCGGCGGTGAGCCTGGAGTGGATGCGGCGCACGCGGGCGCCGGCCTTCTCGGCGGCCCCGGTGGCGCCGTAGGTGATGGTGCCGACGAAGTCGGCGGTGCGCAGCAGCCGGCCCCAGGCGTCCTGGCGGAAGTCGCTGTTCTGCATCACGCCGCGCACGGCGCGGGGGTGGAGCGCCTGGAGCCAGAGCGCGCGGACGCCGGCGATCCACATGACCGGGTCGCCGTGCGCGTGCCAGGTGACGGACGAGGGGCCGAAGAGCCCCGGGTCGCCCGTGCGCGGGTCAGCGTCCATACCGGCGTCGTACCCACCCGGAGCCCGTCCGATCCCCACCGGCAGTGCCTCCGGTCCCCGGCGGGCGCCCGCGCCGCCCCGCACACCCGCCGGGGCGGGCGGGGCGGCGCGGGGTTACAGGGCGCGGTAGGCCGCGTCGACGAGGGTCATCTTGCGGGGGTCGTCGGCGATGTGCGGGCCCATCCGGTTCATCACGTAGCCGAGGGAGAGCCCCGCCTCGGGGTCGGCGAGGCCGCAGGAGCCGCCGAATCCGTCGTGGCCGACGGCCCGGGGGTTGGGGCCGTAGGAGCCGTTCGCGCCGCTGAGCCAGAGCCCCAGCGCGACGTCCGTCTCCTGGGCGAATCCGGCGCCGAGCACCAGGTCGCGGCAGGCGCCCTGTCCCTCGCGCACCCGCTCGGCGGCGGCCTCGCTCAGCACCCGGTGCCCGTCGTGCTCCCCGCGTCCCGCGACGATCCCGTACAGCGCCGCCACGGCGCGGGCGGTGCCGTGCCCGTTCGCGGCGGGGATCTCGGCGGCGCGCCACGGCGCCGTGTTGGCGGCGGCCACGCCCGTCCCGGGGTTCGCCAGCGCGGCGACGGCGACCGGCGGCAACTGGGCGAAGGCCGCGGCCTGTTCGCCGCCGGAGCGGGGCTGCACGAGTTCGGCGATCCGGCCGCTCTCCTCCTCGGGCAGGCCGATGGCGAAGTCGATGCCGAGCGGGCCGGTGATCTCCGCCGCGAGGAACTCGCCCGGCAGCACTCCGGTGATCCGCCGGACGACCTCGCCGACGAGGTGTCCGTAGGTCAGGGCGTGGTAGCCGGAGCGGGTGCCGGGCTCCCACCAGGGCTCGGTGGCGGCGAGCCGGGCGCAGGTCAGGTCCCAGTCGTAGAGGTCGTCGAGGGAGTGGGGCTCCCGCAGCCCGGCGAGGCCGGCGCGGTGCGACAGGAGGTGGCGTACGAGCACCTTGCCCTTGCCCGCGGCGGCGAACTCGGGCCAGTAGAAGGCGACCGGGGCGTCGAGGTCGAGCAGTCCGCGGTCGGCGAGGAGGTGGGCACAGAGCGCGGTCGGGCCCTTGGTCGTGGACCAGACGTTGACCAGGGTGTCCCGTTCCCAGGGGCGGGTGCGGGCGGCGTCGGCCCAGCCGCCCCAGAGGTCCACCACGAGGGCGCCGTCCACGATCACGGACACGGCCGCGCCCAGTTCCCCGCGGTCGCGGAAGTTCTCCTCGAACGCCTCCCGCACGGCGGCGAACCGCTCGTCGCAGTGGCCTTCGATCCGGGTGGGCTGCTCGGTCATGGAACCTCCGTCGAATCGGCCGGGCGCGTCCGGCGTGCTCACCCGGAACATACCGACTGGTCGGACCGCGCGGGAAGAGGGGCGGCGGACGTATCGCACGGGCGCCCTCCGGCGTGCCGGGCCGGTGCGCGAGGATGGGCGCGGATCGATCCACGGACGCGGAAGGACCACGGCATGGCCCCCGACGAAGGCGACGGACCCGTACTGCTGCGCACCGAGGGCCGCGCCGCGTACCTCACCCTCAACCGCCCGCGCGCCATCAACGCCCTGACCCACGAGATGGTCCGCACGGCCGCCGCCGCGCTGGACCGCTGGGAGCACGACGAGGGCGTCGGCGTCGTCGTCCTGTCGGGTGCGGGCGAGCGGGGCCTGTGCGCGGGCGGCGACATCCGCGCCATCCACGACGACGCGAAGGCCGGCGGCCGGGAATCCGTGGAGTTCTGGCGCGACGAGTACCGGCTCAACGCGCGTGTCGCGCGCTACCCGAAGCCGTACGTCGCGCTGATGGACGGCATCGTGATGGGCGGCGGCGTGGGCGTGTCCGCGCACGGGGCGGTGCGGGTGGTCACCGAGCGCTCGCGGATCGCCATGCCGGAGACGGTCATCGGCTTCGTGCCCGATGTCGGCGGCACCCATCTGCTGGGCCGGGCGCCCGGTGAACTCGGCACCCACCTCGCGCTGACCGGCGAGGCGGTGGGCGCCGGGGACGCGCTGATGCTGGGCCTCGCCGACCACTTCGTGCCGTCCGACCGGCTGCCCGCGTTCGCCGCCGCCCTCGCCTCGGGCGAGGTCGGCGCCGCCGTGCGGCGGTTCGCGGAGCCCGCGCCCGGGGCGCCGCTGGCCGGCGCGCGGGAGTGGATCGACCGCTGCTACGCGGCCGGCACGGTCGAGGAGATCGTCGAGCGGCTGCGCGCCTGCGGCGAGCCCGAGGCGAAGGAGACGGCCCGGGCGCTGCTGGAGCGGTCGCCGACCGCGCTGAAGGTGACGCTGGAGGCGGTGCGCCGCGCCCGCGCGCTCGGCGCCCTGGAGCCGGTGCTGGAGCAGGAGTTCCGGGTCTCCTGCGCGGCCCTGTCGTCGCCGGATCTGGTCGAGGGCGTCCGCGCCCGGGTCATCGACAAGGACCGCGCCCCGCGCTGGTCCCCGGCGAGCCTCGCCGAGGTGTCGCGCGCCGAGGTGGAGCGCCACTTCGCGCCCCTGGACGGGCCCGGGGTGTGGGGCTGAGGCTTCCGGCGGAAGGGTCGCGGGGGGCGGGGCGCGGTGGCGGTCGCGGGGGTGAGGGTCACCCGGGGCCGGCGCCGGGACGCCGTCCGGGGCGGTCGCGGGGGGGGTGAGGGCCGCCAAGGGGGCCGGTGCCTGGGCGCCGTCAGGGGCGGTCGCGGGTGCGCAGCAGCAGGAGCGCCGTGTCGTCGCCGCGCTCCGAGGGCGTGTCCCCGAGCAGGGCGTCGGCGAGCTCCTCCAGCGGTTCGCCGGCGCGGGCGAGCCTGCCCGCCAGCTCCGCCAGCGCGTCGTCGATGTCCGTCCCCGGCCGCTCGATCAGCCCGTCGGTGTAGAACACCAGCACCGACCCGGGCGGCAGCGGGACCGACGTCGTCGGATAGACGGCCGACGGGTCGACGCCGAGCAGCGGCCCGCCCGCGAGGTCCAGGACGTGCACCCGGCCCTCGGGGTCGCGCAGCAGCGGCTGCGGGTGCCCGGCCCGCGCCAGCAGCACCCGCCGCCGGTCCAGGTCCAGGTGCACGTAGAGGCAGCTCGCGAGGAGGTCGGCGTCGAGGTCGATCAGCAGCCGGTTGGTGCTGGACATGACCCGGCCCGGTGACTGGCCGGCGGCCGTGTAGGCCCGCACCGCCGTGCGCACCTGGCCCATCATCCCGGCGGCGGCGACGTTGTGGCCCTGGACGTCGCCGATGACGGCGGCCGCGTCCGGGCGGATCCGGGAGACGGCACCGCGCCCGGCCGCCTCGGGAGGAGCCGCGCCCCCCTCGGTGCGCATCAGGTCGTAGAAGTCGCCGCCGATGTCCATGCCCTGGGTGCCCGGGAGGTAGCGGGCGGCGACGTCCAGGCCAGGGAGCAGCGGCAGGCTGTGCGGGAGCAGGGCGGACTGGAGGCCGTGCGCGAGGCGGTGCTTGGCGTCGTAGAGCCGGGCGCGCTCCAGGGCCTGCGCCATCAGCCCGCCGAGGCTGGTCAGCAGGGCGCGTTCGTCGGTGCCGAAGCGGTGCGGCTCGGCGTACCCGAGGACGCAGGTGCCCACCGGGCGGCCGGAGGCGATCAGGGGCAGATAGGCCCAGGCGGCCATGCCGTCGGGGGTGGCGGTGCGCACCGGGTAGATGTGCTCCAGCTCCGCGCGGGTGGCGAAGAACGACGGGACGCCGGTGGCCAGGGCCCGCGCACCGGGGGTGGGCGCCGTCAGCGGCATGCCGTCGAACCGGCCCACGATCATCGGATCGTCGTATCCGCGGTGGCCGAGCACCCGCAGCCGGCCGCCCTCGGCCGCCAGCACCACCAGGGCGCTGCTGCCGACGGCGGGCATGATCTCGTCGGCCACCAGCTCGACGACGTCCGAGACGCCGACGGCCTCGGTGAGCGCGCCCGCCAGGCTCAGCAGATGGGAGATGGCGACCAGGCGGGACGGTCCGTGCCGGGCGGCGTCGTCGGCGGGCCGCTCCGGGGCGGACCGGGGGGTGTCGCGGTCCTTCGCGGGCGGCCCGCCCGGCCGGCCGTCGCGGAGCGCCGTGCCCGGCGGCTCCCCCGCCGCGCCTCGGCTCGCGGGCGCGACCTGGACGGTGATGCCGCTGCGACTCGGGTGCAGCCGGAACTCCAGCCAGTGCCGCGGCGGCCTCAGCGCCACGAACGACGTGCCCTCCTGGCTCATCAGCGCGGCGCGGTAGCGGTCCTCGTGGACGGGGTCGTCGAGCCAC
Source organism: Streptomyces zhihengii (assembly GCF_016919245.1). Lineage (NCBI taxonomy): Bacteria > Bacillati > Actinomycetota > Actinomycetes > Kitasatosporales > Streptomycetaceae > Streptomyces > Streptomyces zhihengii. The sequence goes on along the minus strand of NZ_JAFEJA010000002.1, from coordinate 968,014 downwards.
GGGAGGGCCGACCACAGGCTCCGGCCCACCAGGCGGGCCGCCGGGACGCCGACGAGTTCGCCCATCGCGGTGTTGGCGAAGGTGATGCGGGCGTCGATGTCCAGGGAGCAGACGCCCTCCGGCAGCCGGGCGACCATCCGGGCCGCCTCGGCCGCGGCGCCCGCGGGAGGCGCCGTCCCGGTGAAGTCGGCCTCCCCGGTGATGCGCTGCCCGCGCTCGGCCGCCCGCTCCAGCCGGACCGCGAGCCGGTCGGCCGCGGCCACCAGCCGGGCGCGCTCCACCGCGGAGAGCTCAGCCGGGCGGGAGCCGGGCCAGGTCACGAAGACGGCCCCGTAGAGCGCACGCGGGGTGGCGACGGGGACGGCCGCGACGGCGAACGGGTACGGCAGGACGACGGAGACCCGGGGGTAGCGGCGCGCCATGGCCTCCTCCCCCGGCACCCACACCAGCCGCCGGGCCCGCGCGGCGTCGGAGACCGGGATGCGCGCCGACAGCGCGACCCGCTCCCAGGGGGCGGCGAAGGCCCGGGGCAGCCCGGCCATGACGGCCATCTCCAGGATGTCGTCCGCCTCCGACATCAGATAGACGGCGCCCGCGTGGGCGCGGACGTCGTCGAGGATCCCGGCCAGCGCGAAGGACAGCAGCGGCTGCGCTCCCCCGCCACCGGAGGCGGCCAGGTCCGGCACGTCCCCTCACCTCCTCGCCACATCCAGCTCCCAGGCTCCCGCGCCCCCGCCGTTCCCGCACGGCGGGTGGCGGCCCGGGGGCCGCGCGGCGGGGGTCGGCCCGGGCCCGGTGACCCCGCCCCGACGGGTCCGGTCACCGGGGGGCCGGGCGGGAGCCGCACGTCCGGAGCGGCCCCGGGGCACGACCGGCGGTGCGGCTCGCCGCCCTCGCCCCCGCCTCCGCCCCGTCCCAGGGCGCCTCGGATCCCGCGCCGTAGCCCGGCTCCGGAGGCCGGTGGCTGGTGGCCGGTGGACCCGTATCGCCCCCGGGTCCGGGCCGGCGGGGTGCTTCCGCTCGGGCCGCACCCGAGCGGACCCCGAGGCCCGGCCGGGGAGCCTCCGGCCGGGACACGGCCCGGCGGCGCCGGTCCTCGATGCCGACGGCACCCGATGACACCCGCGCGACCGGTGCCCGGCGCACCCCGCCGTGGTCCGGCCCGGCCCTCCGCGGCCGGACCGGGCCCGGCCTCCGGGGCCGGGCCCGCGCACGGTCCCGGGTGGCGCGCGCCCCCGGCGCGCTACGCCGCCGAGGCCGTGGTGCGGGTGATGGCGACGGCTGTCGTCGTGGTCACGCCGTTGACGGTGACGGCGAGGGTGATCGCGCCGCGGCGGAGGCCGGTGAGGAGGCCCGTCGCGGGGTCGAAGGAGGCGGCGTGGCGGGTGCGGGCGTCGCGGGGGCTGCCGATGTGGAGGGTGGGGGAACCCGACCAGTCGACGCTCACCGGCCAGGCCGCGGGGACGCCGCGGGTGCCCTGGAGTACGGTCGCGGTGGCCGGGGCCGTGGCGCCGGGGGCGAGGGTGAGCGGGGCGTCCAGGCGCAGCGAGTCCGTGTGGGCCCTGGTCTGGACGGAGACCCAGTCCGGCTGGGGGCCGAAGGGCGCGCGGCGGGCGGCGGCCTGCTCGGCGGGGTCGACCTCGTCGACGCCCACCATCGACCAGCCGGTGAAGCCGCCCTCGTCGGCGGGCGCGGCCGGGTTCTTCCCGGAGTTGCCGTTGACGAGGTAGGGGACGCCCTCGACATGGGAGGCGTGGAAGACGCCGACATGGCTGCCGATCAGGCCCGCGCCCTTCCCCGTCGAGCGGCGGAACTCCGCCAGCCAGTTCTCCACCAGCGCGGCCTCCTTGCGATCGCCGAGCTGGCTCGCCTTCTGGACGGTCGGGTCCCTCGGCGGCACGTGCTCGACGACCATCACCGAGCCGATCCCCGGGTCGGCGGCGGCCGCGTCGAGCTGGGCGCGCAGCTCCCTGATCTGGGCGATGCCGCCGCCGCGCAGGCTCAGCGACGAGGTGTCGAGGGTGACGAAGCGGGTGCCGCGGTGGTCGAAGACGCGCTGCGCGGGGCCGAACTCGGTGACGAAGTCGCCGATCCGGCCGCCCATGACCTCGTGGTTGCCGGGCACGTAGTACCAGGGCACGGCGTCGCCGAGCTCCTCCTCGAGGACGCGGCGGGCGAAGGCCAGGTCGGCGGGGGCGCCCTCGTCGACGAGGTCCCCGTTGACGACGAGGAAGTCCGGCGCCGCGGCCCTGATCTCGCGCAGGGTGCGGCGCGCCTGGCGCACCAGCGCGCTGTCCGGGTCGCGGGCGACGAACTGGGCGTCCGACATCACGGCGAAGCGCCAGTCCCGGGCGCCGGTGACGGCGGCGGGGTCGATCAGCGGGTCGGTGACCCTGGGCGGGGCGGGCAGGTCGATACCGGGCGGGACCTGGGCGGTCAGGCCGTCGATGACGATGCGTCCGGTGTACTGCCGGTTGGCCGCCGTCTCCGCGAGGTAGAAGCGGAACACCGACAGCGGGGTCGCCGCGCCCGCCGGGACGGGGAAGGTGACCTGCTGCCAGCCGGTCCAGGTGATGTACGGCCCGCGCAGCAGGTGGTCGGAGCCCGCGGCGTCCTTGAGGTGGAGGGTGGGCCAGGCGCCGTTGCCGTCGCCCTTGATCCACAGGGCGAAGGACTGCGGCTGCCCGGGGACGGCGACGGGCTGCGGCGGGGCGGCGTAGGCGGCGCGGGTGCCGGTGGACTGGGTGAAGTCGTAGGTCAGTTCGAGGCCGGTGCCCTCGTGCCCGTCGGGTGTCGCGGCCAGCGAGCCGCTCGCGCGGGCCTGGCTGAAGCGCCAGGCGGCGGCGTCTTCGAAGCCGGCCACGTCCTGCTCGGCGAGGCCGACGGTCACACCGACGACGGTGGTCTCGCCGCCGGCCCGCACGGTGACCGGCCCGGCACTGCGCCCGCCGGTGCGGGCGAGGACGGAGAAGGAGCCGCGCCCGTCGGGGCGGATGTCGAACAGGGCGCGGTCGTAGTCGAGGGTGACGTCCCCGGGCTCCACGGGCGCGCTGTTGCCCTGGGCGTCGTGGCCGAGGACGCCGAAGGTGCCGGTGGCGGAGGAGTCGCCGAGCGCGACACGGCGCACGGTCGGTTCGATCCGGTCGAGTTCGCCGAGCACGGACAGGCGGAGGGTGCCGCGGGCGGCGCCGCGCTCGGCGACGGCCTCGGTGGTGCCGGTGCGGCGGGCGTGGAAGACGCCGTCGCCGTCGACCCGCCCGACGGAGGCGGCCCGGGTGTGCCAGCGGGGCGTGCCGGCGGCGGGGCCGTAGGTCTCGTCGAAGCCGGCGGCGGTCAGCCGGCGGGTGAGGCCGGGGAACACCCGGTCGGGGTGCCCGCCGAGCACGGGGTCGCCGGTCGGCGCGGTGGCGGCGGGCGTCGCGGTCTCGACCCAGAAGCCGCGCAGCCGGCCGCTGCCGTCCGGGACGGTGAGGGCGAGACCGTTGGGCACGGTGCGTTCGCTGCCGTCGGAGGGGCTGTTCTCGACGAGGAGGGCGTCGCTGCCCGGTTCGCGGGCGACGAGCGTGGAGGAGCCCCCGCCGTCGAGGTTGAGCGCGTTGTGCGCGCCGGCCTTCTGCATCATCAGGCCGAGTTCGGTGAGGGTGACGCCGCCGCTGTCGGCCTGCCGGCCGTCGACGGTGATGACGTGCATCCGGCGGCCGTCCGCCGAGAAGCCGACGGCGGTGCGGGGCGCGGTGGCGTTGTTGCCCTCGCCCTCGTGGTCCTGGGCCACGCCGTCGACGACGAGGAGTTCGCGTCCGCCGACCGCCGTGCGGGGCACCGGGCCGCTGTCGGTGCGCGGCCGGTAGGCGAGGGAGACCGGGTCCCCGGGGGCCAGCGCGGCGAGCGCGGCGGCGCCCGCCTCCCGGCCGACGAGCACGGTGGTGCCGTCGGCGACGGCGCCGGTGCCGGGCCGGTCGTGGACGGCGACGACCCGGCCGTCGCGGACCTCGGCCTCGGCGACGGGCGAGGCGGCGTCGACGGTGAGGGCGCGGTCGGCCTCGCCCCAGGCCGAGGTGTAGGCGCCGATGCCGCCGGCGGGCACGTTCGCGGCGTTGTAGGCGCCGAGGGGGTGGGGGCCGGAGGGGAGCGTGAGGGTGCCCTCGAAGTACAGCTCCAGCACGCGCCCTGCGCCGCCCGGCCCGATGCCGACGGCCCGGTGGGTGCCGTAGCCCGGCGAGTGGGTGAGCTCGCCGTCGCGGATGCCGGCGCCGAGCGGTGCGCCGGTCTGGTTGATGTCGAAGAAGTCGGCGTTGATCGCCGCGACCGTGCGCCGCCCCTCGCCCGCGTCGTGGCGGGCCGCGAGGTCGCTGACGCTCTGCCGGTCGGCGACCTTCCCGGACGACAGGTAGTCGGTGGCGACGTCGCCGCCGAGGTCGACGGAGAGTTCGTCGACGCGCAGCCACTTGGCGGCTTCGAGGCGGTCGTAGGAGGTGAGCCGTACGCCGGGCGCGACGGGCCGTGCGCTGCGGGCGGTCTCGATGCCCGTCCCGTCGACGACCGCCGCGGAGCCGGTCCCCGGGCCGGTGGCGGGCGGCGGGGCGATCGGCCGCAGTATCTCCGCGCTCTCCCGGGGCGGCGGATCGGGTGTGGCGGCGGCGGCCGGCGCGGCGGCGCCCACCGCGAGGGCGGTCACGGTCGCGAGCAGCACGACGGTGTGTCTTGCTCTGCCAAGGCCCACAACTACTCCCGGAATACGGCTGGTCGAGCTCGTGGTAAGCGCTGTCGGCGGACAGCATCCCGGTGCGGGGGCGCACGCACCAGAGGGCGGGGGGAACACGGAGGGGAACGGGGGCTGTCGGGACCATGGACGTCCTGGCATCTTGCGCGGACCGGGCCGCGGGGGCCCGGTCACCACGCCGGTGAGGGGCCCCGGTTCCGTCTGCTGACGCAGTGAAAGGTGGCGCAAGAAATCTGCAACAATTCACGATGCGAGACGTTTTACCTGCGATATTGACGCACCGGGAATTCGCTGCCAGTCTCTTGAGCGTGAGTCAAGCCGAGATTCTCGTTTCGCGTCTGCACGTCGATCTGCGACGCCTCGCCAGCGCGCTGTGTGCCGCCGGCCGCTGAGCCGCCCCTGAGCGGCTGAGCCGCCGGGACACGCCCGCCGGGCGACGGCCACGCACTCCCTCCGTCGCCCCCGGCTCCGCGTTTGCGGCCCGGCTCGTACGGGCGGCCCGCTCCCGGGTCACCGCGGCCGCCGCCCCCGGCGCTCCCTCCTCCGCGCACACCGCCCCGGTTCGGCGCTCCCGGCCGTATCGGGCCTGGCCACACGACTGTTCACGGCTCGCGGCCGGAAGCCCGAGGCGGCGCCACGGTCCCCCCGTCCACGGGGCGGGCGGTGCACGCGGGCCGAGGGCGGGTCCGTCCCGCCGGCCGGACGGCGGGACGTCCCGCGGCCGGTGTCCGCCGGCCCGGCGGGCTTCCCTCGACCGCCGCCCGCCCGTGTCCCTCGCGGCGCACCCCGCGCCGGGCCGCCGTCCGCACCGTCCGTGTCCGCGCGGCGGGCGCGGCGTCCCGCGCCGGGACCGCCGGGCGCGCATTCCCCCTTTTCCGTCCGCCGATTTCCGACGCCTTTTCCGCCCCTGCCCTCCGCGCAGCGAATAAAGGAATTCCACGTGCACACCACATCACGACGCACATTTCTCGCGTTCACCGGACTGTCCGCGCTCGCGGCCGCCGGCTGCGGCACGGCGAGCGGCAGCGGGGTGCGGAACACCGGGAAGCTGCGCTACCAGGGCTGGGCCGGGCAGGTCACCCCGGCCGAACTCGCCGCCGAGCTCGGCTACCTGGAGGACGTGAAGCTCGACTGGGTCGGCAACACCATCAGCGGGCCGCAGGACATCCAGTCCGCGGCCTCGGGCCAGATCGACTTCGGCGGCGCGTTCAACGGCGCCATCGTCAAACTCGCCTCCCGCGACGCGCCCGTCAGAGCCGTCATCAGCTACTACGGCTCCGACGAGGCCGCGTACAGCGGCTACTACGTCACCGAGGACAGCCCCGTGCGCACCCCGCGCGATCTGATCGGCCGCAAGGTCGGGATGAACACCCTCGGCGCCCACAGCGAGGCGATGCTCGACATCTACCTCCGCGAGCACGGGCTGAGCCGCGCCGAGGCGCAGAAGGTGGAACGCATCGTCGTGCCGCCGGTGAACACCGAACAGACGCTGCGCCGGGGGCAGATCGACGTGGCCGTGCTCGGCGGCATCCTGCGCGACAAGGCGCTGGAGACCGGCGGCGTCCGCAAGCTGTTCAGCGACTTCGACCTGCGCGGCGCCTTCAGCGCCGGGACGTATGTGCTCACCGAGCGGTTCATCCGGCAGAACCCGGAGACGGTGCGCACCTTCGTCACCGGGGTGGGGCGGGCGCTGGACTGGTCGCGGGCCACACCGCGCGACGAGGTGGTGGCGCGGATGACCGAGGTCGTGCGCCGGCGGAAGCGCAACGAGAGCACGGACGCGCTCCGCTACTGGCGGTCCTACGGGGTGTCGGCTCCCGGCGGCCGGATCGACGAACGGGAGCTGTCCGTGTGGTCGGACTGGCTCACCGAGCGGGGCGACATCGAGCGGGGCTCGGTGGACCTGAAGAAGCTCTGGACCAACGAGTTCAACGGCGGCGCCGGCGCCGCGAGGAAGGGCTGACCATGACCGCGAAGATCAGTTTCCGGGGCGTCGGCAAGACGTTCCCGGGCCGGGGCCGGGGGCCGGGCACGGTGGCGCTCGACGGCATCGACCTCGACATCCCCGCCGGGGAGTTCACCGTCGTGGTGGGCCCCAGCGGATGCGGCAAGTCGACCCTGCTCGACCTGCTGGGCGGGCTCTCGCGGCCGACGACGGGCGAGATCCTGCTCGACGGCAGGCCGGTGCGCGGCCCGGGTCTCGACCGGGGCATCGTCTTCCAGCAGTACGCGCTGCTGCCGTGGCGCACCGCGCAGGGCAATGTGGAGTTCGGCCTGGAGGCCACCGGCGTGCCGCGCCGGGAACGGGCCGGCCGGGCACGGGACCACCTGGCCCTGGTGGGGCTCACCGGCTTCGAGGACCGGCATCCGCACGAGCTGTCCGGCGGTATGCGCCAGCGCGTCGCCATCGCCCGCAGCCTCGCCTACGACCCCGACGTCCTGCTGATGGACGAGCCGTTCGCCGCGCTCGACGCCCAGACCAGGGAGTCGCTCCAGGACGAGCTGCTGCGGATCTGGCGGCGCACCGGCAAGACCGTCGTGTTCATCACTCACGGCATCGACGAGGCGGTGCGCCTCGGGCAGCGCGTCGCGGTGCTCACCTCGCGGCCCGGCCGCATCAAGGAGGTGGTGCCGATCGACCTCGGCGAGGCGTCGCCGGACGAGGACCCGCGCTCACGGCCCGAGTTCGCGCATCACCGCCACCGGATCTGGAGCCTGTTGCGCGACGAGGTCACCCGCGCCCAGCAGCAGGAGAGGGAGAGGCCGGCGGCATGACCAGCACCGTCACCGAGAAGACCCCCGGCCGCGAGCAGGCACCGCCCGCCGCGCCCGCGCCACCCGCTCCCCCGTCCCCGGCGGCCGGTTCCGGGGCGCCGTCCCTGCCGCGCCGGGCCGGCCGGGCCCTGGCCACGGCCGCCACCCGCAGCGTGGCCGTGCTGGCCCTGCTGGGGCTCTGGGAGACCGCGCCCCGGCTCGGCCTGGTGGACGCCACCTTCCTGCCGCCGTTCTCCGACGTCGCCTCGGCCTGGTGGGGGCTGGCGCGGGACGGCTCGCTGGCCGAGCACACCTGGGCGAGCCTCGGCCGCTCGCTGGCCGGCTTCGGCCTCGCGGTGGCCGTGGCCGTGCCGCTGGGCCTGCTGATCGGCTGGTACCGCCGGGTCGCCGACCTGCTCGGCCCGCTGCTGGAGGTGTTCCGCAACACGGCCGCCCTCGCCCTGCTGCCCGTCTTCGTGCTGCTGCTGGGGATCGGCGAGACGTCGAAGGTGTCGATCGTGCTCTACGCGTGCACCTGGCCGGTGCTGCTGAACACGATCAGCGCCGTGCGCAGCGTGGATCCGACCCTGCTGCGGCTGGCCCGGTCGATGGACCTGCCGGCGCACCGGATCTTCCAGAAGGTGATCCTGCCGGCGTCCGTGCCGTCGGTGTTCACCGGCATCCGGCTGGCGGGCGCGGTGGCGATCCTGGTGCTCGTCGCCGCCGAGATGGTCGGCGCCAAGGCCGGACTCGGCTACCTGGTCAACGCCTCGCAGTTCAACTTCGCCATCCCCGAGATGTACGCGGGGATCATCACGATCTCCGCGATCGGGGTCACGTTCAACCAGCTCCTGGTCGCCCTGGAACGGCGTTTCACGTCGTGGCGCACCCCTACCGGAATCTGAGGACCCGCCATGCCCGCGCATCCGCCGCGACAGTTCCATCTCAACGCCTTCCTGATGAACGCCGGCCATCACGACGCAGCCTGGCGCCATCCGCGCACCCAGCCGGAACGGGTCACCGACCTGACGTACTTCCAGGAGCTGGCCCGGACGGCCGAACGGGGGCGGCTGGACTCGCTGTTCCTCGCCGACGGGCTCACCCTGTGGAGCAACGCCCGCCACAACGCGGTCGGCGGCTTCGAGCCCCTGACACTGCTGTCGGCCCTCGCGGTGGCGACCGAGCACATCGGTCTGATCGCCACCGTGTCCACCACCTTCAACGAGCCCTACCATGTGGCCCGCAAGTTCGCCTCGCTCGACCACCTCAGCGGCGGCCGGGCCGGCTGGAACATCGTGACCTCGGGCAATGTCGCCGAGGCCCGCAACTTCGGGCTCGACGAGCACCCGGACCACGCGCTGCGCTACGAGCGGGCGGCCGAGTTCGTCGACGTGGCGCGGCTGCTGTGGGACAGCTGGACCGACGGCGCGCCCGTCGTCGACCGGGCCCGCGGCGTGTACACGGAGGAGGGCGCGGTCGCGCCCGTCGGCCACCGGGGCGCCCACTTCCGGGTGGACGGGCCGCTGAACGTGCAGCGCCCGCCGCAGGGGCACCCGCTGCTGGTGCAGGCAGGGTCGTCGGAGGACGGCAGGGAGTTCGCGGCCCGCTACGCGGAGGCCGTGTTCACCGCCCAGCAGACGCTGGCCGACGGGCAGACCTTCTACAAGGACCTCAAGTCCCGGCTCGCCCGCCACGGCCGGCGGCCCGACGAGGTGAGGATCCTCCCCGGGATCTGCCCCGTGATCGGTGCGACGGAGGCGGAGGCCCGTGCCCTGGAGGCCGAGCTCACCGCCCTCCAGGTGCCGGAGTACGGGCTCCAGCAGTTGTCGGGGATGCTCGGCACCGACCTCACCGGCCTGCCGCTGGACGGCCCGCTGCCCGAACTGCCGGGCGAGAGCGCCATCAACGGCAACAAGTCGCGGTTCACGCTCGTCGCCGACCTCGCGCGGCGGGAGCGGCTCACGATCCGGGAGCTGATCGCCCGTCTCGGCGGCGGCCGGGGGCACCGGGTCTTCGCCGGGACGCCGGAGCAGATCGCGGACCAGCTGGAGGAGTGGTTCACCTCCGGCGCCGCGGACGGCTTCAACATCATGCCGCCGCATCTGCCGGGCGGTCTGGAGGACTTCGTCGACCACGTCGTGCCCCTGCTCCAGCGCCGGGGGCTGTTCCGCACCGAGTACGTGGGGCGCACCCTGCGCGACCACTACGGCCTGGAGCGGCCCGCCGGCCGTTCCGCGCCGGCCGCCTGACCCGGCCGGCCCACCGTCCCGGGCGTCCCCGGGACGCCCGGTCCCCCACTCGCCACGAGAGCCCCCACCCGTACAGGCCACGCGCCACGAGAGCCCGGACCCGTACGGGCCCACCCGTACAGAGAGGCAGCACCCCATGACCACCACCGGTTTCGACATACGCCGCGTCGGCGGCCGCATCGGCGCGGAGATCCTCGGCGTCGACATCTCGCAGGAACTCGACCCCGGCATCGTCTCCGAGATCAACGCGGCGCTCGTCGAGCACAAGGCGCTGTTCTTCCGGGGGCAGCGGCTCGACGACGCGGCCCAGCTCCGCTTCGCGTCGCTGTTCGGCCCGCTGACGGGCGCCCATCCGACGGTCCCCTCGGTCGAGGGGCAGCCGCAGATCCTGCCGGTCGACGGCGACGAGGGCGTCCGCTCCAACCACTGGCACACGGACGTCACCTTCGTGCGCACCCCGCCGAAGGCGACGACGCTGCGCAGCCTGGTCGTCCCCCCGTACGGCGGCAACACGCTGATCGCCAACTCGGCGGCGGCCTACCAGGACCTGCCGGAGCCGCTGCGCGCGTTCGCCGACCGGCTGCGGGCGGTGCACACCAACGCCTACGACTACGCGGAACCGCGCAGCGAGAAGGCGGCCGAGCACCGGCGGCGCTTCGTGTCCACCCGCTACCGCACCGAGCACCCGGTGGTGCGGGTGCATCCGGAGTCGGGGGAACGGGGCCTGTTCATCGGCGGGTTCGCCCAGTCGCTGGTCGGCCTGTCGGCGTCGGAGTCGCGGGACATCCTGCGCATCCTCCAGTCGTACGTGACCCGCCCGGAGAACGTGGTGCGCTGGACGTGGGCGCCGGGCGACCTGGTGCTGTTCGACAACCGCATCACCCAGCACTACGCGCCCGACGACTACGGCGACCTGCCGCGCCTGCTGCACCGGGTGACGGTCGCCGGTGACGTCCCGGTCGGCACGGACGGGCGGACCAGCACGGTGATCGAGGGCGACGAGGCGCCGCACTACACGCCCGCCGCCGCCTGATCCGCGGACGACGAAGCGGCCGGACCCCGAAGGGTCCGGCCGCTTCTGCCTGCCGGGGCGGCGGGGCCGCCCGGCCGGGTGACGCGTGGGTCAGCTCTGGGCGCCGCGGCGCTTGCGCGAGGCCCACACGATGCCACCGCCGGCGACGATGACGACGGCGGCCGCGCCCGCGATCAGCGGGGTGGAGCTGGAGGAGCCGGTCTCGGCCAGGTCCGGGCCCTCGCTGCTCGGCGCCGGCGACGGCGTGGCGGCGGGCGAGCTCGGGGTGTCACTGGGGGTGTCGCTCGGCGTGGGCGTCGGCGTCGGGGACGCCGTGCTCGGGGTGGGGCTCGGGGCGGAAGGAGTCGGCGTGGGGGGCTCCTCCTCCTCGCACACGGGGGCGGTCTTGGTCTCGTCGCGCGAGTACTGGTCGCCGTCCTGCGCCTTGACGACGAGGCGGACCGCGACCTCCTTGTCGTGCTCGGGGAGCGCGAGCTTCTTGGCGAAGTCGTTCTCGAACGTCTCGGTCGGCAGCAGGTCCTTGCCGTCGACGGTGACGGTCACGGTGTTCTGGGTGTTGCGGCCGTAGTTGGTGAGCTTGATGTCCACCGCGTCGCACGTCACCGACCACGTCGGGGTGTGGGCGACGGCCGGGCCGGCGGCTATGCCGAGGCCGATCACGCCGGCCGCGGCGGCGACCACCATGGCCGCCGAACGCCGCAGCGTTCTCTTGTTGTTGGTCACTTGGGTTCCTCCACGAAGACACGCCACCACTGCTGGCGGTCCGCGAACCCTACCGTCGGTGCCCGAACGGCGTGCGGCCACCCCGGAATTCCCGCCGGGCGGGGGGCGTATTCACGTCATGCGCGGCCCGGTCCCGTCAGGAGCGGTCCCGGTCCCCCATGTCCCGGTCCCGCATGTCCCGGTCCCGCATGTCCCGGTCCCGCATACGGAGCCAGACGGGCAGGGCGAACCACCACAGGACGAACCAGGCGACCATCAGGGCCACCAGCCAGACGGCGTCGGTGTCCGTCACCACGAGCCGCAGGATGAGGAGCAGGGCGCTCGCCATGGTGCACACCAGCAGGGCGAGACCGAGCAGGGTCAGCCGGGACGCCCAGTCCACCGTCTGCGGTTTGAGCCTCCTGCCGGCGACCATCCGGTGCAGGGCCACGGGCCCCACGAGCGCGCCGGTGGCGGCGGCGCCGAGCATCACCGTGACGGTGTAGATCGCCTGGTCGGTGCCGGACAGATCGGTGAAGCGCGGCTGGAAGGCCACGGTCAGCAGGAAGCCGAAGAGGATCTGGACGCCGGTCTGCGCGACCCGGAGCTCCTGGAGCAGATCGCGCCATTTCCGGTCCGCCCGCTCCTCCTCGGTCTCGTCCCGGCCGTGCGACACGCTCGTGCTCCCGCCGCGGCCGTCCGGCACCCCGGCGCGCCCGTCCCGGCCGTGCGACACGCCGGGGTTCCCGCCGCGGCCGTGCGACGCGCCCGCGTTCCCGTCCCGGCCGTCCGGCGCGCCCCGTGGGTGGTCGTGGTCGTCGTCCCTCATGACCGCTCCCTCTCAGCCGTCCCGCCGCGACGCACCGCCCGCGTCCCCGCGGGCGGTGCGCGGCGGCGTCATGGACTCACCATCGCCTCCGCGACGAGCAGCCGCACGGCGGCGGCGACGGACTCGGCGTCGATGCCCGCGGCGTGGAGCTGCTCGGCGCCGGTCGCGGACCCGGGGACGCCGCGCACGCCGAGGCGCACCAGCCGGGGCACGGGGCGGCCGTCGGCGAAGGCCTCGGCGACGGCGTCGCCGAGACCGCCCTCCAGGCGGTGGTCCTCGACGGTGATCAGGCAGCCCGTCTCGTCGGCGGCCTGCTGGAGCATGGCGGTGTCCACGGGCTTGACGGAGTAGGCGTCGACGACCCGGACGGAGATGCCCTCGCGCTCCAGGATCCGCGCCGCCTCCAGGGACTCGTGGACGGTGATCCCGGCGGCGACGACGCACGCCCGGTCCCGGGTCGAGGAGCGCAGCACCTTGGCGCCGCCGACGGGGAACTCCTCGCCGGGCCCGTAGATCACGGGCGTGCCGGAGCGGGTGGTGCGCAGGTAGACGATGCCCGGCACGTCGGCCGACGCCGCGACGAGCCGGGCGGTCGCCTGCGCGTCGCACGGGTAGAGCACCGTGCTGCCGGGCACCGAGCGGAACATCGCGAGGTCCTCCAGGCCCATCTGCGAGGGGCCGTCCTCCCCGATGGAGACGCCCGCGTGGGAGCCGGCCAGCCTGAGGGAGACCCGGCTGACGGCGGCCATCCGCACGAAGTCGTGGGCCCGGGTGAGGAACGCGGCGAAGGTGCACGCGTAAGGGTTCCAGCCGCGGGCGGCCATGCCGACGGCCGCGGCGACGAGCTGCTGCTCGGCGATGTAGCACTGGAAGTACCGCTCGGGGTGCTCCTTCTCGAAGCGGTCGGCGCGGGTGGAGTCGCCGACCTCCGCGTCGAGCACGACGACGTCGTCCCGTGCGGTGCCGAGCGCCGCCAGCGCCTCGCCGTAGGCGTCACGGGTGGCGACCTCGTCGCCCTCGGCGTACACGGGCAGCTCCAGGCCGCCGCCCGCCCGGCCGGTGCGGCGGGGCGCCTCGTGCGGCGGTGCGGCCTCGACCGTTGCGTCGCGGACGCCGCCGAGCTCCCGGATCGCCTCCTCCGCGTCGGGCAGCGGCTTGCCGTGCTTGCCCTCCTTGTCCTCCACCGCGGCGACGCCGTGGCCCTTGTCGGTGCCGGCGATCACGGCGGTGGGCCGGCCGGTGGTGGCGGCGGCGTCGGTGAGGGCGGCGTCGATCGCCGCCGTGTCGTGGCCGTCGATGCGCAGCGTGTGCCAGCCGAAGGCCTCCAGCCGCCGGGCGTAGGCCTCCAGGTCCCGGCCGTGCCGGGTGGGCCCGCGCTGGCCGAGGCGGTTGACGTCGATGATCAGCGTCAGATTGTCGAGCCGCTCGTGGGCCGCGTGCTCGACCGCCTCCCAGACGGACCCCTCGGCCATCTCGCTGTCGCCGGAGAGCACCCAGACCCGGTACGGGACCTTGTCCAGGTGCTTGCCGGCCAGGGCCATGCCCACACCGACCGGCAGCCCCTGGCCCAGGGAGCCGGTGGCGACGTCCACCCACGGCAGCCGGGGCGTGGGATGGCCCTCCAGCCGGCTGTCGCGGGAGCGGAAGGTGAGCAGTTCGGCGGTGTCGATCGCGCCCGCGGCCCGGTAGAGGGCGTAGAGGAGCGGTGACGCATGGCCCTTGGACAGCACGAACCGGTCGTTGCCGGGGTGCTCGGGCCGGTCGAAGTCGTAGTGCAGATGGCGGGCGAGCAGGACGGCCGCGATGTCGGCCGCGGACATGGACGAGGTGGGGTGCCCCGACCCGGCGGCGTCGGCGGCGCGGATCGCGTCGACCCGCAACTGCTGCCCGAGTTCTGCCAGTTGTTCGTCTTGAGCCGTGGAGACTCGCATGTCAGCTCCTTGGGGACGGGGAGCAGGACGGGGCGCGCCCGGCGGTGTGCGAGTGCCCGGCCGCCCGGCCGTCAAACGCCGGGGGGCGGCCGGCGAGGCGGTCACGCGCTGTGGCGGGGCCTCGCTCCGTGCGTCCCGTCGGGCCCGCCGCTCACTCGTAGGGGCGGCGCGTGGCCCGCTCGTCGATGACGGGTGTGGCCGGCGGGACGACGACACGGCGGCGCTTGGCGATGCTGGTGAACGTGGCGACCCCTATCAGCCCCACTGCCATCAGGATCAACCCCACCACGTCGAGGTTGGCACCCTCGACTTCCCAGTCGGTGCCGAAGGTCAGGATCGCCCCCGCGGCGATCAGGATGATGCATCCGCCGATACCCACGCGGACCACCTCTCTCGGTTCGGTTCTGTGCGCTGTCCGTGCTGTGTGCTGCTGTTTCGCTGTTGCGGGTACCCGGCCGCGGTGCGGTCATGTCCCGGGTAGTGCACACAGTGCGAGCGATCAAGTGCGGACCGGAGAGTGCAAGGTCACAGAAGATAGGGGCTACGTGGCGGCCCCGGCGCTGTCTAGCATCGTGGCCATGACGGTCCTCCCCGATGACGGGTTCACACTGGCCGCCGAATTCCCTGGTGCGACCCGCGAAGAGTGGCAGCGCCTCGTCGAGGGTGTGCTGCGCAAGGCAGGCAAGGACGCCCAGGGTTCGGCGGCGGAGGAAGCGCTGTCCACGGCTCTGGAGGACGGGATCACCACCCGTCCTCTCTACACGGCCGACGGCGCGGACTCCGCAGACGGCGCCGGGCTGCCCGGCTTCGCTCCGTTCACCCGCGGCGGCCGCCCGGAGGGCGGCGCCGTGTCCGGCTGGGACGTGCGCCAGCGCCACGACCGGCCCGATCCGGTACGGACGAACGAGGCGGTCCTCGGCGACCTGGAGAACGGCGTCACCTCCCTCTGGCTGACCGTCGGCGACGGCGGCGTGCCCGCCGGCGGCCTCGGTACGGCCCTCGAAGGGGTGCTGCTGGACCTCGCGCCGGTGGTGCTGGACGCGGGCGCCGGGTTCGAGGCGGCCGCCGAGGCCCTGTTCGCCCTCCACGCGGAGCGGGGCGTCGCCCCTGCGGCGGCGCTCGGCAACCTGGGCGCCGACCCGTACGGGCACGCGGCGCGCACCGGCGACCACGGCTTCGTCGCCCCGGGGACGGCCGCGGCCGCCGCGCTCGCGGCGCGCTGCGCCCGTGAGTACCCGGGCCTGCGGGCCGTCGTCGTGGACGCGCTGCCCTACCACGAGGCGGGCGGCAGCGCGGCCCAGGAGCTGGGCTGCTCGCTGGCGACCGGGGTGGCCTGGCTGCGTGAGCTCACCGCGGCCGGGCTGGACGCCGACGTGGCGGCCGGTCAGCTCGAATTCCGCTACGCGGCCAGCGCCGACCAGTTCCTGACGATCGCGAAGCTGCGCGCCGCGCGCCGGCTGTGGTCCCGGGTCGCCGAGGTCAGCGGGGTCACCGGCGGTGCCGCCGCACAGGTGCAGCACGCCGTGACCTCGTCCGTGATGATGACCCGCCGCGACCCGTGGGTGAACATGCTGCGCACCACGGTCGCCTCGATGGCGGCCGGAGTGGGCGGCGCCGACTCGGTCACCGTGCTGCCGTTCGACCACGCGCTCGGGCTGCCCGACGCGTTCGCCCGGCGCATCGCCCGCAACACGTCGACCATCCTCATGGAGGAGTCCCACCTCGGCCGGGTCGTCGACCCGGCGGGCGGCTCCTGGTACGTGGAGCGGCTGACCGAGGAGCTGGCGCAGGCGGCCTGGGCCTGGTTCCAGGAGATCGAGGGCGCGGGCGGCCAGGCCGCGGCGCTGCGCGACGGGCTGGTGGCGGACCGGATCGGCGCCACCTGGCAGGCCCGGAGCCGGAAGCTGGCGACCCGCCGCGAACCGGTCACCGGCGTCAGCGAGTTCCCGCTGCTGGCCGAGGCACCCGTGGTGCGCGACACGGCGCCCGCACGCCCCGGCGGCGGTCTGCCCGTGGTGCGCAGGGACGAGGCGTTCGAGGCGCTGCGCAGTCGTTCCGACGCCCATCTCGCGGCCACCGGAGCCCGGCCGAAGGTGTTCGTCGCCGCGCTCGGCCCGGCCGCGGCGCACACCGCGCGGGCCGGTTTCGCGGCCAACCTCTTCCAGGCCGGCGGCATCGAGCCGGTGCACGACCCGGTGACGGTGGACGCCGCGTCGGCCGCCGCCGCCTTCGCGGCGAGCGGGGCGCGGGTGGCCTGCGTCTGCTCCAGCGACGCGCTCTACGCCGAGCAGGCCGCCCCCGTGGCCGAGGCGCTGAAGGCGGCGGGCGCGGAGCGGGTGTTCCTCGCCGGACGGCCCGGGGACCTGCGTGAGACCTACGAGAAGGCCGGGGTCGACGAGTTCGTCGTCGCGGGCGGTGACGCGGTCGCCGTCCTGGGCTCCGTCCTCGACCGGATCGGAGTGGCGTGATGGGCATCCCTGACTTCACGGGGATCGAGCTGGGCACGGCTTCCGGCCCGGCGACCGAGGACGAGTGGCGCGCGGCCGTCGAGGCGTCCACCGGCAAGGACGCGGAGGCGCTGATCTGGGAGACCCCCGAGGGCATCCCGGTCAAGCCGCTGTACACCGGGCGGGACGCGGAAGGGCTCGACTTCCTCGGCACCTTCCCCGGCATGGCGCCGTTCCTGCGCGGCCCGTACCCGACGATGTACGTCAACCAGCCCTGGACGATCCGTCAGTACGCCGGGTTCTCCACGGCCGAGGAGTCGAACGCCTTCTACCGGCGCAACCTCGCGGCCGGGCAGAAGGGCCTGTCGGTCGCCTTCGACCTGCCGACCCACCGCGGCTACGACAGCGACCACCCCCGGGTGACCGGCGACGTCGGCATGGCGGGTGTGGCGATCGACTCGATCTACGACATGCGGCAGCTGTTCGACGGCATCCCGCTGGACCGCATGAGCGTGTCGATGACGATGAACGGCGCGGTGCTGCCCGTGCTGGCGCTGTACATCGTCGCCGCCGAGGAGCAGGGCGTACCGCCCGAGAAGCTGGCCGGGACCATCCAGAACGACATCCTCAAGGAGTTCATGGTCCGCAACACCTACATCTATCCGCCCGGCCCCTCGATGCGGATCATCTCGGACATCTTCGCGTTCACCTCGCAGAAGATGCCGCGGTACAACTCCATCTCGATCTCCGGCTACCACATCCAGGAGGCCGGCGCGACGGCCGACCTGGAGCTCGCGTACACGCTGGCCGACGGCATGGAGTACCTGCGGGCCGGTATCGGGGCGGGCCTGGACGTGGACGCCTTCGCGCCGCGGCTGTCGTTCTTCTGGGCGATCGGCATGAACTTCTTCATGGAGGTCGCCAAGCTCCGCGCCGCGCGGCTGCTGTGGGCGAAGCTGGTGCGGACCTTCGACCCGAAGAACCCCAAGTCGCTGTCGCTGCGCACCCATTCGCAGACATCCGGCTGGTCGCTGACGGCGCAGGACGTCTTCAACAACGTCACCCGCACCTGCATCGAGGCGATGGCGGCGACCCAGGGACACACCCAGTCGCTGCACACCAACGCGCTCGACGAGGCACTCGCCCTGCCGACGGACTTCTCGGCGCGCATCGCCCGCAACACCCAGCTCCTGCTCCAGCAGGAGTCGGGCACCAACCGGGTCATCGACCCGTGGGGCGGCAGCGCCTACGTGGAGCGCCTGACGCACGACCTCGCCCGCCGCGCCTGGCAGCACATCGAGGAGGTCGAGGCCGCCGGCGGCATGGCGAAGGCCATCGACGCGGGCATCCCGAAGCTGCGCGTCGAGGAGGCCGCCGCCCGTACCCAGGCGCGCATCGACTCCGGCCGGCAGCCGGTGATCGGCGTCAACAAGTACCGGGTGGAGTCCGACGAGCAGATCGACGTGCTCAAGGTCGAGAACTCGCAGGTGCGCGCCCAGCAGGTGGAGAAGCTGCGCCGGCTGCGGGCCGAGCGCGACGAGGCGGCCTGCCAGGACGCGCTGCGCGCGCTGACCGCGGCCGCCGGGTCCGAGCCGTCGAAGGGCGGCTCGCTGGAGGGCAATCTGCTCGCGCTGGCCGTGGACGCGGCGCGGGCGAAGGCGACCGTCGGGGAGATCTCCGACGCCCTGGAGAAGGTGTACGGCCGGCACGCGGGCCAGATCCGTACGATCTCCGGTGTGTACCGGAACGAGGCAGGCATGTCACCGTCGGTGGACCGTACCCGTGCGCTGGTCGACGCCTTCGAGGAGGCCGAGGGCCGCAGGCCCCGCATCCTGGTGGCCAAGATGGGCCAGGACGGCCACGACCGCGGCCAGAAGGTGATCGCGACCGCCTTCGCCGACCTGGG
Organism: Streptomyces zhihengii; assembly: GCF_016919245.1. Classification (NCBI taxonomy): domain Bacteria; kingdom Bacillati; phylum Actinomycetota; class Actinomycetes; order Kitasatosporales; family Streptomycetaceae; genus Streptomyces; species Streptomyces zhihengii. The sequence goes on along the minus strand of NZ_JAFEJA010000002.1, from coordinate 949,443 downwards.
CTTCGACGTGGACGTCGGCCCGCTGTTCCAGACGCCGGGCGAGGTGGCCCGGCAGGCGGTCGAGGCGGACGTGCACATCGTCGGTGTGTCGTCGCTGGCCGCCGGGCACCTGACGCTCGTGCCCGCGCTCCGCGAGGAGCTGGCGGCCGAGGGCCGCGAGGACATCATGATCGTCGTCGGCGGCGTGATCCCCCCGCAGGACGTGCAGGCGCTGCACGACGCGGGCGCGGCGGCGGTCTTCCCGCCGGGCACCGTGATCCCGGACGCCGCCCGGGACCTGGTGCGCACCCTCGCCGGCTCGCTCGGCCACGAGCTGTAGGCCATGCCTCCGACGATCGACATCGACACCTATGTCAAAGGCGTGCGGGACGGCTCGCGTGCGTACATCGCGCGCGCCGTCACGCTCGTCGAGTCCACCCGCCCCGACCACAGGGTGCTCGCGCAGCAACTGCTCACCGAGCTGCTGCCGTACACCGGCGAGGCGCGGCGGGTGGGCATCAGCGGTGTGCCCGGCGTGGGCAAGTCCACGTTCATCGACGCCCTGGGGACGATGCTGACCGGTCTCGGGCACCGGGTCGCCGTGCTCGCGGTGGACCCGTCGTCCACCCGGACCGGCGGCTCCATCCTCGGCGACAAGACGCGGATGGAGCGGCTCTCGGTCGACCCGGCCGCGTTCGTGCGCCCCTCCCCCAGCGCGGGCACCCTCGGCGGCGTCGCCAAGGCGACCCGCGAGACGATGATCGTGATGGAGGCCGCGGGCTACGACGTCGTGCTGGTCGAGACGGTGGGCGTGGGCCAGTCGGAGACCGCCGTCGCCGACATGGTCGACTCCTTCCTGCTGCTGAGCCTCGCCCGCACCGGCGACCAGCTCCAGGGCATCAAGAAGGGGGTGCTGGAGCTGGCCGACGTGATCACCGTCAACAAGGCCGACGGCCCCCATGAGCGCGACGCCCGCGCCGCCGCCCGTGAACTGGCGGGCGCGCTGCGGCTGATGCACCCGGCGGACGCCGCGTGGACCCCGCCGGTGCTGTCGTGCAGTGCCCGGGAGAACACCGGTCTCGACACGGTGTGGGAGCGGCTGGAGCAGCACCGCGCGCTGCTGGACTCGACCGGCAGGCTCGACGCCAAGCGGCGTGACCAGCAGATCGGCTGGACGTGGTCGATGGTCCGCGAGACCCTCATGGACCGCCTGCACCGGCACCCGGCCGTCCGCGCCGAGGCGCCCGCCGTCGAGCGGGCGGTCCGCGACGGGGAGCTGACGGCGACCCTCGCGGCGCAGCGGATCCTGGAGGCCTTCGGGCGCACCCCGTAGGCAGCGCGGGGGCCCGCCCCCGGGTGTGTCGGCGGCCGCGCGGCGGGTACCCGTGCGTGGTCGCCGGCCGCGGAACCGGATCGGCCGGCGGCGGACGACCCGAGGAGCGCAACATGCCGATCGCATTTCTGACCGCGCACGAAGGTGTGGAGCAGATCGAACTCACCGACCCGTGGCAGGCGGTGAAGGACGCCGGCGGCGAGCCCCGGCTGATCTCCACCCGGCCGGGCACGGTGCAGGCCTTCGAGCACCTCGACGCGGCCGGCACCTTCCCCGTCGACCAGGTGGTGTCCGAGGCGTCGGCCGGCGACTACGACGCGCTGGTGCTGCCCGGCGGTGTGGCGAACCCGGACGCCCTGCGGATGGACGAGGACGCGGTCGCCTTCGTGAAGGCGTTCGCCGACGCGGGCAAGCCGATCGCGGCGATCTGCCACGCGCCCTGGACGCTGGTGGAGGCGGACCTGGTACGCGGCCGGACCCTCACCTCGTGGCCCAGTCTGCGCACCGACATCCGCAATGCCGGGGGCACCTGGGTGGACGAGCGGGTGAAGGTCTGCACGGCCGCCCCGAGCACCCTGATCACCAGCCGCAAGCCGGACGACCTGAAGGCGTTCTGCGAGACGTTCACCGCGGAGTTCGCCAAGGCCGCGGGGGTGGGCGCCGCCCGCTGAACCCCGGAACGGCCGACGGGCCGGCCGCCCCCGCACCGGGGCGGCCGGCCCGCTGCCGTGTGCCCGGGCCGGTGCGGGTCAGCTCTCGCGGGCGCGGGCGCCCTCGCGGGTGCGGCCCGAGGCGGGGGGCCGGTCCCGGTGGCGCCGGAGGTACTCGCCCTCCAGGTCCGCCATGCGCGCGTTGTGGGCCGCGAGGGCGGCCGCCGAGCCGTACAGCAGTGTGTCGTGGCGGCTGCGGTGGATGGTCTCCAGTTCGCGCAGCAGGTCCTGTTCGCTGAGCCGCGCCGGATCGACGCCCTGGCGCCCGGTCTCCTTCACGTCAACCGTCCCCTTTCCGTCTTCCCGCCGGTGCCGCCGTCGTCAACGGACACACCGGTGTCATCCCCCCAGACTGGCCCGCCCCGGCCGGTCCCGCACACCCCGGGGCGCCCGCCGCCCCGGGCGCACCGTCCCGGGCCGGTGCGCCCGGGGGCCCGTTCACCCGGACGGCCCTGCGCGGGGAGGCCGGGGCCCGCCCGCCGCACACCGCCACGGGGCCGGGGCCGGACACCCCTCCGGCCCCTCCGAAGCCGCGCGCGGGCCCGGCCCGGCGGGAGCCGCGCGCGTAACATCCCACGGGGGCGCGCTTCGGACGGCCGTCACGGCCGCCGCAGAGGGGAGTGGTCGTGAGCGCTGCTGCACCCGGTCCCCCGGGACCGGAGGGCGACCGGGGCGACTCCGGCACACCGCCGTCCGGCCCGCCGCCGGGCGAACTCCCCCGGCAGCACCTGACGGACGTGGCGACCGGCGTCCTCGCCGCCCAGCTCGGGCTGCCGCCCGTCGAGGCGGCCGAGCACCTGAACCGCCTCGCCGCGGCCGCCGGGAGCTCCCCCGAGGACCTCGCGGCCGACATCGTGAACTCCGTCGCCGGGTACATCGCCGTGTCGGCCCCGCCGAGGACCCCCGCCCACCGGGAGGAGGCCCGGACGCTGCGGCAGGTGGCCGCCGCCGTGGAGACCGAGGACTCGGCCGCGCGCGGCGCGCGCACCCTGCTGGACGGCGGGCTGCGCCCGCTCGGCGCCCAGGCCCTGTGGCTGTGGCGGCTGACGTCCACGGGCTGCCTGGAACTCGCGGGGCACGCCGGCGTCTCCGCCCTGGAGGCCGACCAGTGGCGCTGGATCCCGCCCGCCACGCCGCCGTCCGTCCGGGCGGCGCTGTCCGGCGGCGAGCCCGTGTGGCTGCCGTCCGGCACCCGGGACGGCGACACACTGCCCGGCCCCTCGCCGAGGGCGGCACGGGCCGTGATCCCGCTGCGGCTGCGGGGCCAGAACACCGGCCTCGCCCTGGTGGTCTGGCCCCGGGAGACGGATTTCGACGCACGGGTGCGCGCGGCGCTGCCCCGGCTGGTGGAGGTGGCGGGGCGGCTGCTGGCCGCCGACGCCGACCCGGCCGCCCCCGTGCCCGCCCTGGACGACCTGCTGGACTCCCTCGTCCATCCGGGCATGACCCTGCGCCGCGACGACGCCACGGGGGCGCTCACCGTCGAGCACCTCAACCGGCCGGCCGCCGAGGCGCTCAGCGGGGCGGACCGGGCGGCCGGCGAGTCCGTCGAGGCCGCCCTGCCGCTGCTGCACCGGGACCTGACGGCGATGGCACGGCGGGCCTGGCACGTGTCGGTGCCGCAGCGCGCCGCCCGGCTGCCCGCCGAGCACGCCCGGGACGTCCCGGACCCGATGCTGGACGTACGGGTGCTGCCCGCGGGACCGGAGCGGGCGGTGGTGCTCTGGCACACGGACAGCGACCCGCGGACGGCGCTGCGCCGTGCGGTGGCCCGGCTCCAGGGGATGGCGCTGTTCCAGGACGACCTGATGTCGGCCACGACGGCGTGGACGGAGGAGACGTACGCGATCTTCGGCATGGCGAAGGACGCGGCCCCGGTGCCGCTCGCGGAACTGGGCCCGCTGGTGCACGCCGACGACGCCGGCGCCTTCGGCGAACTGCTGGGCGACGTGATCGACCGGCGCAAGGGCGCCTCGGCCGTGGTCCGGCTGATCCGCCGGGACGGCGGCCCGCGCCATGTGCGCATCGCGGCAGAGCCGCTGATCAGCGGGCCCGCGCTGACCGGGATCACCGGCGTCTACCAGGACGTCTCGGCCGAGTACCACGCGGAGGTCGCGCTCAACGCGACGTTCGACCAGCTCACGGCGGTCCGGGCGCAGGCCGTGCTGCGCCACCGGCTGGTGCTGCGGCTCCAGCAGGCGATCGTGCCGCAGATGCCGTCGGCGGGGAGCCTGCACGGGCTGTCCGCGGCGGCCCGCTACCGGCCCGCGGCGGCCGAGTACCGGGTGGGCGGCGACTGGTTCGACGTGCTCCCGCTGCCCGGCGGCCGGGTCCTGGTGGCGGTCGGGGACGTCGCCGGCCACGGCATGGACGCGGCGACCGGCATGGTCGCCCTGCGCAACGCGCTGCGCGGACTGGCCTTCACCGGGCACGACCCCGCGCGGCTGATGGGATGGCTCAACGAGGTGACGCTGCACGTCCCCGGGGAGCCCACGGCCACCGCCCTGTGCGCGCTCTACGATCCCGCCGGGCAGGTGCTGCGCTGGGCGAACGCGGGCCATCTGCCGCCGCTGCTGCTGCGCGACGGCCGGGCCCGCCTGGTCGAGGCCCCGTACGACGTCCTGCTCGGTGCGGCCCGGGGCGCCGCCTACCGCGAACGCACCCTGCGGCTCGAACCGGGCGACACCCTGCTCCTGTACACCGACGGGCTCGTCGAGCGCCGTACGGAGGGCCTCGACAAGGGTCTGGAGGCCCTCTGCCGCACGGTGGAGACCCTGCGCACGACGGGCGTCGACGCCCTGGTGGAGGGTCTCCTGGCGCGCGCGACCGGGGACACGGACGACGACACGAGCGTCGTCGCCATCCGCGTCGGCTGACCCCGGGCCCGCGGCACCGGCCGGCCGGCGCACGTGAGTGCCGGTCATTGCCGGTCGGCGCAGGCCGGTGCAGGCCCGGTGCAGGCCCGGTGGAGGTCGGATCCGGTCGGCGCCGGTCAGCGCAGGCCGGTGGAGACCGGTGCCGGTCGGTTCAGGTCAGTGCCGGTCGGTGCCGTCGCGGTGGTCGCGGTGGTCGCGGCGGCGGGATTCGGCCTCGGCCTTGGCGGCCGCCTCCTCGTCCCGGCCCTGCTGGGCCCGCCGGCGGCCCTCCTCGCGCAGGCGCTCGTTCTCCAGCACGATGCCGTCGGACTCCTCCATCCGGCCCCGGAGCTGCTTCAGCCGGGCCTTGGCCCTGCCCATGATCATGTTCTCTCCTCTCGTGCGTGTGCGTCCGTGTGCGTCCGTTCGCCCCCGCGCGCCCCTCGGCGGGGCGCGCGGTGTGAACCGGGCGGCGCGGGCGGCGGTCATCCGGGCTCCGACGCGAGCCGTTCGCTGATCATCGCGAGCAGCTCCGCCGTGTCCACGGGCTTGGCCACCCAGTCGTCGGCGCCGGCCGCGAGCGCCTCCGCGCGGTCCCCGGGCATCGCCTTGGCCGTGACGACGATGACCGGCACCGCCTGGTTGCGGGGCAGTTCACGGATCGCGGCGATGGCCGCGTAGCCGTCCATGCCGGCCATCATCACGTCCATGACGACGAGCCCGACGTCCTCGTTCCCGCGCAGGAGCTCGATGCCGTCCGCGCCGTTGTCGGCCGTCAGGACCCGGATCCCGGCGCCCCGGAGGACCTCGGTCAGCGCGAACACGTTGCGGCTGTCGTCGTCGACGACGAGCACGGCGCGGCCGTCGGCCGGCGGGGGCGCGCCGGCCGGCAGGGCGGCCGGTTCGGCGGGCTCGTGGACGGGAGCGGCCGTGACGTCGGAGGAGCCGCCCCGGCCGCCGGCCGGCAGATAGAGGGTGAAGCGGCTGCCGCGCCCGGGGGTGCTGCGGACGTCGATGGCGCCGCCGAGCAGTTTGGCGACCTCCCGGCTGATCGACAGCCCGAGGCCGGTGCCGCCGTAGTGGCGCGAGGTGGTGCCGTCGCCCTGCTGGAAGGCGCCGAACATGCTCTCCAGCCGGTCCGCGGGGATCCCGATGCCGGTGTCGTGCACATGGAAGGCGACCACCGGTCCGGCGTCGCGCAGCGCGGCAGGCACCTCGTCCTCCGCCGCGACGGCGGCCCGCAGTTCGACCCGGCCGTGGTCGGTGAACTTCAGCGCGTTGGAGAGCAGGTTGCGCAGGACCTGCCGCAGCCGGGCCTCGTCCGTGACGAGCGTCCGCGGGGTGCCGGGCTCGGCGATCACCGCGAAGGCGAGGTCGCGTTCGCCCGCGACCGGCCGGAAGGTCGCCTCCACGTACTCCAGGAGCTCCGGCAGGGCGAACTCGGCGAAGTGGACGGGCATCTTGCCCGCCTCCACCTTGGACAGGTCGAGGATGTCGTTGATGAGCTGGAGGAGGTCCGAGCCCGCGGAGTGGATGACCTCGGCGTAGTCGACCTGCTTGGCGGTCAGGTTGCCGTCGAGGTTCTGGGCGAGCAACTGGGCGAGGATCAGCAGGCTGTTCAGCGGGGTGCGCAGCTCGTGGCTCATGTTGGCCAGGAACTCGGACTTGTACATCGAGGTCCGGGACAACTGCTGCGCACGGGCCTCCAGTTCCTGGCGGGCCTGCTCGATCTCGAGGTTCTTGCGCTCGATGTCCCGGTTCCGGTCGGCCAGCAGCGCGGCCTTCTCCTTCAGTTCGGCGTTGGAGCGCTGGAGCTCCTCCTGCCGTGCGGTGAGCTGCTTGGAGCGGGTGGAGAGCTCGGCGGTGAGCCGCTGGGACCGGCCGAGGAGTTCATCGGTGCGGCTGTTGGCGATGAGCGTGCCCACGTTGACGCCGACGCTCTCGGCGAAGCGGTCGAGGAAGTCGCGGTGGACCCCGGTGAACGGGGTCAGCGCGGCGAGTTCCACCACGGCCAGCACCTGTCCCTCCAGGACCACCGGCAGCACCAGCAGATGGGCGGCGTCGGCGCTGCCGGTGCCGCTGCTGACCGTGGCGTAGCCGGGCGGCAGGTCGTCGACCTGGACGGGCCGGCGGCTGTGGGCGGCCTGGCCGACGAGGGACTGCCCGAAGCGGAAGACGCGCGGCGTCCCGGGCGGGTCGGGCGACCCGTAGGAGGCGATCAGGGCGAGTTCCCGGCCGCCGGGGGTGTCGCGGGCCAGGAAGAAGCCGCCGTACTGGGCCCTGACCAGCGGCGGGACCTCGTCCATGATGCGGGTGGCGAGCTCGTCGACGTTGCGGGCGCCCTGCATCTGGGAGGACATCCGGGCGAGGTGGGTCTTGAGCCAGTCCTGCTCCTCGTTGGCCCGGATGGTGGCGCGCAGCGACTCGACCATCGCGTTGATGTTGTCCTTCAGTTCGCCGACCTCGCCGGGCGCCTCGACGGTGATGGACCGGGTGAGGTCGCCCTCGGCGACCGCGCTGGTGACCCGGGCGATGGCGCGTACCTGGCGGGTGAGGTTGCCGGCGAGTTCGTTGACGTTCTCGGTGAGGCGCTTCCAGGTGCCGGACACGCCCTCGACCTCGGCCTGGCCGCCGAGCCGCCCCTCGCTGCCGACCTCGCGGGCCACGCGGGTCACCTCGGCGGCGAACGAGGAGAGCTGGTCGACCATGGTGTTGATGGTCGTCTTCAGTTCCAGAATCTCGCCGCGGGCGTCCACGTCGATCTTCCGGGTGAGGTCGCCGCGGGCGACGGCGGTGGTGACCTGGGCGATGTTGCGGACCTGGTTGGTCAGGTTGGTGGCCATCGAGTTGACGTTGTCGGTGAGGTCCTTCCAGGTGCCGGAGACGCCGCGGACGGTCGCCTGGCCGCCGAGGTTGCCGTCGGTGCCCACCTCGCGGGCCACCCGGCTGACCTCCTCCGCGAAGGACGACAGCCGGTCGACCATGGTGTTGATGGTCTCCTTGAGCTCCAGGATCTCCCCGCGGGCGTCGACCCGGATCTTCTGCGTCAGGTCGCCGCGGGCCACCGCGGTGGCGACCTGGGCGATGGAGCGCACCTGGGAGGTCAGGTTGTCGGCCATGGTGTTGACGCCCGAGGTGAGCTCGCTCCACGCCCCGCTGACGCGCGGTTCCCTGGCCTGGCCGCCGAGCAGCCCCTGTCCGCCGACCTCGCGGGCGACGCGGGTGACCTCGGAGGTGACCAGCGAGAGCTGGTCGACCATGCCGTTGTAGATGCCGGCGATCTCGGAGAGCAGGGGCGAGGTGTCGCCGGGGAGCCGGACCGACAGGTCTCCGTCGCGAACCGCGACGAGACCGGCCAGCAGCCTCCGCAGGCCCTCCTCGCTCGGTTCCGCGGACTCCCGGCCCGCTTCGGGGCCCGGTCCGGGGGCTGACGCGTCCATCGGCGACCTCACCGGGTGGCGGTGCGCCGCGTCCCCGGAGCCGGAGGCACGGCCTTCCCGCCCTCCACTGTGGCACGGGGGCCCGGACACGCCACCCCGCGCGCGGTGGCGGCCGGGCGGCGGCCTCATCCGGGCACGTCCACGGCGAACCAGACCGACTTCCCGGAGCCGTGGCGCGCCCAGCCCCAGTCGGCGGAGAGCCGTTGCAGCAGGTACAGCCCGTGTCCGGAGGCCCGGGCCGCCCGGTGGGGGCCGTGCGGGCGAGGGCGCTCGGGGCTGGCGTCGCTGACCTGGACCCAGATGCGGCCGCGGCCTCTGACCAGCTCCAGCTCGTACGGAGCGCCACCGTGGCGGTAGGCGTTGGTGACGACTTCGGAGACGAGCAGCAGGATGTCGCCCACGAGGACGGGGTGGACGGGGCCGGTGAGGCCGAACCAGTCACGGAGCGCTCCGCGGGTCAGATCGCGGCACCTCCCGACGCCTCCCGGCCCCTTTTCCAGCACGAACCTCCTGGTCTCCCCGGTGGTGCCCAGCTCGGATGCGTGTCCCATACGCTCCCGGTTCCCCTGATCGGCGCATCAAAGCATCCAAACCGGGAAGTAGCCTTGAAAAGGGTTTAAAAGGCATGATTGGGACAGGCCGCCCAGACTCCGTACCCGGCGAAGGGCATCAGATGTTCAACACCGTGCAGACCCGCTCAGGAGCCGTCTCCGGCCCCGGGACGCGCGAGGACGCGCGCCCGCCCGCGGCGCCGGTGTCCGACGACCCGCGGTCGGTCGGCCCGGCCGACGCACGCTCCTTGTCGGCCTCGCTGCTGGAGCGTCTCGCGGAGCTGGAGGAGGGGACCGCGGAGTACGCCTACGTGCGCAACACGCTGGTCGAGCTCAACCTCAGCCTGGTCCGGTTCGCCGCCCTGCGCTTCGGCAACCGCGCGGAGCCGATGGAGGACATCGTCCAGGTCGGCACCGTGGGGCTGATCAAGGCCATCAACCGCTTCGACGTCTCGCGCGGGGTGGAGTTCGCCTCCTTCGCGCTGCCGACGGTGGTCGGCGAGATCAAGCGCTACTTCCGCGACTCGAGCTGGTCGGTGCGGGTGCCGCGCCGGCTCCAGGAGCTGCGGATAGAGCTGGCCAAGGCGATGGACGTCCTGGAACAGGAGCTGGGCCACCGGCCGACCACCCCCGAACTCTCCGAGTACCTGCACGTCAGCGAGGCGGAGGTGGTCCAGGGCGAGCTGGCGTCGAACGGCTACAGCGCACAGTCGCTGGACACGGCCGCCGGTGACGACGAGGAGTCCGGCACCGGTGTGGCGCGGCGGCTGGGCGCCGAGGACCCCTCGTACGACCTGGTGGAGAACCTGACCGCGCTGCGGCCGGTGATCGCCGGGCTCGACGAGCGGGACCGGCTGATCCTCTCGCTGCGCTTCTGCGACGAGCTGACGCAGTCGGAGATCGGTGAGCGGCTCGGGGTGTCGCAGATGCACGTCTCGCGGCTGCTGCACCGGATCCTCGGCGTGCTGCGGGAGGCGCTCACGGAGGAGACCGTCTGACCTGCCCGGACGACCGCACGGGGAAGTGCCCGGCCCCCTCGGAGGGGGCCGGGCACTTCCCTGTGCACCTCCTCGGGCCGACGGCGGCGGTCAGACGGGCGGCACCGGCACCTCGGCCCAGACCACCTTGCCGGTGCCGCGGGGCTCGGAGCCCCAGCGGTCGGAGAGGCGCTCCAGGATGATCAGGCCGTGCCCGCCGGGCTGGGCCAGGTCCCCCGGCGCACGGCGGTGCGGGGGCGCCGGGTCGGCGTCGGCGACCTCGATGCGCAGCAGCCGCGCGTCCTGGTGGAGCGCCAGCTCCTGCGGTCCGCCCGCGTGCAGGCAGGCGTTGGTGACGATCTCGGAGACGAGCAGCAGCACGTCCTCGACGAGTTCGCCGGGCGGGTCCTGCCAGGGCTCCGGCCCGTCGGCGCGCGGCCATCCCCAGTCGCGGAGCGCCTCATGGGTGAAGTCGCGGCAGCGGCCGACCACGCCCCGGGTGCCGAACAGCGCCAGCCTCCTGGTCTGTCCGCGGGATCCGTCCGGCCCGGTACGCATCGGCGGGCCCGTCACGCGGGCCGCTCGCGCGCCAGCGCCTCGTCGAGGCCGGCGTGGACGCGGAAGACGGTGTGCGCCCCGGTGATCTCGAACATCCGGGCCACCGGCGGGCGGAGCCCGGCCAGTTCGATGCTGCCGCCCGCGTCGTGGGCGGCCAGCCGGGCGTGGAGCAGCACGTTGAGTCCGGTGGAGTCGCAGAAGGTGAGACCGCTCAGGTCGACCAGGACGCGCTCCGCGGCGGCGCCGGTGTGCCGGTCGAGGGCCTCGCGCAGCGGCTCGGCGGTGTCGTGGTCGAGCTCGCCGCTCAGCGACAGCACGACCGTGTCCCCGCGCCGGCTGTCGCGCACCGCGAAGCGCCCGTCGCCCGACTCCCTCTCCGGGGACTCCCCCGCGTCCGACGCACCCATGGGCTCCGCCTCCTCGACCCTTGCGCCCGCCCGTCGGACAAGCTTTCGACCATTGTCCGGCGGTACGCGGCGCACCGCCCGGGAGCGGGTGATCCACCCGCGTCGCGACGGGTACCCACCGCGCGTGCGGTGTACACCCGCGGAACGTACGGCGTCTGCCCCGCCTTCCGGCGGACGATCGCGTTCCGCGACGTTTCCGTACGAAAGACCCGGGCAGCCGCGTCATGTGCTCCGCGCGAGCACGCCCCGCGGAGCGGGGCCCGCGGCCGGGCGACCGGCGCGGACCGCGCCCGCGGTGCGTTCCTTCGAGGCCTCGACCCCCTGCGAGGAAGACCGCACATCATGCGCATGCACCCACACCGCAAGCACAGCCACTCCGACGCACCCGACACCGCGGCGGCCTTCAGGAGACTGGCGGAACTCGACGACGGGCCGGACCGGCGGGAGCTGCGCCAGGCCGTCGTCGCCGCCTGGCTTCCGATGGCCGACCGGATCGCCGGGCGCTTCCGCAACCGGGGCGAGTCCCTGGAGGACCTGCGGCAGGTCGCCGCGCTCGGTCTGGTGAAGGCCGTCGACCGCTACGACCCGGAGCGCGGGGCCTTCGAGAGCTTCGCGGTGCCCACCGTCGTCGGCGAGGTCAAGCGGCACTTCCGCGACCACATGTGGGCGCTGCACGTCCCGCGCCGTGTGCAGGACCTGCGCAACCGGGTCCGCACCGCCCGCCGCGACCTGGTCTCCACCACCTCTGGCCGCTCCCCCACGGTCGCCGAGGTCGCCGCCGAGGCGGGGCTCAGCGAGGAGGACACGCTCGTCGGCCTGGACGCCCTGGAGAGCTTCTCCGCCCTGTCGCTCGACGCGGAGCTCCCGGGCGCCGACGACGGGTACAGCCTCGGCGACACCCTGGGCTCGTCCGACCCGGCGATCGACGTCCTCGTCGACCGGGAGGCCGTCAAGCCGGGGCTGCGGCGGCTGCCGGAGCGCGAGCAGACCATCCTGTACATGCGGTTCTTCCGCGACATGACGCAGAGCAGCATCGCGCGCAGCCTCGGGATCTCCCAGATGCACGTGTCGCGTCTCATCAGCCGCAGCTGCGACCGCCTGCGGGACGAGGTGATGCGGGACGCCGCCTGAGCGGCGCCCTCCCCCGCCGCCGGTCAGGAGTCCCTGCCCCGCCACCGGTCAGGAGTCCTTGCGCCCCTCGGCCTCGGTGACGGACAGCGGTGTCGCGATGTCCTCCAGCGACTTGCGTTCCGCGGCCACCGCGAAGAACACCGCCACCAGCCCGGCGGCCACCATGAGGGCGGCCCCGATGGAGAAGGCGAGCGCGGCGTCGCCGACCACCCCGCTCTCGGTGAGATCGGCGAAGAGCAGCGGGCCCGAGATGCCGCCCGCGGCGGTGCCGATCGCGTAGAAGAACGCGATGGCCATGGCCCGGGTCTCCATCGGGAAGATCTCGCTGACCGTCAGATAGGCCGAACTGGCCCCCGCGGACGCGAAGAACAGCACCACGCACCAGCAGGCGGTCATCGTGGTGGCGTTCAGATGACCCTCGTCGAAGAGCCAGGCGGTGACGAAGAGCAGCAGGCCGGAGAGGATGTAGGTGCCCGCGATCATCGGGCGGCGGCCCCAGGTGTCGAAGAGCCGGCCGAGCAGCAGCGGCCCGAGGAAGTTGCCGAACGCGATCACGGCGAAGAAGTAGCCGGTGTTCCCGCTGGGCACGTCGAAGAACTTCACCAGGATCGAGCCGAAGCCGAAGGTGATGGCGTTGTAGAGGAACGCCTGCCCGATGAAGAGCGAGAAGCCGAGCACGGCCCGCTTGGGGTACCGGCGGAACAGGGTGCGGGCGATCTCGATGAAGCCGATGCTGCGGCGCTGCTCGATGGTGATGGCCTGCGCCGGCTCCGGCAGCGGTTCGCCCTTCTCCGCCTCGATCCGCCGTTCGACGTCCGCCACCAGTTCCTCGGCGCCCTCGGAGCGGCCGTGGATGAACATCCAGCGCGGGCTCTCCGGGACGTGGCGGCGCACCAGCAGGATGACGAGGCCGAGGACGACGCCGAGGGCGAAGGTGAGCCGCCAGCCGACGTCCGCGGGGAAGATGTCGGTGTTCAGCGCGACCACGGACAGCAGCGCGCCGCCGACCGCGCCCAGCCAGTAGCTGCCGTTGATGATGAGGTCGACCCGGCCGCGGTACTTGCTGGGGATGAGCTCGTCGATCGCCGAGTTGATGGCCGCGTACTCGCCGCCGATGCCGAAGCCGGTGAGGAACCGGAAGAGGAAGAACCACCACACCGAGAAGGAGATCGCCGTGAGCGCCGTCGCCGCGAGGTAGACGGCGAGGGTGATGAGGAACAGCTTCTTGCGCCCGTAGCGGTCGGTGAGCCAGCCGAAGAACAGCGCCCCGGAGCACGCGCCGGCCACGTAGAGCGCGGCGGCGACGCCGGTGACCTGCGCGTCGGAGATCGGCAGCCCGCTGTCCGGTTCGGACAGCCGGCTGGCGATGTTGCCGACGATGGTCACCTCCAGGCCGTCGAGGATCCAGACGGTGCCGAGGCCGATCACGATCATCCAGTGCCAGCGCGACCACGGCAGCCGGTCGAGGCGGGCGGGCACCTTGGTGGTGACGGTGCCCAGCGACACGTCGGGGGCTCGGCTCATCGGTGGCTCCTGTCGGTCTGCTGACGGCCGGACCCGTCCCGATCCGGTGGACTGCCCCTGCCGCGTGCCCGCTCCCCCAGCGCGAACACCCGCGGACGCCGCTCGCGCTGCTCCCGGGTGTGCCGGTCGAGTTCCTCCATCAGGCGGCGCGAGCGGTGGTCGAGGTCCAGCTCGTCGAGGATCCGGTCGATCTCGGTGAGCAGCGCGCCGTGGAGCTGCCACTGCCGCGGCAGCCGCTGCACCCCCTCCAGCAGCAGGTCGGCCGCCGTGTCGCGGCTCGCACGGGCGGCGGCGAGTTCGCCGGTGAGCCGTTCCTCGGCGGCGTCGGCGCTCTCGCTCGTCCGGGTCGTGACCAGCACGGCGAAGCTGACCAGGGTGTCCGCGACGTGGGCGAGCAGCTCCTGGAGCGCCACGCCGACCTCGTGCGGGAACAGCGCCTCGTCCTTGCGTTCCTTGGCGAGGTCGGTGATGGTGCGGGCGATCACCCGCAGGACGACCGCGCAGATCTCCAGGGTGTCGAGGCCGGTGCGCAGCACGATGCGGTGCAACAGCCCCTCCTTGACCCGCGGGTTGAGCCGGAGGCTGTCCTCGGCCTGGCGCAGCGCGGCGTCGACGTCGGCGACCTCGTTGTCGAGCCGGCGGGCCTCGTGGAGCCGTTCGGCGGCGCGCTCCACGGGGGTCTCGCGGGTCAGTTCGTCGCCGATGCCGAGCAGCAGCCGCCGCATCCGGCGGGCGAGGTCCTCGATGGAGTCGCCCGCCGTCTCCACCCAGACCGGCGGCACGAACAGGACGTTGAACAGCAGGCCGACGACGGCGCCGATCAGCGTCTCCAGGACGCGGTCCCAGGCCGTGTCGGCGACCTGGGTGACCCCGAGGACCAGCATGGCGCTGATCGCGACCTCGGGCACGAACTCGTCGACGCGCACGAAGCGTCCGACCACCAGCGAGGCGAGGATGATGAGGCCGAGGCTCCACCAGCTCAGTCCGACGAGCACGCTGAAGCCGATGGCGATGAGCACGCCGACGACGACCGAGTTCACCCGGCGGACGCCGGTGGTGAGGGTCGAGTAGAGCGTCACCTGCACGACGAGCAGCGCGGTGAGCGGAGCGGTGAGGGGCGCGGGCTCACTGCTGAGCTGGAGCGCGACGACGTAGGCGATCGTCGCGGCGGCGGTGGAGCGGAGTGTCTGGGCGACGACCGGGTCCCTGCGCCTGGCCAGGAGCGCGTGGACCCGTGTGCTCAGTGCCGTGCGGGCGTCGGGCACCTTCCTCCTTCTTCGTGACGAGCGGTCGGCCCGGGGCGCGGCACGGCCGCCGGCCCGGGGCGGCACGACGCCGCCCCGGGCCGGCGGTCAGCAGCCGCCGGACGCCGCGCGTCTGGCCGCCACGGGCTGCGGGGCGGCCCGGACATGGCGGTGCACGTAGCGTTCGGCGGCGAGCACGGCCTCCCGGGCCGAGCGCTCGCACATCAGCACGCAGAGCGTGTAGGCGGTGTCCTCGAACCTCCGCCGCGCTCGTTCGTCGTGAGGAGCGTCGAGCAGGCGGTGCTCCTGGGCCCGGTAGCGGGCGATGAGCCTGGTGACGACGCTCGTGTCGGGCATCAGCATCGTGTGTCTCCCGGTTTCTGCGAACCCCCGGCACACGGCGGAACGATGTCCGTCCGGTGCCTCATTGTGATCCGTGACGGCGTCGTCCGCCACGCAGGCTGTCACCGTCCGTCACCATGCCGGGCGCGTCCCCGGGAGAGGTGCCGGACGGGCGAACTCCGGTCAGGGGCTGGCGGAGTGGGGAGACGAGCCCGGCAGGGTGTCGTTGCCCGAGCTCACGGTGAAGATGGCGCCGTCGGGGTCGCGCAGGCTCGCTTCGCGGCCGCGGGGCGTGAAGCGCTCGCCGAGCAGCGTGGCGCCGAGCCGACGGGCGGTGAGGGCGGTCTCCTCGACGTCCTCGACGCCGAAGTGGACGTGCCAGCGCGGGTGGAGGAGGGGGTTGTCCGAGGTGGGGTCCGCCCCGGAGGTCAGCCGGGCGAGCACCCGGCCCTCGCGGTGGAGCTGGACGGCGTCCTCCACATAGCTCACCTCGCAGCAGCCCGCGCGGTCCGCGGCCCAGTCGAGGATCTCGCCGTAGAAGATCGCCGACTCGAAGGCGTCCCGGGCGAGCAGCCGGATCCAGGCGGGTGAGCTGTCGCGCCAGGCGGGCCAGTCGCGGACCAGCTCGCCCTCCCAGACCCCGAAGACGGCGCCGTCGCGGTCGGCGGCGAGCAGGCCGCGCCCGGTGGAGAGCGAGATGGGGCCGACGGCGACGGTGCCGCTGCGCTCCCGGATCCGCGCGGCCGTCCGGTCGGCGTCCTCGACGGCGAAGTACGGCGTCCAGGCGACGGCGACGGTCAGCCTCGGCGCGAGGGCGCCGATCCCCGCGACGGGCACGCCGCCGGACAGGGCGACGCTGAACTCCTCGCCGAGCCGGCCCTTGCGGAACTCCCACCCGAGGACGGCTCCGTAGAAGTCCTGCGCGGCCCCGAGGTCGCGCGCCATCAGGCTGACCCAGCACGGTGCGCCGTACATGGAGGCACTGGGGGCGGCCGTCATCGACCGGGTCGTCTTGTCGTTCATCACCAGTGTCCGGCTCTCAGGGACTCGGGGAACCACTGCGCGGCGCCGCTCGCCGGGCTGCGGGACGCCGTACACCAGCATGCGTGCTCCTTCGTACGGCCGCGCTCAGGCTAGCCGCTCGTCACGGTATGTGACCCTGCGGCTCGCTCAGGTCACCGTTTCGGCGGCCGGACGCTCCCCGCTGCCGCGCCCCGGGTACCCGGTACGGGGCGGTCCAACCGTCCCGCGGCGGCCGGGGCCGTATGGGCGCCGGCGGCGGGGGTAGGCGGAGCCCCATGACGACACCCAAGGTCCCCGTTCTCGTCCTCGACGCCGCCGAGCCGCTCGAACTGGCCGAGTTCTACGCCGGGTTGCTGGGGGGCGAGGCCCGCCCCGGCGCCGACGGCGATCTGGTGGAGGTCCACACCCCGGACGGCGTACGGGTCGCGGTGCGCCGCGACCACGGTCACGCGCCGCCGAGCTGGCCGCGGCCGGAGGACTCGCTCCAGTCGCATCTGTGCATCTTCGTGGCCGAGGGCGACATGGACGCGGCGGAGCGCGAGGCGGTGAGCCTCGGGGCGATGCCGGTGGACAGCGGGGGCCCGGGGCCGCGCGGGGCGCGGCTGTTCGCCGACCCGGCGGGCCACTCGTTCTCGCTGGAGCCCTCGCAGCCGCGGTAGGGCGCCGGCGCCGCGAGCCGCCAACAACGGGAGCGGACACGCCCCGCGGCGGCGCCAGGCCCGCGGGAGCGGCGGCACACACCCACGGCCCCGCAGCGAGGCACGCGGCCGCCGAAGCGCCGGCACACGCCCATAGCCGCACCGCGAGGCACGCGGCGGTGCCGCGCCCCCGTCGGGGCGTGGCGCCGCCGCGCCGGCTCAGCGGTTGCCGAGGGCGCCCACCACGCGGCGGGCGGTGTCGGCGCTGGACTGCGGGTTCTGGCCGGTGATCAGGTTGCCGTCCTCGACGACGGTGCTCGACCACGCGGGGCCGGTCGTCACCACGGCGCCCAGCTCCCGCAGGCGCGACTCCACGAACCACGGCGAGCGGTCGCCCAGACCGCCCTGGGCCTCCTCCTCGTCGGTGAAGGCGGTCACCTCGCGCCCGGCGAAGGCGAACGCCCCGTCGTCGCCGACCGCGCTCACCAGCGCCCCCACCCCGTGGCAGAGCGCGGCCACCACCGCGCCCCGGCGGTCGGCCCCGGTCAGCAGCCTGCCGAGCGCGGGGCTGACGGCGAGGTCGGTCATCGGGCGTGGCCGCCCGGGAGGTACACCGCGTCGTAGTCGTCGGCGGAGACCGCCGCGAGGTCGAGCGGGGCGGCGAGTTCGGCGTCGATCCCGTCGAGGTAGGCGCGGAAGCGGCGGGCGGCGTCCTCGTCGACGCCGCCGCGGGCGTCGAGGCTGATGGGGTCGGGGACGGGGCGCGTGCCGCCCGGGGTGGCGATCGACACCTCGTGACCGGCCGCGCGCAGCACCTCGTGCGACGCGGCGACCTCCTCGGCCCAGAAGCCCGTGGGGTGCGCGGAGCCGTCCGCCAGCTTCAGGGTGTCGGCACCGGAGACGATCATGAGGATCTTCGACATGGGAGTCCTTCGCGGAGTGGGGCTGGTTCCCCGGGGCGCGGCGCCCCGGGCGGACTGCACCCAGCTTTCACCCGGCGGGGCCCGCGGGCATCATGGAGGTCATAAGACTTCTTATGGACGGGAGGTCGCGTGCCGGGCCTCGACCTGCTGTCCACGTTCCTGGAGATCTACCGCTGCGGTTCCCTGTCGGCGGCCGCCGAGCGGCTGGGCCTGACGCAGCCGGCGGTCAGCGGACAGCTCGCCCGGCTGGAGGAGGAGCTCGGCGAGACCCTCTTCGTGCGCTCCCGGCGGGGCGCGGCACCCACGGCTCGGGCGGCCGACCTGGCGGCCCGGATCGGGACGAGGATCGACGAGCTGCGGGCCGCGACGCACCCGTCGAGCGGGCTCGCCGCGCATGTCGGGACGGTGCGGGTGGCCGGTCCGGCGGAGCTGATCACACTGCGGGTGCTGCCCACGCTGGCCCCGCTGACGGCCCGGGGACTGCGTCTGAAGGTGACGCTGGGGCTGGCCGCCGAGCTGCTGGAGGGACTCGCGGCCGGTGAGTCGGACCTGGTGGTGTCCGCGGTCCGGCCGCTGCGGCAGGATCTCGCCGCGACCCCGCTGATCGACGAGGAGTTCGTGCTGGTGGGGCCGCCGGCGCTGGCCCGCAGCGTCGATCCGGTGCGGCTGGCCGAGGACCCCGTGGGGGCGCTGGCGCACCTCCCGCTCGTCGTCTACGCGGACGACCTGCCGATCGTGCGGCGGTACTGGCTCAGCGAGTTCGGCGGCCGGCCGCCGAACGGTGTCGCCGTGACCGTCCCCGATCTGCGGGGCGTGCTCGCCGCGGTCGTCGCGGGCGCGGGCGTGAGCGCGCTCCCGCGGTACCTGGCCGAGCCGGCCCTCACCGCGGGGTCGGTCGAGCTGCTGCACGAGCCGGCGGCGCCGCCGCTGAACACGCTGTACCTCGCCGTGCGGGCGGGTGCGCTGGTCCATCCCCCGCTGGCGCTGGTGCACGACCGGATCCGCAGCCGGGCGCATCTGTGGGGACCGCTGTGACCTCGGGTCTCCCGGGCTCCGCGGCCCCTCGGGGCGCCGCCGGGTGCGAAATGGGTGCCGTCCCCGATACCGCGACGGCGCGCCAGGGGCGATGGTGGATGAGGGACCCGGTCACCCGTTCCGTGAGGGACCCGGTCACCCGTTCCGGCGGAGGGAGAGGCGATGCGCAGCAGTGGCGTGGGGCACATCACCGTACGCAGCAGCGGCCTGCGCCGCCGTGACGTGCTCGCGTGGGCCGTGCTGGCCCTCGGCATCGTCGCGGCCGTGGCCGGCATGGCGCTGCCGAACGGGATCCTCCTCGCGGCGGGCCTGGTGCTGGCCGGAAGCGTCAGCCTCTCGGTGCCGCCGACCACCCGCCGGCGGATCCGCCGGTGAGCGCGCTCACCGGCGTGCGCGTCCGGCGGTGTCCCCCGCCCGCGCCCACGGGGCGGGGCGGGAGACGGCGCCTTCGTCAGTCGCGGACGTCGACCCTGGCCTCGACCCGCTCGGGAGCCGCGGCGGGCGCGGCGGGGCCGTTGCCGCGCAGCGCCATGAGCTTCAGCGCGACGGGCTCGGTGAAGCGGGCGGTGAGCGGTCCGACGACGACCAGGATGAGGACGTACGCCGTGGCCAGCGGTCCCATCATGGGCTCGATGCCCGCGGAGACGGCGAGTCCGGCGATGACGATCGAGAACTCGCCGCGGGCCACCAGGGTGCCGCCGGCGCGCCAGCGGCCCTTGGGGCCCACCCCCGCGCGTTTGGCCGCCCAGTACCCGGTCGCGATCTTCGTCAGCGCGGTGACGACCGCCAGCGCCAGGGCGGGCAGCAGCACCGGGGGAATACTGGACGGGTCCGTGTGCAGGCCGAAGAAGACGAAGAACACGGCGGCGAACAGGTCCCGCAGCGGGCTGAGCAGCGTGTGCGCGCCCTCGGCGACCTCACCGGACAGCGCGATGCCGACGAGGAACGCGCCGACGGCCGCCGACACCTGGAGCTGCTGGGCGATGCCCGCCACCAGCAGGGTCAGGCCGAGGACGACGAGCAGCAGCTTCTCGGGGTCGTCGCTGCTGACGAACCGCGAGATCACACGGCCGTACCGGACGGCGACGAAGAGCACCAGGCCGGCGACGCCCAGGGCGATCGCGAGCGTGACGCTGCCGGCCGCCAGACCCACACCGGCCAGCAGTGCCGTGATGATCGGCAGGTAGACGGCCATGGCGAGGTCTTCGAGGACCAGCACGCTGAGGATGACGGGCGTCTCGCGGTTGCCGAGGCGGCCGAGGTCGCCGAGGACCTTGGCGATGACGCCCGAGGACGAGATCCAGGTGACACCGGCGAGGACCACGGCGGCGACCGGTCCCCAGCCCATGAGGAACGCGGCGATGGCCCCGGGCAGGGCGTTGAGCGTGAAGTCGACGAGTCCGGCCGGGTACTGGGTCTTCAGGTTGGAGACCAGATCGCTGGCGGTGTACTCGAGGCCGAGCATCAGCAGCAGCAGGATGACGCCGATCTCCGCGCCGATCGCCACGAACTCCTCGCTCGCGCCGAGCGGCAGCAGGCCGCCCTCACCGAACGCGAGTCCGGCCAGCAGGTACAGCGGGATGGGCGAGAAGCGCAGGCGTCCGGCGAACCGTCCCAGCAGGCCGAGCCCGAGGATGATCGCGCCGAATTCGATCAGGAAGACAGCAGAGTGCACCGCTCACTCCCGCCCGAGTATCGCCGCGGCGCCGTCGACGCCCTCACGGGTGCCGACGACGATCAGGGTGTCGCCGCCGGCCAGGCGGTAGTCCGGGCCCGGGGAGGGCACCGCGTCGGCCCGGCGGAGCACGGCGACGACCGAGGCGCCGGTCTCGGTGCGCAGGCGCAGGTCCCCCATGACCCGCCCGTTCCACACCGAGTGGGCGGAGAGTTCGATGCGCTCGGCGACGAGGCCGAGGTCGGTCGTGTGCAGCACGCTGGGGCTGTGGTGGTCGGGCATCAGGGCGTCGATGAGCGAGGACGCCTCGGCGCTCGTCAGATGCAGGGAATGCGCGCAGGCGTCGGGATCGTCCGGCCGGTAGACGTTGACCGACCTCGTCCCGTCGCGGTGGGCGATCACCGACAGATGGCGGTGTTCGCGGGTGGTGAGGTCGTACTGGACACCGATGCCCGGCAGGGGCGTGGTGCTCATCCGTGGAGCGGGCACGGCCCGTCCTCCTTGTCCGTTCAATTCGTGCAACGACTGCTCGCGCGGCGGCCGCCCCCGGCAGGGGACGGCCACCGCACACAACGCGCCATCGTTTCATCCCCGTACCGTGGCGCGATATGGGTGTCAGCACGGATGGACAGATGCCGCTCCCGGCCGAAAAGCTGGGAGTGGAGACGAGTGAGCCCCGGGCGGACGGCCTGAGGCGGTGGCACGGGCGTACGACGGCGACGATGGGAAACCCCCACGAGAGAGGCGGGACCATGTCGCTGTTCTGGCGGATCTTCCTGCTGAACGCCGCCGTGCTGGTGGCGGCCGTGCTGCTGCTGCTCGGCCCGGTGACGGTCTCCACCCCGGTGCTGCTGGTGGAGGCGCTCGTGATCGGGGTGGGGCTGGTGGTGATGCTGGTCGCCAACGCGGTGCTGCTGCGGATCGGCCTCGCCCCGCTGGCCCGGCTCACCCGGGCGATGACCTCGGCCGACCTGCTGCGTCCCGGCAGCCGGGCGGCGGTGGCCGGGCCGGGTGAGATGGCCGAGCTGATCACCACTTACAACACCATGCTGGAGCGGCTGGAGGCCGAGCGGGCGACGAGCAGCGCCCTCGCGCTGTCCGCCCAGGAGGCGGAGCGGCAGCGGATCGCGCAGGAACTGCACGACGAGGTGGGGCAGACGCTCACCGCGGTGCTGCTCCATCTGAAGCGGACGGCCGACCAGGTGCCCGAGCCGCTGCGGGAGGAGCTGCGCCAGGTGCAGGAGACGACCCGCGGCGGGCTGGACGAGATCCGGCGGATCGCCCGGCGGCTGCGCCCGGGCGTGCTGGAGGAGCTGGGGCTGCACAGTGCGCTGCGGGCCCTGTCGGCCGAGTTCACCGCGCCGGGGCTCACGGTGCGCCACCACATCTCCCCCGGGCTCCCCGAGCTGGACGACAAGCAGGAACTGGTGGTGTACCGGGTGGCTCAGGAGAGCCTGACGAACACGGCCCGGCACGCCGGGGCGCGCTCGGTGGACCTGCGGCTGGAGCCGGGCCCCGGCGGCGCCGTGGACCTGGTGGTCCGCGACGACGGCGCCGGGCTCGGCGGCGCGCCGGAGGGCTCCGGCATCCAGGGCATGCGCGAGCGTGCCCTGCTCATCGACGCCGGGCTGACGCTCGGCCCATCGGCGGACGGCGGAACGGAGGTGCGTTTGCGCGTGCCGGCCACGGAAGGAAGCACCGTATGACGACCCAGGCACCCGGACGGGCGGCCCGTATCCTGCTCGCCGACGATCACGCGCTGGTGCGGCGCGGGGTGCGGCTCATCCTCGACGGGGAGCCGGACCTCACCGTGGTCGCGGAGGCCGGCGACGGGGCCGAGGCCGTCGCCCTCGCGAAGAGCGAGGAGATCGACCTGGCGGTGCTCGACATCGCCATGCCCCGGCTGACCGGTCTCCAGGCGGCCCGCGAGCTGTCGCGGCTGAGGCCCGACCTGCGGATCCTCATCCTCACCATGTACGACAACGAGCAGTACTTCTTCGAGGCGCTGAAGTCGGGGGCGAGCGGCTACGTGCTGAAGTCGGTCGCCGACCGGGACCTGGTGGAGGCGTGCCGTGCGGCGATGCGCGACGAGCCGTTCATCTACCCGGGCGCGATCACCACGCTGATCCGGCGCTATCTGGACCGGGCGCGGGAGGGCGATCCGCTGCCGGAGCGGGCGATCACCGAGCGCGAGGAGGAGATCCTCAAGCTGGTCGCGGAGGGCCACACCTCCAAGGAGATCGGCGACATGCTGGTGATCAGCGCGAAGACCGTGGAGCGGCACCGGGCCAACCTGCTCCAGAAGCTGGGGCTCAGGGACCGCCTGGAGCTGACGCGTTACGCGATCCGGGTCGGCCTCATCGAACCGTGAGGCGCGGACCCGGCAAGGGCTCGGCGATCCGTGCGCCGAGCACCGCACGGGGCGCGCCGTCCGGTGCACCACGGGACGCGCCGTCCCGGTGCCGGGCACCCGCCGCGGGGCCTCGCCGGACCGTGAACCCGGCCCAGCATTGGTCCGGACCAGTGTATTGCCGGGCCGGGTGACCGCCGTCAAGCTGCCGGTATGGAACTGGAGTTGCGGCACCTGAAGACGATCCGGGCCATCGCCGACGCCGGCAGCCTCACCAAGGCCGCGACGGCGCTCGGACTCGCCCAGCCGGCGCTGAGCGCTCAGCTCCGCCGGATCGAACGGTCCCTCGGCGGGACGCTGTTCGAGCGCGGACGCTGCGGGGTGCGCACCACCGCGCTCGGCGAGCTGGTCCTCGACCGGGCCCGGGTGGTGCTGCCCGCGGTGCACGACCTCCAGGAGGAGGCGGTCCGCTTCGCCCGGACCTGGGACGGCGGGAGCCGGGGCTTCCGGCTCGGGGGCACCCACGGGCCGCTGCTCGGCGGGCTCATCGACCGGCTCGCCGAGGCCGAGCCGGACGCGAGCGTGGCCACCCATACCTCCTGGTCCGAACGGGAGATCGCCGCGCAGGCCGTCGAAGGGCGCCTGGACTACGCCCTGATCGGCACCTGCGGCGAGAGCGCGCCCCCGGAGGCGGGACGGCTCGCCTGGACGGAGGTGGCCCGCGACCCGGTGTTCGTGATGCTGCCCACCGGGCATCCGCTCGCCGCGCTGGAGGAGATCCCGCTCGCCGAACTGGCGGGCCAGGACTGGGCGGACGTCCCCGGCGACGGCTGCTTCGGCGACTGCTTCGCGGCGGCGTGCGTCCGCGCGGGCTTCACCCCCGCCCGCGTCTACGAGACCGACACCGCGTCCTGTGTGCACCTGGTGCAGGTGGGCCGGGCGGTCGGCCTGTGCCGGGCCACCTTCCCCACCACCCCCGGCCTGGTGACCCGCGCGCTCGCCGGCACGCCGCTGGTCTGGCGCCATCTGCTGGGCTGGCATCCCGCGTCGCCGGCCGCCGCGGGGGCGCCGGCGGTCATCTCCCATGTGCGGGCGGCCCATCACGAGGCGGCCCGCCGCAGCGCCAGCTACTCCCGGTGGCTGGCGGCGGGCGGGGGCGCGCCCCGCCATAACGCGATGCAGGGGGCCGGCTGACATCTGCTCGGCGGGGCCCCGCGGTCCCTACGGTTTCGGCACACCTCACCCGAGACCGAGGGGACTCCCCATGTTCCACAGACATGCCAGGGCGGCGTGCGCGGGCGCCGTGGCCGTCGGCGCGCTCGTCCTGGCCTCGTTGCAGGGCACCGCGTCCGCCGCGCCCACCGCGGCGGACCCGGCCGCCCGTTCCGCCGCGCGGACGCTGGGCACCGCGGCCGCCGCGCCCGAGCTGCTCGACGCCATGCGGCGCGACCTGGGGCTCACCCTGCCCCAGGCCGAGCGGCGCCTGGTGAACGAGGCCGAGGCGGGCGCCGCCGCCGCGCGCCTCCAGCGGCACCTGGGCGCCACGTTCGCCGGCGCCTGGGTGTCCGGCGCCGAGTCGGCCACGCTGACGGTGGCGACGACCTCGGCGGCGGACACGGCGGCGATCCGGGCGGCCGGCGCCGAGGCCCGGCCCGCCGCGCACTCGCTCGCCGCGCTGGAGAAGGCCAAGGCGGCCCTCGACCGGGCGGCGCTGCGCGGCGGTTCGGCCGGGGTGCCGGTCTGGTACGTGGACGTCCGCGCCAACAGCGTCGTGCTGGCCGCCGCCGATCCGGCGGCCGCCGAGTCGCTGATCGCCCGGAGCGGCACGGACCGGGCCCCGCTGCGGGTCACCGCCACCACCGAGGCGCCGCGGCCGCTGTACGACATCCGGGGCGGCGACGCGTACTACATGGGCGGCGGCGGCCGGTGCTCGGTCGGCTTCGCCGTCACCCGCGGCACCCAGCACGGCTTCGCCACGGCCGGCCACTGCGGCCGTGCGGGCACCGCCACCAGCGGCTGGAACCAGGTCGCCCAGGGCACGTTCCAGGCGTCCACCTTCCCCGGCCGGGACACCGCGTGGGTGCTGGCGAACGCCAACTGGACGTCCACGCCGTACGTCAAGGGCGCCGGCGGCCAGAACGTGCAGGTCACCGGCTCGGTGCAGCAGCCCGTGGGGGCGTCGGTGTGCCGGTCGGGCTCGACCACCGGCTGGCACTGCGGCACCATCCAGCAGCACAACACCAGCGTCACCTACCCGGAGGGCACGATCACCGGGGTGACCCGCACCTCGGTGTGCGCCGAGCCCGGCGACTCGGGCGGCTCGTACATCTCCGGCAGCCAGGCGCAGGGCGTCACCTCGGGCGGCTCGGGCGACTGCCGCACCGGCGGGACGACGTACCACCAGCCCGTCAACCCGCTGCTCCAGGGCTACGGCCTGACGCTGCGGACCACCACGGGCGGCGAGGAGCCGCCGCCGGGGGGCGAGGAGCCCGGCGGCACCTGGGCCGCGGGGAAGGTCTACGCGGCGGGTGACCGGGTCACCCACGGCGGCGCCGGCTACGTCTGCCTCCAGGGCCACCAGGCCCAGGCCGGCTGGGAGCCGTCGAACGTCCCCGCGCTGTGGCAGCGCGTGTGACGGCCTGACCGGAGGGGCGTGTGCCGCGGGGGGCCGCGGCACACGCGGTCAGGTGCCGGCCCCCGGGACCGTGGGCCCGGGGGCCGGACCGCCGTCCGTGCCCAGGAAGTGGAAGCCGGGCCGGGGGTGCATCAGGAAGTCGTGGTGCGAGATGTTCCACGCGTAGGCGCCGGCGAGCCCGAAGAGGACCCGGTCCCCGGCCCGCAGCCCGGGGGCCGGGACCCCGCGCGCGAGGACGTCCTTGGGCGTGCAGAGCTGGCCGGTGAGCGTGACGCGGCCGGACCGGGCCGCGGGCCTGGGCCAGGGCTCGGTCCAGGTGCCGACGGGCAGCACCGTGCAGGGCTGGTCGTGCCCCTTGGTGGCGGGGGTGCGCAGATGGTGGGTGCCGCCGCGGACCACGGCGAAGTCCTCGTCCCGGCTGCGCTTCACGTCCAGCACCTCGGTCGCGTACCAGCCGCAGTAGGCGGTCAGCGCGCGGCCCGGTTCGACGCGCAGCCGCAGTCCGGGGCGGGAGGCGAGCAGCTCGCCGAGGCCGTGCCCGTAGGCGGTCCAGTCGAAGCGGTCGCCGGGGCGGGCGTAGTCCACGCCCATGCCGCCGCCGATGTTCACCTCGTGCAGCGGCAGCCGGTGACGGGCGGTCAGCTCCTCGGCCCACCCGACGACGGAGCGGGCGACCGACAGCAGGGCGGGGGCGTCCAGTCCGCTGGCCAGGTGGGCGTGCACGCCCCGCAGCGCGAGCCCGGGCGCACCGGTCACCAGGCGCACCGCCTCGTCGGCGTCGGCCGGGTCGATGCCGAACGGGCTGGGCGTGCCGCCCATGGCGAGGGCGCTGCCGCGCGCGGTCTCCGGGTCGAGGGGCAGGTTGAACCGCAGCAGGACGCCGAGGGGGCGGCCGGGGCCGTCGGTGAGCCGGGCCAGGACGCGCAGCTCATGGAGGCTCTCGGCATGGATCCGGTGGATCCCCGCGCGGAGCGCGGAGCGGATCTCGTCCGGTGTCTTGCCCGGTCCGCCGAAGGCCGGCGGGCGGCCGGGCACGGCGGCGGCCACATGGGCGAGTTCGCCGCCGGAGGCCACCTCGAAGCCGTCGCAGTGGGGCGAGAGGGTCTCCAGCAGCCGCGGTTCCGGATTGGCCTTGGCCGCGTAGTACAGCTCGACGCGCTCCGGCAGGGCGGCGCGGACGCGGGCGGCGTGGGCCCCGAGGGCGTCCAGGTCGTAGAGGTAGGCGGGCAGGTCCCGGGACGGGAGCGCGAGGGCGAGGTCGCGGACGGCTGCGGTGGGGGCGGTCACCCGGCCTCCGTCCCGGGCGTCGCCGCGGCCACCGGTCGCCGCGGGGCGAAGGGCGAGTCGATGAGGACGTAGCCGGCGTCGCGGTCCGCGTCCCGCCGCCAGCGGGTCAGCAGGTTGGCCTTGGCGGGCAGGCGCGCACCGTCCAGCAGCGCCGTGAGCTCCGGCCGCGCGGGGCGGTGCCCGCCGGCGCAGCGGGCCAGCACCCCGCGGACCTCCTGCCACAGGGCGTCCTCCAGCCGCGGATGGCGGTCGGCGAGCGCGGCGAGGAGTTCGGCGACGTGGTTGACGAGCAGGCAGTAGACGACCCGGTGCCAGCCGCGGGCCGGATCGTAGGTGAGCGGGCCGGCGACGTCGGGCGGCAGCGCGGCGAGGGCCCGCGCGTGCGGGCCGGGCAGCAGCTTCGCGCCTTCGAGGTCGCGCAGCAGGACCTGCGCGGGCAGGCCGTCGCCGTCGACGCAGACCACCACGTTCTGCAGATGGGGTTCGAGGACGAGGCCGTGGTCGAAGTAGGCCGCGAGCACCGGCGGCACCAGCAGGTCCAGGTAGCGGCGCCACCAGTCGAGGGCCGCGGCGGAGCCCCGGCCGGCGAGCAGGTGGCGGACGCGGCCCGGCCCGTTGGGGTACTCGTCGGCGACGGCGGCCGCGAGCAGCGCGGTGGTGCCCGCGCGCTGGCGGGCCCCGAGACCCTCGCGGACGATGACGCCGAAGCCTTCGAGCAGGTCGCGGTCGGGGGCGCCGCCGGGGCCCGGGAGGGCGAGGCCGCGGTAGGCCGGTTCGCGCAGGACGGCCGCCCCGGGGAAGCGGGCGGCAAGGTCGTCGAGCGCGGGGCGCAGCAGCCGGGTGAGCGCGACCGCGCCGCTGAGCTCGTAGTGGGCGTTCTTGCGGACGCAGTTGGTGATGCGGACGTCGAGGCTGAACTTGAGGAAGGTCTCGCCGTCGTACAGGGTGCGCACCGACGCGGTCGGCACGAAGGGCACCGTGCCCGTCCCCAGGTCGAGGACGTCGCCGCGGGCCAGCGCCGCGCGCAGGGCGGGCCGTTCGCGCAGCAGCTCGTACTGCCAGGGGTGGGCGGGGAGCAGCCGGTAGCCGGGCGGGGCGTCGCCGAGCCGGTCGAGCGGGGACGCGGCCCCGGGCTCGGCGCACTCCTCGGCCGTCAGCTCCTCACGGACGGCGAGCAGCCGCAGCCCGAACGCGGCCCCGGC